>NZ_JSZM01000001.1:0-329356 GCF_000801965.1 Lysinibacillus sp. A1
GAATCCCGTACGGGTCATACTAAGTGCAGTAGATGAATTTACATCTACTGCACTTTTTTTATGAACTGAAAAGAAAAGGTAACAATAAAGCCTTCGCCAGATAATCAATCTGCGAAGGCTTGTTGTTTTTTGAAGACTTACGTAATATTTCGTCCTTTACCATAAGGAATACATAAAGGTGTTCCAAAGATTGGATCTGATGTCATTTGACATTCAAGATCAAATACATGGCTAACTAATTCTGTCGTCATGATCTCTTCAGGCTTACCTTGGCGATAAACTCCTCGATCACGTACAGTAATGATATGATCGGCATAACGACAAGCAAGGTTTATATCATGTAAGACCATAATAATTGTTCGCTTTTGCTGTTGATTTAATTCAAATAATAAATCTAACACTTCTATTTGATGAGTTAGATCTAAATAGGTTGTAGGCTCATCTAAAAGAATAATATCTGTATCTTGAGCAAGTGTCATAGCAATCCATGCACGTTGACGTTGCCCACCTGATAGCTCATCTACTGGTTTATCTCGTAATTGCTCCGTACCTGTTGCTTTTAAGGCGTTTAGCACAATTTCCTCGTCCTTCTCCGTCCATTGCTGGCGCCAACTTTGATAAGGAAATCGTCCTTGTTTAACGAGCTGTAGGACCGTTAAGCCTTCTGGTGCTACTGGTGATTGAGGAAGTATAGAAAGGTTTTTAGCTACTTGCTTTGTAGATAGTTTAAAAATATCTTCGCCATCTAATAACACAGATCCTTTTTTGGGCTTTAATAATCGAGCAATAGAGCGTAAAAGTGTAGATTTTCCACAGCCGTTCGCTCCAATTAAGACAGTAATTTCATTCAAAGGGATAGATAAATTGAGATCTTCGATAATATTGGAATCACCATAACTTAGTGTTAGGGATTTAGTTAATAAGGATTCAGTCATGTTGTATGGACTCCTTTATTTATTAGGATTTCTAAATAATAAATAGATAAAATAAGGAGCACCGATGGCAGCAGTAAAGACACCAGCTGGCACTTCTAAAGGGCTAAACGCAGTACGACCGATAATATCCGCAACCATTACGAGCAATGCTCCAATGGCTGCGGATGTTGGCACAAGTACTCCGAACGATGAACCAACGATACGACGTGCGATATGAGGGGCCATCAACCCTACAAATCCAATTGCCCCCGCAAAGGAAATGGCACTTGCTACTAAGCAGCAACATAAAAGAATTAAATATAGACGAGTTTTTTGAACGGATTGTCCTAATCCTGCTGCTGTATCATCACCTAATTCTTGTACATTTAACTGACGTGTAGTAAAGAACGTGACAAGTAGGAGTATTAGTATTAAGGGCACAACGATTTGAACTTGATCCCAGTCTGCGCTTTTGACGCTCCCAGTAATCCACTTATTTGCTTCACTTGCTTGATAGATTGGACCAATAATCATTAGCATGGTCGTAACGGCTTGCATCAATGCGGATACACTAATACCGATTAAAACAAGACGATTGGGCGTAACACCATCTTTCCATGCAAATAGGTAAACCAAACACCCAACTACAGTCGCACCAATAAAACCTGCTAATGGCATCCATTCTATACTGACTGTTAAAGAGTGATTAGAATCACTGAAAATGGCTAAGAAACCAACAACAGCTGCACCGCCCCCAGCAGATATTCCAATAATATCAGGAGAGGCCAGTGGATTTTTAATGATTCCTTGTAAAACGGCCCCTGCTACAGCTAGCGCCATGCCAGTAAACATGGCCATAAAAATTCGGGGCATTCGAAAATCAATAATGATCAACTGATCAAAATCAGAGCCTTGGCCGAAGAGAGTTTGTACAACTTTAATAGGACTAATAAAAGAATCACCGAATGATGCGCTAAGAAAGAAAACCGCGAGTGTTAAAAAGCTAATCACTAGTAATTTTTTCATAGCTTGTACATCTAATAAAAAAGATATTTTTTTCTGAAATAAACGGACTGTTCGTATGTTTTTCATTATTTTTTTCCACCTTTTCGCGCAAGGTAAATAAAGAATGGCGCGCCAATCATTGCGGTCATGACTCCGACTGGTACTTCTTGTGGCATGATGATATATCGAGCTGCGACATCTGCTAACAATAATAAAATGCCTCCAAGTATGGCAGCCATCGGAATAAGCCATCGATGATCTGTGCCGACAAACTTACGCGCAAAATGAGGAACTACAATGCCAATAAAACCAATGGGGCCAGCGATAGCAACAGCACCCCCTGCTAAAAAAATAACAATCAAACCTACAGTTATTTTCATTAACCCTATACGTAATCCAAGTCCTCTAGCCACATCATCTCCTAGCGCAAGAGTATTCATTTTAGGGGAAATGATTAGAGCAGCTATCCACCCGATGATTAAATATGGGAGAACTGAGAGCAGAATTTCGAGTTTTCGCCCTTGGACAGAGCCAGCTAGCCAAAACAATACTTGCTCAAGTTCTGCTTCATTTGTAGCGAGTAACCCTTGTGTAAATGATGCAAAAAGTGCACTAATGGCAGCTCCTGCTAAAGTAATTTTTACGGGTGTTACGGCATCTCTTCCGGAGAAACTGATTGCATAAACAGCTAGTGCCGCGATGGCAGCACCTAGAAAGGCGATCCATGCAAATGATTGTAAACCTGAAATATGGAAAAAAATCATGGCAAAGACAACGGCAAACCCTGCTCCAGCATTTATCCCTAATATTCCAGGAGAAGCTAAAGGATTTTTCGTTAAAGTTTGCATAAGTACACCCGTAATCGCTAACGATGCTCCAACACAACTGGCTATAAGTGCTCTTGGAATACGAACATTTTGAATAATGATATGCTCATTTGAATGGTTAAAATGAAAAAAAGATTCAAGGGTAGTTTGAATAGAAGTATTTGCATAGCCATAGACAATACTAATGCCCATGCAAAGAAGTAATAGCAAAACCCCTAAGATTAAAGCGAACGTTTTAGAATAATTATTTTTTAAAATCATGTTTAAACTATACTCTTTTCTTTCATAATTATTAAAATATGTATTGACACTGATAAGCTCATACAATAAGATTAGTAACGTTCTAAGAGACAAATGAAACTGATTTTCATTCTCGTCAATTATGCTTAAACATTTTATCATATACAATGGGGGAAGAAAAGGTGCAAAAAGAATTTCAAAAACTCTTAGTTTTGCTAGCTATTGTTGCTATTTTTGTTTTGGCAGCATGCGGTAATTCTAACGATGATAAGAAAGAAGAAAGTTCAAAAGAAAGCAATACTTACAGTGTAGAACATGCTATGGGAACAACTGAAGTAAAAGACACACCAAAGCGCATTGTTGTTTTAACAAATGAAGGAACAGAGGCGCTTTTAGCGTTAGGTATTAAGCCAGTTGGTGCGGTACAATCATGGACAGGTGATCCATGGTATGATCATATTAAGGATCAGATGGAAGGTGTCGAAGTAGTCGGCATTGAACATGAAATTAATTTAGAAAAAATTGCTTCATTAAAACCAGATTTAATCATTGGTAATAAATTACGACAAGAAAAAGATTATGCGAAACTTAGCAAAATTGCGCCAACCGTGTTCTCTGAAACACTACGTGGTGATTGGAAAGAGAACTTTGAGTTATACGCAAAAGCAGTAAATCAAGAATCAAAAGGTAAAGAAGTGTTAACAGCTTACGATGATAAGCTACAAGCGTTAAAAGAAAAACTTGGTGATCAAACAAACCAAGAAGTTTCATTTGTCCGCTTTATGGCAGATAAATCTCGTATCTATTACACAGATTCATTCTCAGGTATTATTTTTGATGCGTTAGGATTTAAACGTGTTCCAGCACAAGCAGATTTATTTAAAGATAATGCAAAGCTAGGAAACTTAGCTGTAGAGGTAGGGAAAGAAGTAATTCCTCAAATGGATGGGGATGTTATTTTCTACTTCACATACATGCCAACAGGTGATGATTCAGCATTAGCAACTGAACAAGAGTGGACACAAGATCCTCTTTGGAAAAACCTTTCTGCTGTCCAAAAAGGTAATGCACATAAAGTAGATGATGTCATTTGGAATACAGCTGGAGGAATTCTAGCTGCTGATATTATGCTAGATCAAGTAGAAGAAATCTTTGCGAAATAATTAATAGATAAGCTATACATTCATCGAAATAAGATGAGTGTATAGTTTTTTTATTTCCGTAAGAGCGTTTTGTATTTTTTAGCGAGATAGACTAAGATGTGGGAGGGGGGGATAGATATGAATGAAAAATTAAAATGGGTTCCTAATCAACATTATGTAGGGCAAGATAATGATGAACAAATAACAGCCTTGCTTTCGAATTTTACACTAGAACAAGTCAAGAAAGTTAGTCAATTCCAACGTACATATGAGAAGTTTGAAAAGACACCACTCCATCATTTAGCATCATTGGCGTCCTATATGGATGTAGAAAAAATCTGGATAAAAGATGAATCGTTTCGATTTGGTTTGAATGCCTTTAAAGTACTAGGAGGCGTTTATGCTATCGCACAATATGTTGCCAATATGCTCAATAAAGATATTGAAGATCTTTCCTTTGAACAATTAAAGTCATCAGAAATAAAAGATCAGTTGGGTGAGTTAACGTTTATTTCAACAACTGATGGGAACCATGGTCGAGGGGTAGCTTGGGCAGCTCGAGAGCTAGGTTTTCAAGCTAGAATCTATATGCCTGCTGGTAGCGCCAAGGAACGATTACAAAACATTATCAATGAGGGAGCCTATGGTGAAATCACCGCAATGAATTATGATAATACTGTTCGTTATACTTCACAGCTAGCTGAAGAGCATGATTGGGTTTTAATTCAGGATACAATGTGGGATGGCTATGAGGAAATCCCATTATGGATTATGCAGGGCTATACAACTCTAATACAAGAGGCTGTTGAAGAGTTAGAACAAGCACCGACTCATGTGTTTTTACAGGCTGGAGTAGGGTCTTTTGCAGCAGCAGTAGTTGCCTTTTTAGGACAATACTATGAGCAGGAACTGACGATTGTTTTAGTGGAGCCGCATGTAGCTAATTGTTATTATAAAAGCTTTAAAGCGGGGACCAATGAATTTGTAACTGTTGGTGGCGACATGCAAACGATAATGGCAGGGCTTGCGTGTGGCGAACCAAATCCTCAGGCGTGGCAGGTGTTAAAAGCCTATACGAAAGTAAGCATTAGCTGTGGGGAAGAAGTAGCGGCAACAGGAATGCGTATCCTTGGTAATCCATTGAACACCGATACACGCATTGTAGCAGGAGAATCGGGAGCAGCTCCATTTGGTTGTTTTTATGAAATCATGACAAATGATCGTTATAGACAATTAAAAGATTCGTTACAGTTAAATTGCGATGCGAGAGTATTATTAATTAATACAGAGGGTGACACGGATAAAGAAAATTATCGACAAATAATGTGGCATGGAAAATATCAATAGTAATTTAGACGAAAGCCATCGAGAAATTACTCTCGATGGCTTTCATCGTACAAGAAAAGATGATATTAGTGAATTTTAATAGTGGCAATTTTATAAGCACCGTATTCATCTGTGATTACAGTATACGTCTTATACCGATCGTAAAATTGATAATTACCTTGGGCATCATAGAAATCAAAAGTTTCATTCATATCAACATAGTATTGGCCATTCGAATATTGTACATCAAGCACTTCGTTGTTTGTAAAATAGAAGTAATTGCCCTGATACGCAATTTCATTTATATATTTTTCTAGTTCTTTATAAGCAGAACTACTAGGTGCAAGCATATCGGCAATCCAATAAAAATCACCTTCATTAAGGGCCATTTCATAGTATAGGCGGAATGCTTGCACGAATTGCCCTGCTAACAAATTGTCTGCTTCAGTAGTAGTTTCTGTATGACTAGCAGGTTGTTCACTGCTTTCGTATAGATTAGCAACAGAACGAACCTCATTTGCAGAAAGAGGCTGAGCAATCCACCCATCAAATTGGTCTACCATACTGTATAGAGGGATAGAGAAGGCGAAGTGTGTGCTTGTTTCGGTTGTGTAAAGTAGTGAGTTAATCCCAATTACATTTCCTGTATTGACATCCACCAAAGGACCACCACTACTGCCTTTATCAATTTGTGCATCGACCTGATATATTTGTTTGTATATAAAATTTTCAAGCTTCATATCCCGTTTATTGCCTGTTATATAGCCAATGGAGGCTGAATTTTCAAAGCCTTGTGGACTTCCAAAGGCAATGACTTCTAAGCCAATAGGTGATTCTGATGTTTCAATACCTAATGGTGCTGTGTCTTGATAGCTAGGAACATGTATTAAAGCTATATCATAACGATCAGATATACCGACTACTGTACCAGGTGATTCTTGACCCATAGAATTTCGAACCATTACTTCGACTTCACCTTGGACAACATGCGCATTAGTAATAACATACCCCCCTTTTTTATAGAGGAAGCCGGAACCTTGCGTATTGTTAGTTAGAATGGTGAATACCTTTTGCTGAATCTCCTTTATAAGAGTGACACGATCAACCTGCTGTGCATGAGCTTCTTGCTTTTTCGTCAGTTCCTCAGAGGAAACTTGCTTTGTCTCTAAATTTTGATTGTCATTTATTTCCGAGTAAGTGGCTGAATTACTTTTTTTATTGGAGAAGAAATCCCAATAGGCATAGCCCAGCCCACCAATTGCAATGAAACAGACGGACAATACGATAATGGCCCATGTTGGGATACCCTGTTTTGAGGGTGTATTTGTCAATTTAGTACCACAACCCGAGCAAAATTTACTGTCATTTAGATTCTCATGCTGACAATTTGGACATTTCATCCTATTACCCTCCTATGAAATATTTACTATTTATATCGGTTGGAAAATATAGTTTTATAGGTAGTTATGGAATTATATGAACGGACAGGATGATTATAGGAAGAGAAAAAATTTATTTTTCCTATTGACCTTAACGTTGCGTCAAAGTTTACAGTAGCAGTAATGGAGGTGAAAACATGGAATATACAATTCAAGAGCTTGCCCAATTGTCTGGTGTAAGTACGAGAACTCTACGGTATTATGATGAAATTGGGTTACTAAAACCAGCTAGAACCAATGAGGCAGGCTATCGATTTTACGGTCAATCTGAAGTCGATTTGCTGCAGCAGATTTTATTTTACCGAGCATTGGATATGAAGCTAGCAACTATTCAGGATATTATTCAAGCTCCTCATTTTCAACATTCCGAGGCGCTAAAGTCACACAAAGCTGCTCTGCTTAAACGTAAAGAACAGCTTGAGACGATCTTACAGACGGTAGAAAAAACGATATTATCAATTGAGGGGGAAAGACCTATGTCAAATGAAGAAAAATTTAATGGATTTAAAGAAAAGCTAATCGAGGATAATGAAAATAAATATGGTCAAGAAATTCGTTCCAAATATGGAGATAAAACGGTAGATGCTTCCAATGCTAAGCTCATGAATATGACAGAGGAACAATTTCAGGCAATGCAGCAATTGGAGCAGCAAATGTTTGAACGTTTAACAGAAGCAATGGAGTTGGGAGACGCAACAAGTGATATTGCAATGGAAGTCGCAGAGCTCCATAAACGATGGTTGAGCTTTTCATGGAAAGAATATTCTAAAGAGGCACATGCAGGACTCGCTCAAATGTATATAGCAGATGAACGTTTCACCGCTTATTACGACGAGCGTAGTGTAGTGGGAGCTGCGCAGTTTTTACACGATGCAATCGTAGCTTATACGAGTAAATAAATAAACCTTCCTTATGCTGATGTTTTAGAAACAATAAATTAGGAAAAAATGAAAGCATAAGGAGGAGATTTTTTTGGATCAACAAGTTATGCAAAAATTAAAAAGACAATTGGAGCAAGAATTACAAGAAATCGAAAAGCGAATAGATGAATCAGAGCGTCCCCAAGCGACAGAGCTATCAAATTATGATAATCATCCAGCTGATAATGCCAGTGATTTAACAGATCAGCTTACAGAAATGGCTATTGATGAGCATCGTGGCGACAATGCAGAGGAAATAAAAGAAGCTCTTCAAGCAATGGCTGACGGAACATATGGCAAATGTACTGTCTGTGGTAAAGAGATTCCAATTGGACGTTTAGAGGCTATGCCGCAAGCTCTGACATGTGTTGAGCATGCGGAAAAGAAAGAGGATCATTTACGACCAGTGGAGGAGGATGTGCTTTCTTCAACACCAAGATCAGATGATTTTATAGAGCTTGAAGAATTTGGTTCTTCTGATACACCACAGGATAAAAATCAGTAAGTATTTTCCTTGCTAAAGCAGTATAATAGCTGTAGAGGTGAGAAGATGAACATTATTGATTTACATTGTGATGCACTTTTGAAATTAACAACGCTTGAAGCGGCTAGTTTTGCAGAGGATGTGCGTATACACGTCAATCAAAAAAGACTGCAGTTAGGGCAAATTAAAGCTCAAGTATTCGCCATCTTTATTGACCCAGCAATCCCTCAAAACCAACAATTTCTTGAAGTCATTCGCCAAATGGAAGCATTTCATACCCACGTATTACAAACAGAGGGCATGGTGCATATTACAGATTGGGCACAGTTAGAACAATTGGCTCCCCATGAAATAGGAGCTATCTTAAGCTTAGAAGGTTGTAGCGCAATTTGCGATGATTTAACAAAGCTAATTGCTGTACTTGATGCAGGTGTCAAATTAGTCGGTTTAACGTGGAATGAAGAAAATGCTGTTGCCCATGGAGCGGAACAAGATGCAAGTCTTGGATTGAAATCATTTGGTAAAGAAGTCATTCAACTATTAAATGACCGTGATATTATTATTGATGTCTCCCATTTAAACGAACAAAGCTTTTGGGATGTGTTACCGTTAGCAAAGCATATTATCGCTAGTCATAGTAATGCACGAGCATTATGTGATCATCCTCGCAATTTAACTGATGCACAAGCGAAGGCCCTTGTAAAACATGGAGGGCATATCCATGTTGTTTATTATCCACTCTTTATTGGTGGTCAAGATGCAACACTAGAACAATTGGTAAATCATGTGGAGCATTTAGCCAATTTAGTAGGTGTCGAGCATATAGGGTTGGGCTCAGATTTTGATGGCATAGATATGACCGTAAAAGGATTAGCTCATGCGGGAGAGGCTCAAAATTTATTAGAGGCATTACGAACTCGCTTTTCAGAGGAAGAGGTACATGGCATCGCTAGTCAAAATTTCATACGGTATGTAAAAAAAGCAGCAACCCGATAAGGCTGCCGCATTTTAAAAGAAATAATCCATTAACAAACCAATTCCTAATAGGAAGCCGAAGATTGTATTCGTTTGCGCTGTATATTTCATCGCAGGCATCACTTCTTTGGCTTCTTTTTTATCTCTGAATATTTGAATGGCACGTAATGGTTTAGGGATACTTAAGAAAATAATCAAAGCCCAAAAAGTAATGCCATCAATTGCAACAAGGGCGATCACCCATAAGTATGAAACGATAAAAAATCCTGATAGCACGGAGATTGCATTATCACGTCCTACCAAAATAGCCAATGTTTTGCGTCCACCTTCTGTATCGCCAACAATATCACGAATATTATTGGATAGCATAATAGCACCAACTAAAATCATACTTGGAACGGAAAGTAAGACGGCATCCAATGTTACTGTAAGCGTTTGAATATAGAAAGCAATCAAAACGATTCCCATCCCCATTACTGCCCCAGAAATAATTTCTCCAAAAGGTGAATAGGCGATTGGATATGGCCCACCTGTATATAAGAAACCAATCAGCATACAAACTAGTCCGACAGCAGCTAACCACCATGATGTGGAGGCACATATGTAAATGCCAAGTAGCACGGCAATAGCATAAAAGCTTAGCGCAATCATCATAATCGTTTTTGGTTGTACACCATGACGGACAATCGTTCCGCCAATTCCGACAGAATGCTCGTTATCTAATCCTAATTTGTAATCATAATATTCATTGAACATATTCGTTGCTGCTTGAATAAGCATACTTGCAATGAGCATAGCAAAAAATAGTCCAAAATCAATTGTTTCTTTTTCAATTGCTAGTGCAATTGCTGTTCCTAGGAATACTGGAACAAATGAAGCGGTTAAAGTATGTGGACGTGTTAAATGCCACCAAACTTTAAAACCCCTATCAGCTTCAATGACTTTGGTCATAAGGTCTTTCTCTCCTTCAAATGTTGTCGACTCTTCTTATTTTAAACGAAGATTGAGAAAATGGGTAGGTTCACAGCTTATTACATACTGTAAAATGAAAAAAAGTGATACAATAGAACATGCATTTATGAACTGAAAATAAAAATAGGGTGGATAGCAACAGTACGAATGACACGGTTGCCAGCTCCAAAAATGATGTATTTTCGCCATCATTTATTATGTACACTGCAACAACGGAGGTAATTTTCATGCAACAGAAGTGGTACCAAGCCACAGAAGTAGAAGTGGACTCTTTGGGCCAAAGCCTTCATTTTTATATGGAAACAATGGAAGTGAGTCACCTATCTGCATTAGCATTTTATGCAGCAGGTGAAGAGTGCTATAAAGGTGAACGATTTTATTGGCAAAATAGAGAAAAAACAATGACATTAGTTGGGCTAGGACATGCCCATACCATTCAAAATAATAAAAAAAATGATCGTTTTGATGCTGTAGAAGCTGAATGGAAGGGTTTAACAAAGAACTGTCTGAAAGGACAAAGCGAGCTCCAACCTATTTTGTTCGGGGGCTTTACATTTGATCCACAAAATAATGTTGCTGGGGAATGGACGGGTTTTCCAGAGGCTTATTTTGCATTAGCGACTTTTCAGCTTGTCATACGAGATGATAAGGCATATGTGAGCATTCATCTTCTGACACAGGATCGGGATGGTGAGGCTCAGTTTGAGGCATTGAGAAAAGAGCGAGATCATTTAGTTCATGCCGCACAGGTGAAGGAAGTGAAAACGTATTCAAAGCCTGAAATATCAAGCTACTTTGAGCCTTATAAAGACCCTTATTTAGCTTCTATTGACCAAGTGACAGCATTAATTAAGCAAAAGAAAGCGGATAAGGTTGTTATTGCACGATCACTTGCACTGCAATTTAAAGAGCAAGTAACTGCTCCACAAGTGCTGTCGCAAATTATCCATGAACAACCAGAAAGTTATTTGTTCGGCTTAGAGCATGAAAATCTATTGTTCTTCGGAGCATCACCTGAGCGCCTTGTAAAAGTGGAGGGTGGTCGAGCATTTTCTTCATGTGTTGCTGGTTCAATTAAGCGAGGAAAAACAGCAGAAGAAGACGAGGCTTATGGACAAAGCTTGTTACAGGATCCAAAAAACGGAGGGGAACACCAATATGTTGTCGATATGATTGCAGACACATTCCGAAAAAATTGTGTGGATATCACCCTTCCTGAAAGTCCACGTCTATTAAAAATACGAGATATTCAACATTTATATACACCTGTCGAAGGACAGCTCAATAAGGATGCTACGATATTACAGCTCACAAAAACTTTACATCCTACTCCAGCATTAGGAGGCGTACCACGTATGGAGGCATTGGCAGCTATTCGTAAGTATGAACCGATGAATCGAGGCTTGTATGCTGCACCAATTGGCTGGTTAGATGCAGAGGGAAATGGAGAATTTGCAGTCGCGATACGGTCAGCTGCATTGCTTCATGATAAGGCTTATTTATATGCCGGTGGCGGAATTGTAGCAGATTCAGAACCACAATCTGAATATGATGAAACATTAGTAAAATTCCGTCCAATGCTTCGTGCGCTAGGAGGACAATTACATGAGTGAACGGAAAATTCTAACAGATTATGTTTATAAAATGGTCGCGTCGTTAGTACAAGCTGGGGTAGAAACTGTTGTCGTTAGTCCAGGATCACGTTCAACGCCTCTTGCCTACGCGGTCGCTTCTACAAAACAAATAAAAATGTATCGTCAAGTAGATGAACGCTCAGCTGCTTTCTTTGCTTTAGGGCTTGCGAAAGCTACTGCTAAACCTGTTGTTCTCTTATGTACATCCGGTACAGCAGCAGCAAACTACTTTCCTGCAATTGTTGAGGCAAACTATGCTCGTGTGCCGCTAATTGTCATCACGGCTGATCGACCACATGAATTACGAGAGGTAGGTGCACCGCAGGCAATTAATCAGCCTCATTTATATGGTTCACATGTGAAATGGAGTGTAGATTTTCCATTAGCAGATGGCGCTGCTCCTACATTGCCTTTTATCGAACGTCATATTGCACGAGCAGTAGCAATTGCTACCAGTGCACCTTTTGGACCAGTGCATATGAATGTTCCTTTCCGAGAGCCTTTATTAATTGATTTACAGGATGAATTGCCAACCATGACATTTAAACATAGCAGCATGGGACAATTAATCCCAACAAGCGCTGCTATGCAGGAACTTTCCTCTATTTTAACGTCGACTAAAAGAGGCTTTATTATTGTTGGAGAATTAGCACTTGGCACGGACCTAGCGTTTGTCTGGGAATTTGTACGTCAGTTGAAATGGCCAGTCATAGTAGAAAGCTTGTCAAATATGCGTGCAACTGTACCAGAGGATTGCTTACCATATCTCGTGACTACCTACGATGCCATTATGAAGAGTGAGGATTTTAAGGCACTTGTTCAGCCGGATACAGTTTTACGTATAGGGGCACAGCCTGTTTCAAAATTTATCATGCAATTTATTACAAAAACAGAGCCAAATGCTTATGTCATTATTGATGAAGATCCTATGTTTAGAGATGCTACTGGCGTATCTACACATTTTATTCATGCAAAAATCGATCAATGGTTAACACAATTAGCCATTACTAACACGGCATTTGAGGAAGCATACTTAGCCGAATGGCAAAAAGCCAATCAGTTGGCTGCTACTTATATTGAACAGTATTCAGAGATAGAAAAAGATGAAGGTGCAATGGTCAGTCGTTTACTGAAAATGATTCCTGATGGTAGCGATATATTCGTTAGCAGTAGTATGCCAGTGCGTGATATTGATACATTTTTATTAGCAACACCGAAGGATATACGTTTCTTTGCGAATCGTGGGACGAATGGGATTGATGGAGTAGTATCTACAGCATTGGGCTTTAGTGAAGGAAATGACCGAGAAACCTATTTATTGATTGGTGATTTAGCCTTTCTACATGATGTGAATGGGCTGATTGCTTCTAGATACCAAGAATGTAACTTAACCATTATTGTAATGAATAATGATGGTGGAGGTATTTTTTCATATTTACCTCAATCAACAGTAGAAGCCCATTACGAGGATCTTTTTGGCACACCGACGGCACTTGAATTCCATAATATTGCCCATATGTATAATATGGATTATATACGAGTAGATACTATCTCTGAATTATCAGAGAAGTTTTCATCTGACAAAAAACGACCTTTACGCTTAATTGAAATATTTACTGATAGAGCAGAGAACGTTCAGGCTCATCGAGCGTTATGGAATCGTATTAATGCGGAGTTTAAAGCATGAAGAGCTTATTAATCCGAGGACTTAAAACCCATGTGGACATATGGAATGAAAACGGTAGCCATACATTAGTTGCTTTACATGGATTTACGGGAAGCACGGCTACCTGGTGCAATCTGGCACGAGCTCTTCCGGATGTCCGTGTTATTGCGATTGATTTAATTGGGCATGGGCAAACAGCTACTCCAGAGCAAATTAAGCGTTTTTCAATAGAGGAACAATTACAGGACTTAGAGGAATTGTTTTGTCAGCTCCATATGGAGAAGTTTACATTGTTGGGCTATTCAATGGGAGGCAGAATTGCATTATCTTATGCCATTGCGTTTCCTGAACGTATTCAAAAGCTTATTTTAGAAAGTGCATCTCCCGGTTTACGAACAATAGAGGAAAGACGTGAACGTAGTGAGAGAGATGACATTTTAGCACAAAAAATCATCACTAATGGGTTAGTCTCTTTTGTGAATGCATGGGAGAATATACCGCTTTTTGCATCACAGCGTCATCTTCCTGACACTGTGCGAAAGGCTATTCGTGCAGAAAGACTTTCACAGAGGGAAGAAGGATTGGCTGGTAGCTTAAGAGGGGTTGGAACAGGAACCCAGCCTTCAAATTGGCACCACTTGGACCAACTAGAAATACCTGTGCTACTGATTACGGGTTCATTAGATGAGAAATTTTGTAAAATTGCACTAGAAATGAAAGCGCTATTAAAAACTGTTAGGCATATGACAGTAATTGATGCTGGACATGCAATTCATGTGGAAAATCCCGCTGAGTTTGCTACAATAGTAGAGGAGTATATAACGTAATATTATACTTGTTACGTTAGCGCCTCGATAATAACGAGACGAATTTAGAATATAGGAGGCAATTCAATGACACGTCAATGGACTTCATTACATACTTATGAAGATATTAAGTATGAGTTCTATAACGGAATCGCAAAAATTACGATTAATCGTCCAGAAGTGCGTAATGCATTCCGCCCAAAAACGGTTATGGAAATGATTGATGCATTTTCACGTGCACGCGATGATAAAAATATCGGTGTAATTATTTTAACAGGTGAAGGTGAACATGCCTTCTGCTCAGGCGGAGATCAAAAAGTTCGTGGTCATGGTGGCTACGTAGGAGACGATGAAATCCCACGTCTAAACGTTCTTGATTTACAACGTTTAATCCGTGTAATTCCTAAACCTGTAGTGGCAATGGTTGCAGGCTATGCAATTGGTGGAGGACACGTATTACATGTTGTTTGTGATTTAACAATTGCTGCTGACAACGCTCGCTTTGGACAAACAGGTCCAAAAGTAGGGTCATTTGATGCTGGTTACGGCTCAGGCTATCTTGCTCGTATTATTGGACATAAAAAGGCTCGTGAAATTTGGTACCTTTGCCGTCAATACGATGCACAACAAGCGCTTGATATGGGCTTAGTTAATACAGTGGTTCCTTATGACCAATTAGAAGATGAAACTGTTCAATGGTGTGAAGAAATGCTACAAATGTCACCAACTGCATTGCGCTTCTTAAAAGCAGCGATGAATGCAGATACAGACGGCTTAGCAGGTCTTCAACAAATGGCTGGTGACGCTACACTTCTTTACTACACAACAGATGAAGCAAAAGAAGGTCGCGACGCTTTCAAAGAAAAACGTCAACCAGACTTTGGCCAATTCCCAAGATTCCCTTGATTTATTAGCTAGGGTGCTTGTAAAGCTCGTATCTATTAGAGATACGAGCTTTTTTGTATGCCTGGGAAATTGGGAGTGGTGGATAGAAGAAAAGTGACGGATAAAACAAAATTATAGCGTTTTAAAAGCAAATGCATCACGAATAGACAAGCGCTAGGGTAAAGCGTTAAGATGTAGGGTGATTGGAGTGACAAATATGTATCCGAATTGGATTATACAGCGTGCCTATTTAACACCGTTACGTAAGGCATTAACTTATAAAGAACAAAGTTGGACTTTTTTAGAGTTGAATGATTTATCTAGTAAGCGTGCTCGCCAATTAGTGGGACTGGGTATAAAGCGGGGTGATCGGATTGCCATCATGGGGCCAAGTAAACCAGAGCTTGTAATTACCATGTATGCTTGCATGCATCTACAATGTGAGATGGTTATGCTAAATCGTAGGTTGTCACAGGATGAACTTGGCTACCAGTTAGCGGATTCTGAGGCAGTTGCCGTATTGATTGCGGATGAAGATGTAAATAAGTTGCCTGCAAATACGGCTCATTATTTATTTTCAACGATTGAAGAGGGGGAAGAAGGTACATTCGATATAGGAAAGGAATGGCCTTTGGATCAAACAACAACAATTATGTATACCTCTGGGACAACAGGCTTTCCAAAGGGGGTCCGTCAAACGGTAGGTAACCATCAGGCTAGTGCAACGGCCTCGGTTTTAAATATTGGCCTACAGGCTGACGATGTTTGGCTATGTGCTGTTCCATTATTTCATATTAGTGGATTTTCGATATTAGTGCGTTCACTATTATATGGCAATCAAGTCTATTTATATGATCATTTTGATGTAGAAGCTATTACGGATCATATTATGAATGGTGAAGTAACGCATATGTCAGTTGTAGCTGTGACGTTGGAAAGAATTTTACATACGTTAGAGCAACATAAAGCTAAAGCTTCCTCCCATTTTAAATTAATGCTTGCTGGTGGAGGACCAGTGCCAGCTGACTACTTAGCGCGAGCACATACGTTAAACTTAGCTGTAGCTCAAACATATGGTATGACGGAAACCTCCTCACAAACAGCTACATTAGCAAGTGAGGATGCGATTCGGAAAATTGGCTCTGCCGGAAAGCCTTTATTTTTTAATCAAATCAAAATTGTAGAACCCAACGCGCAAGGCGAAGGAGAAATTTGCATTAGAGGACCCCATGTTACACCTGGCTATATCGGCCGTTTTGCACAAAAAAGCGCCACGCGAGATGGCTGGTTGTATACGGGAGATATTGGCTATCTAGATGAAGATGGTTATTTATTTGTCATAGATCGCAGAGCAGATTTGATAATTTCTGGTGGAGAAAATATATATCCCGCAGAAATAGAGAATGTACTGCTTATGCATCCAGCTGTTAAGGAGGCGGGTGTATGTGGTGCCGATGATAAGCAATGGGGACAAGTACCGGTTGCTTTTGTTGTGTTGAATGATCAAGTATCTGTCGAACATTTACAAGCTTTCTGTCAACAGAAGCTGGCTAAATATAAGTTGCCAAAGGAAATTATTATAACAAACAGTCTCCCACGAAACGGAGCAGATAAGCTGCTTAGACGAAAATTACTACAATAAAATACACGTAAAAAAGAAGCCTTTTGTACGCTAGGCTTCTTTTTATTTTGTAAATATTTGAACTTTTAGCATGAAATTAATCATTCATTAACATAATAAAAAAGGAGAGGCATAAACTATTTAGTAAAGGAGAATGACTCATATGAGGAAATATATATATAATGCTGTCATTATATTATTTGTTCTACAAATGAGTCATGTGCAAGTTTTTGCAAACTATGAAAAAGATGATGTAGCAACTGCTGATTCAATTAAAACACTACAATCTCTCATTAATAAAGAAGTTATGCAGCTATCAACGGAATTCTCTATTTACTATACTGGTGACATATCTGATATTAAAGATGAACTAACAGACATTACGAAAGGTGCGATTCAAAACTCTTATATTTATACTAATATTTCTAGCTTTAAATGGAAGTATGATGGTTATAACAAAAATATAGCTATTGCTTTTACATTTACCTATCATCTTTCACAAACAGAAGAAGCAATTGTCGAGCAAACATTGACGGATATTATTGCACCTATGCAAGGATTAAGCGACATACAAAAATTACAGGCTGCACATGATTTTATTGTTCTAACTGCGGAATATTCAAAAGAAACAGAAGGAAGTCAATATTCCCCTTACACGCTACTGACAGAAAATAAGGGAGTCTGTCAGGCATATGCATTAGTGCTTTTTCGAATGCTAGAAATGCTGGGCTTTGAGGTGCAATATGTACCTGGAAAAGTGGGCGAGCAGCTCCATGCCTGGGTATTAGTGAAACTTGATCATAATTGGTATCATATCGATGTGACGTGGGATGATCCATTACCTGACCGGAAGGGGGAAGTACGTTATCAATACTTCCTAGTGTCGGATCGCCAATTATCACAGGATCATACATGGGATTATGCAAGCTTTCCAGCTGCAACAAGTGAGAAATATTCTGAAATGCAGGAAGTAACAAAAAGACAAAGTGTAACAACGCCTTTGCATGAAGGTTTTAATCCAAATAAGGGTATATCTATAATGGACAAAAATAGGCTAGCCAACAAACCATTCATAGAAAAGCCTACAAAATTTGTTTCACAAAACCAGAACGATTCAAACACTATAGATTCTTTTGACGTTAATGAATGGGCAACGATTTTAGTAGAAAGTATGGTGGCTTTCCTAGTGCCTCATTCAAAAGAAATTCAAGTGTCCCAAACAACGAAGCGGTTCCTATCGATTGAGCGAACAGAAAAACAAATGCCGCAAGAAAAATACGTCATAATAAAGGAGGTGTCCCATCCAGTTTCGGGGCACCTCCTTCTTTCAATCAATTATTGACTGCTTAAAGCTTTATCTAATGTTTGAATGTTTTTCTTCATCAATGTGAAGTAAGTTTCCTTATTTTTTTCATCGTCGGCCGTTAATACACTTAAATTATGCAATACAAGTGATTCTGCACCAACTTCTTTTTGAATGACCTCTGCTAATTTAGAAGAGACATTTTGTTCAAATAAAATATAGTGAATATGCAATTCATTAGCTTTATCAACAATCGATGTTAGTTCTTTTTGTGATGGTTCATTTTGAGAATTTAAGCCAGCGATAGGTACTTGTGTTAGACCGTATTGACCTGCAATATAGCCGAATGCTGCATGAGATACAAAAAATGTTTTATTTTGTGCTTGATCAGCCATTGCTTTAAATTCACCATCTAAATCTTGTAATTCTTTTACCAATGCCTCGTAATTTTGATTAAAAGTAGATTCTTGTGCAGGCATTTTTTCAACTAACGTGTTTTTAATAGCAAGTGCTAAATCCTGACTAATTGTTGGAGACAGCCAAACATGAGGGTCGATATCTCCATGCTCATGGTCGTCATGTCCGTGATCTTCTTCTGCATGATCGTGTTCTTCTTCTGTTGTGGCATGCTCATGGTCATGGTGTTCATCTTCAGCATGCACATGACCTGTGCTGATAGCTAATTTTTCATCAGATACCTCATCAGCAGTTGCCACCATTGTGACATCTTCATTGGCTAAAGTCTTTTTAGCATTTTCAACAAAGCCCTCAAGTCCTAAGCCAATATAGAAAAAGATAGTAGCATCTGCTAATTTCATCATATCCTTTTGTGTTGGTTCAAATGTATGTTCATTAGCACCCGCAGGATAAATAGAAGAAACATCCACAAAGTCACCGCCAATACGCTGTGCAAAATAGCTTAAAGGATAAACAGTAGTATAAATTGTTAATTTATCCGTCTCATTAGAAGATTTTGGGGAAGTAGATGATTGATCTCCGCAAGCAGCGGTAAACAGGGCAAGAACTGTGACTAGCAATAATACATAAACTTTTTTCATATAATATAATCCCTTTCTTAAATAGTAACCATTACGATTTATTTTTTAGAACAGTTATTATAATAACGCACAACTTCAAAAAGTACAAGAAAAAATGACCTCCGAAAATTAATTCTTTTTCGAAGGCCATTTTTCTGGCACTGGATCAAAGCCACCAGGATGAAAAGGATGGCATTTGGATATACGTGTAATAGTTAGAATAAAACCTTTTAGCGCCCCATGCTTTTGAAAAGCTTCGAGGCCATAAGAAGAACATGTGGGATGGAAACGACAAGTAGGTGGCGTCATAGGTGAGATGTATTTTCTGTAAAACTTAATGAGCCAAATAAAGGGATATTTCATCGTTGTTCTTCCTCTTGTTGCGATGTAAATTGTTCTGGCTTTACGTCAATTGTTTGCGTAAAGATAGTATTTTTTTTCTTGATAATGAAAATGACAGAAAGACCGAACATTAACATCATCATAGCAATCATAATAATAATTGGTAATGGTACACCCATTGCTTTCACTCCAAATTCAATTAATAAAATTTATAAATAATGAATGACTTGCTAGTTCTCCTCTTGATGATAGCTTTGTTTAGGTTTTTCATCAACGGTATGTTTAAAAGCATAGGCACGGTTGACACTGATAACTGTCGCAATAGTGATAATAATAACGATGATGATTGCGACGATTAAGAGCGTAGTTAAACTCATCATACTCACTCCGTTCTTTGTTCATCATACTTATTATAAGTGATATGGGCATTTTAATTGTGAAGGAAGTTTGACATTCCAAAGAATAAAACAACATCATTCTCTCCATACTATGGGAAAAGGAGTGAATCGTAATGATGGATCGTCAGCGTGTATATTTTTCACTTGCCAATAGAACCTATTATACGAATCCATATGCAGGGCCTTGGAATTTTGAACTGAATGTGGATCGACAAGCATTAGATGTTTTTGAGAAAATTTTTCAGCAAATGCAATTGCTAGAAATTTCCAATGCGTGGCGTGCACAGTTACCGTATATCCAATATCACTTAGATAGAGAAAATGATGAAATTGATTTAAGATTGATGAAAATTTATGCATTAGTTCATGAGTATGGAGATGAGGAAACGAAGTCATTTGTGGAGCAGCTACCTTATTTCAATAAGAGAGTCTAATGGGGATTGATTTTCACTTTGAGTGTCGCCACTCTCAGTGAAAATCAATCACCTCAGTAGAGGATATTAACATATTGCCTTTAATATAGTAAAAACAGCTTCACGTGGGACGATGACAGGTATATTCAGTTGATGTTTAATCATTTTTTTCATCGGCGTGGAATAGCCCATACAATCAAGAATGAGCAAATCAGCACCCTCATATTCTAATTGCTGTGCCTTTGCTAATAAATCGTGTGCATTAAAGTAATAAGGTGAACTTGCTGAGAAGTTCACGTCAAAATGCGCTTTTTGCCATTTTTCTGCAACCGTTATTTGTTGATCAGGCTCAGGGCCTATTAAACCAATGGTTAATTCCGTATGAAGGCCTTTCACTAAATTAGTCATCATACGATCCGGGAGTAAAAGATTTTTAAAGGATAGTTTATTGGTAAAATCGCCTGTACACATTAGTAAAATCCAAGTAAAGCCATGGAGATCATGAAGGCATTGCTGAATATAAGGCATGAGCTTTGCTTTACTTAACCTTACCTGCTGACCATTTGTCAGGAGAGTCACTAAAACATCAGTGTCTTCCTGTGAGGGAGATAGCGCTGCAATTTCAGATGGTGATAGGGAATCAAGGACACCAAATTCATGAACATGGAGGCCATCTTGTCTTAAATGCTGAATATCCTCCGCCATATCTTTACGAGGAGCTTGACCAATAGTTACAATGGCAATTTTTGAGTGTTCCATTGTGCTTCCTCCGCTTCAAAATATTTTTCTCCGTTTACATATGTTTGTAGTACTTTCGCTTCGGTTTCAAAAATAGGGTGAGACCACACAACAAAATCAGCATCTTTACCTTCCTCAAGACTACCAATTCGATGATCAAGCTGTACAAGCTTAGCGGCATGTATCGTAATGCTTTTTAAAGCTGTTTGTTCATCTAACCCATAACGAATTGCTTCAGAGGCGCAATACTTTAAGTACTGAATGGGTACAAAGGGATGATCTGTCATGATAGCAAAAGGAATACTATGCTCCTTAAATATCGCAGCAATAGCTGGTGTAGAATGCCGGGTTTCATATTTAGATGGGGTTAACATATAGGGACCAAGTGTTGCATGGAATCCACTATTTTTTACTGCATCAATAATAAGATAGCCTTCTGTACAATGCTCTAAATGGAGCTTCACATTAAATTCTTTGGCAATTCGTATAGCGGTCATAATATCATCTGCTCTATGGCAATGAAGACGAAGGGGCATTTCTCCACGGAGTACCTCAATAAATGGTCGTAATTCGGAATTTTGGGATACCTCTTCAGCTTGCTCCTGTTCATTCAGCAGACTAGCCCGTTGGAAGCCATCCCGTAGCAGCTGAGCAATCGCCATACGGGTCATTGGCTTTCGTTTATATTGATTGCCAAAGACGTTCTTTGGATTTTCCCCTAAGGCTCCTTTTAATCCACTTCGTTCTACTAGGACGCGAGAAGCGAGAGTGGGACCTGCTGTTTTCAGGATACTCCAAATACCACCAATAACATTGGCACTACCCGGACCAGTTTGTACAGTTGTCACGCCACCTTCAAGGGCATGTTGAAAGGAGAAATGGCGAATATCAACACTGTCTAAAGCATGCATAAGCGGCGTAAATGGTTCGCTATATTCATTAGCATCATTAATATCTTCAGTTACTTCTGCCCATGTTCCTACATGTGCATGGATATCAATTAATCCTGGTGTGACATATGCTCCCTGTAGATCGATTAAGTGCGCATAAGGGGGGATTTCTTTGGCTGGCCCTACATAAACAATGCGTCCGTCTTCAACCCATAGCTGTTCAAAAATATCATTTTGTTCATTAACTGTGAGAAACGTTGCATGATGATAAATGTTCATTTTGACATACCTTCTTCCGTTGCATAAACTTTTTCCCCTTTAATAAAAGTAGCGATAACCTGTGCATCTAAATTTAATGGATGTTTATCCCAGATTACAAAATCAGCATAAAGGCCATCACGAATAGCACCAGTTTTATGGGCAATGCCAAGGAAGTTAGCAGCGCCCGTTGTCAATGTATAGAGAACATCGGAGCGTGACATACCTTCTCTTACAGCTAAACAACCTTCTAATGTTAGATGGGATGTGCTACTAACTGGATGATCTGTACAAAAAACAAATGGAATTGTTTGAGTGAATAGCTGACGATACAGTTTTGGTGAAAGCTCCATCATCTCATTATGCTCAATATAACGGAATGTCGGCCCAGCAATAACCGTATGGAAAGCTGTCTCTTCAACAAGAGGAATTTCCGTGCCATGAATAATATGAAAGTCAAAAGCATTGTTAAATTCTTGTTGTAGTCGATGAATTAATTCAATATCGACAGCTTTATGGGCCCGTACAACAATTTTATGGATGGAAGGTTCCTGTTGTTGAATTTGTTGGAGTGTGTCCCTTAAGATTTTAGCAATGCCCATACGAGTCAATGGCTTTTTCTTTTCAGCAAAAAATGTACTTTTTGCTTGGTGCCCGATAGAAAAGGAATATGCAACATCTTTTGCAATCATCATTTCATCTACCGTTGTATGTGTATGATGAATGATAGCCGTTTTGGCACCAATTAAGCTTTTGGGAGAAGGAACAATATGCGATGCTGTAACCCCATGTGAGACAGACTTTTGAAAGGCACCATCAAAGGGGTAAATGCCATCAATAACTGAATATTGTAAGTGCGAATCAAATTCATAGCTATCATCACCTTCCCATCGAATGCCAATTTCAGCTAAACCAATTTGTGAACAACTATCGATAAGGCCAGGAGTAATATAATAGCCATCTAAATTTATTTCATTCTCGGCAGTATGTGTAGCTTGTTCGAAATATTCTCCTTGCACTTGGAATGACTGTTTATCAAAGCTACGCGTGTCAGAGTTAAAGACAAGCCCATTTATATATCGAGTCATCGGATCAGATCTCTCCTTATGAAGAGAAAAGCGGAGACAAGAATCTCCACTTTTCTAGTTGAGTTATTTTGAAATGGATACGTTCGTACCATTTGGATGAACAATTTGAACAGAGTTATCAGCTGAAACTTCAAAGCCCTGTACATGTTTATTTACGCCTGCAACAGTTTGCGTTGCTTCTAATTCGATACGAGGAACATCCGCTAGTATTAGTTTTAATGCCTCTTGGTATAATTTTGCTCGTTCTTCTTGTACGACTGTTTCGGATACAGCACGCTCCAATAATTTATCAACCTCTGGATTGCTGTAGCCTTTACCATTACCTAACGCTCCGATTTGATTTGTGTGGAATAATTGATAGAGGAAGAAATATGGATCTGGATACCAAGTCCACCCACCAATATTCATTGGAGCATTGCCCTTTGCTACTGTATCACTGTAAGTACCCCATTCAAGGACTTTAATTTCAACATCTATATTTAAATTTTTCTTCAATTGACTTTGGAAAATCGTTGCGTAAGGAACACGTGCCTCTGATACGTAAATTTCTGTTTTGAAGCCGTCAGCATAGCCGGCATCCGCTAATAATTTTTTAGCTTCTTCAGGATTATATTTCGGTACCATATCGACTAAGGATTTATCATAGCCCCAAGAACCTGGAGGTAATGGTAAATAGGAAACATCACCACCACCCCATTGATTAACACCTGAAATGATTTCCTCAACATTTGTTGCCATATAAATGGCTTCACGTACACGCTTGTCAGCAGTTGGACCTACTTTATTGTTGAGATCCAGGTAAACAATGGATAAGCCCGGATTTGTTAACAGCTCAAGATTACTATCTTGATTGATAATTTCTCGATTTTGGCCTTTTACGTCCATCGCGATATCAATATCACCTGAACGTAATGCATTGGTCATCATATTCTGGTCGGATATAAATTTCATTGTTAAATGGTCGAGATTTGGCTTGTCTCCCCAATAATTTTCATGGCGTGCCAGTTTTACTTCCTGGTCTTTTTTCCATTCAGTTAGCTGGAATGGACCGGTACCAACGAAATGCTCAGAAAATTTATCGCCCCATCCTTCAATCTCTTCTTTTGGAATAATGATATTCCCAGCATCAGTTAGCATAGCAAGTAGGGCAGCATTAGGAGTAGCTAAGTGAATCTCTACTTCATAATCAGATAGTACCTTAACCTCTGTCACGCCACTAAGCCGATTCATAGCCGATTCCTTAGCAGAACGTTCTAATGAATATTTCACATCTTCAGCTGTCATCTCACGACCATCTTGGTATTGTCCCTTTTGGAATTTTACTCCCTCACGTAATTGGAACGTATACACTAACATATCATCTGATACTTTCCATTCCGTTGCTAAAGAGGGGATAATATCCGACAGATCTTTGTTATACACAACTAAAGTATCACCCATTTGACGCATTACCTGTGATTCATAAACCCCCGTATATTTGATCGGGTCAAACGTTTTGGCATTCGCTGAAAGACCAACATTTAATGAGCCTCCAGAAGTCACTTCTCCATCTTTTTCATCTGATGAGTCATTTTTTTCTGTATTCCCACCACAAGCAGCTAAAACAGCAATCATTAAAGTTAAAAAGAAAAGTAGGAAAGATTTTTTTACGTTTATTTTCTTCATCCGTGCTAGCCTCCTTTATTTTGTTTCACAATATGAACCGTTGATTCAAAAATGGTAGGTTCGAAATAAAAGTAGCACATTTGTAAACAGGAAGTAAATATAAAATTAAAAAAATTCAGAAAAAATATATTTACAAATAATTATCGCTAGGTGTAGTATTTAGTTATTCACAATATGAACCACTGATTCTAATAATGAAAAGGAGGTCTTAATAAGATGGGCTCATTTATATTAAGAAGGTTAGTAAACCTTATTCCAACACTGTTAGTAGTGGGTATCATCGTATTTATTATTACGCGAATGATTCCCGGTGATCCGGCTTCTGTCATGCTTGGTCCCCAGGCTAGTGTGGAAGATGTAGAGAATTTAAGAGAAGAACTAGGATTAAATAAGTCAATGCCTTCACAATTTATTTCATATGTAGGCGACTTAGCGCAGTTAAATTTGGGTTATTCGTATTCTTATAGTGAGTCTGTTTTGGGACTTATTATCGAAAGATTCCCAAATACAGTTGTACTTGCACTAGCAGCCTTATTAATAGCTGTCGTAATTGGAATCCCAGCAGGTATATTGGCAGCTAGAAAACAAAATACGATCATTGATTATGTGGTCATGCTTGTGTCACTAGTAGGAGTATCCATGCCAATTTTTTGGTTAGGAATCATGCTTGTCTTATTCTTTAGTGTCAATCTTGGCTGGTTCCCTGCGACTGGAATGGGGAATATGAGTGAAGGTTTTTGGTCATATTTAAAGCATTTAATTTTACCAGCCTTTGCTTTAGCAACAATTCCAATGGCGACTTTCGCTCGTATTACACGTTCGAGTATGCTAGAGGTCATTTCACAAGATTATATTAAAACAGCACGCTCTAAGGGCATAAAAGAATATTTGGTTATTGGGAAGCATGCGTTTAAAAATGCTTTAACGCCAATCTTAACGGTACTAGGTATGCAAATTTCTAATTTACTAGGTGGTGCCGTTTTAACAGAAACGATTTTTAGCTGGCCTGGGATGGGTCGACTGATTGTAGATGCGATAGATAAACGTGACTTTGTCGTTGTACAAGGTACAGTTATTTTCATTGCCTTTATCTTTGTCCTTATTAACTTAATCGTTGATGTGTTGTATAAGGTTGTGAATCCAAAGGTCAATCTTGAATCGAATGGAGGGAAGAAATAACAATGACTCAAGCAGTTGTCAATGAAACTAGAAAAAGAAATACATTGTTACGAAAGTTGCTTAAAAATAAATTAGCAACTATTGGGTTAGTGATTGTATCCTTGATGGCCATTGTTGCTATCTTCGCTCCATTAATTGCAACCCATCCACCAAATGAAATGACTGTTGGTAAATCATTTTTACCCATGAATACCGAAGGACATTTGCTTGGAACGGATAACTATGGTCGAGATTTGTTTAGTCGTTTAGTTTATGGAACGCGAATATCTATGATTGTCGGAATTGCAGCAGTGTTATTTGGTGCTGTGTTTGGGACATTACTCGGTCTTGTTGCGGGATATTTTGGAGGGCGTAGTGATTCCATTATCATGCGCACGATGGATGGCCTTTTCGCCTTTCCATTCATTTTATTAGCTATTACGCTAATGACAGTATTAGGACAAGGACTTGTAAACGTTATAGTTGCTATTGGTATAGCCAATATTCCGGGGTTTGCTAGGCTTGTTCGTGGTCAGGTTTTAAGTGTAAAAGAAGAAGAGTTTATTGAGGTGACGCATTCTTTAGGGGCTACACATTCACGAATCATTTTTAGTCATATACTCCCCAACTGTTTAGCTCCATTGATTGTCTATGGAACGATGAGTACAGCAGGCGCTATTATTTCGGAGGCTGCACTTAGCTTTTTAGGGTTAGGGGTACAGCCTCCAACAGCCTCATGGGGTAGCATTTTAAAGGATGGTAAAGACTTTTTAGTATTAAATCCTCAAATGGCGACATTTTCAGGTATCTGTATTTTATTAACAGTCCTTGGTATAAACCTGTTAGGAGATGGATTACGTGATGCATTAGATCCGAAAATGAAAGTTTAATGAAAGGGGATGGCGTCATGACTGAACGTTTACTAGATGTAGAAAACTTGACAGTAGAATTTAAGAGTGGTGGCTCTACAATGAAAGCTGTTAATGGAGTTAATTTACAATTAAATAAGAAGGAAACGCTAGGAATTGTTGGCGAGTCTGGATCGGGAAAAAGTGTTACTGCCACTGCTCTCATGCGTTTAATTCCATCTCCGCCAGGAAAAATAACGAACGGAGTAATTCGTTTTAATGGGCGTGATTTAATAGGGATTTCAGAAAAGGAAATGCGGAATGTCAGAGGTAATGAAATGTCGATGATTTTTCAAGACCCTATTACGAGTCTAAATCCCGTTTTAACAGTGGGCAATCAAATTTTAGAAGTGATCCAAGCGCATGAGCATATATCCAAGAAGGATGCAGCAATAAAAGCTGTGGATATGCTGAAAATGGTAGGGATACCGGAGCCGGAAAAGCGTTTGAAAATGTATCCTCATGAATTTTCAGGTGGGATGCGTCAACGTGTCATGATTGCTATCGCGCTTGCTTGTAATCCAAAGCTACTTATTGCTGATGAGCCCACTACAGCATTGGATGTAACTGTACAGGCTCAAATTCTTGATTTGATGAAAAAATTACAGCAAGAACATGATACGGCCATTATTATGATTACGCATGATTTAGGTGTAGTTTGGGAGCTTTGTGACAAAGTGAATGTCATGTATGCAGGTCGTACAGTGGAGTCGACTACAACAAGGCAGCTCTATGAAAAACCATTACACCCCTATACTTGGGGTTTATTAGAGTCGCAGATTACGATGGGGACTCAAGGACAGCAAAGGTTGCCAGCCATCCCAGGAAGTCCACCCGATCTAACCATGCCACAAAGTGGTTGTCATTTTGCAGCTCGCTGCCCTTTAGCAACGGATCTATGCCATAGTACAATACCCGATTTAGTGGAAGTTCAGGACAATCATTTTGTAGCCTGCCATTTGCAATCAAAAGATCAAATTGTCGCTAGAAAGGTGGGGGTTTTTCATGCAACAGCCCAATGAATTGATCTTAAAGGTAAATAATTTAAAAAAGCATTTTCCTATTAAGAGCTCAATTCCTTTTAGAAAGTCCACACAATTTGTGAAAGCAGTAGATGGAGTAAGCTTTGAATTATTTAAAGGAGAAACACTTGGGATTGTGGGTGAATCGGGCTGTGGGAAATCGACGGTTGCTCGTTTAATCAACCAATTAATAGCACCAACTGAGGGTATCGTTGAGTTTAAGGGAACCGATTTAGCAAGCTTAAATACGAAGGATATTCGCTCTGCTCGAAAATCGATACAAATGGTTTTCCAAAATCCCTATGCATCACTAGATCCTCGTAAAACGATTGAATATTTAATTGCTGAACCATTAGTGATACATGGGATAGGTGATGAATCATCACGTAAAAAGCGTGTCATGGAGCTACTTGAAACAGTAGGGTTGAGTGCTTATCATGCAAAGCGCTATCCCCATGAGTTTTCAGGAGGACAAAGGCAACGCATTAATATTGCACGGGCGCTTGCACTTCAACCGGATATAGTTGTTTGTGATGAACCTGTATCCGCCTTAGATGTATCTGTACAGGCACAAGTCATCAATCTATTAAAAGATTTACAGAAAGATTTTGGTTTAACCTATATTTTTATTTCACATGATCTCAATGTCGTGAATTATATGTGTGATCGCATTGCAGTGATGTATTTAGGCAAAATTGTTGAAATGGGCACATATAAAGAAATTTATGATCACCCTCAACACCCTTATACACAGGCTTTGTTATCAGCTATCCCTAAGGAAAATCCTTTTGATACAAAGGAACGAATTATTTTAACAGGGGATGTTCCAAGTCCCGTGAATCCTCCGAGTGGCTGTGCTTTCCATAAACGTTGTCGTTTTGCCACAGACAAATGTGCAGAAGAGCAACCAACACTCGATACGGTGACAGCAACCCATCAAGTATCATGTCATTTATGGAAAGCTATTCAGCAAGAAGCATCTACAATATAACCTTATAAATCATAATGAATAAAATTTTTGGATAGAAAAAGGAGCGGACTAATTATGTCATTGAAGCATGTTATGGAGTTATACGAGGTAATGGATAGTATGTATGTAAATGGTGAGGTGATGAAAGAGTATTTACACAATATCAATCCAGCAGCAGATGTAGTAGTTAAAACTATTAAAGGTGAAAATGGCTCAACCGATTTTGTCCGCGTTCTAGTGAAAGGTAAAAATGGTAAATCCTCAGGGGGCCATGCTCCTACATTAGGTATCATCGGTCGCTTAGGCGGTATCGGGGCACGCCCTGAAATGACGGGCTTTGTATCGGATGGAGATGGTGCACTAGCCTGTATGGCCGGCGCAGCAAAAGCGATTGATATGGCTTTAAAAGGTGACCAGTTAGAGGGGGATGTAATTTTCTCCACTCATATTTGTCCAACTGCCCCCACTTTACCACATGAGCCAGTGCCATTTATGAATTCACCAGTCGATATTAGCGTCATGAACGAGAATGAAGTGGAAGAAACAATGGATGCTATTCTTTCGATTGATACGACAAAAGGTAACCAAGTATGTAACCATAAAGGATTTGCCATTACACCAACAGTTAAAGAAGGTTACATATTAAAAATTAGTGATGATTTGCTGCAAATTTACACACAATCAGCAGGTATTGCACCAGTTGTACTGCCGCTAACAATGCAAGACATTACCCCATATGGGAATGGTTTATTCCATATCAATAGTATTTTACAACCTGCTGTGGCGACATCAAGTCCTGTTGTAGGGGTAGCAATTACAACCGAATCTATCGTGGCAGGCTGTGCAACAGGTGCAACACATGTGACAGACGTAGAGAATGTTGTTCGATTTGTCTTAGAAGTGGCGAAAACGTACGGTGCTCATAAATGCTCTTTCTTTGATCAAAAGCAGTTTACACATATGAAAAATTTATACGGTAGCATGAAGCATTTACAAACTAAAGGAAATGAGGTACAAGCACATGAATGACTTACAAGCACTAAAAATGCAACTAGTAGATGAAGTGGAAAATCATCAAGAAGAGTTAATTGATTTTTGTTCGAAACTCATTCAAATTCCAAGTGTGAATCCTCCAGGAGATACGACTGAAATAACAGCCTTTATCGAGCACTATCTAAATGATGTAGGCATTGCTTACCAAAAATATGAGGCCGCGGATAAAATGTTTAATTTAGTAGCTTCTATTGGAAATGATGAAGGCAAAGAACTTGTTTATTGTGGACATACAGATGTTGTGCCTGTTGGAGACTTATCTAAATGGGATTTTGATCCTTTCTCTGGAGAAGTGAAGGATGGTTGGATGCTTGGGCGTGGTGCAAGCGATATGAAAGCAGGTTTAGCAGGTATTATTTTTGCAACAAAACTACTCAAGAAATTGAATATTGAATTGCCAGGAAAATTAACATTAGCCATTGTACCTGACGAAGAAACTGGTGGGGAATTTGGTGTTCCTTGGTTGTTGGAGCGAGGTTTAGTTAAGGGTGATGGATGTTTAATTGCAGAGCCTTCATCTCCATTAAATCCGACAATTGGGCAAAAAGGCTCCTACTGGTTTGAATTAGAAGTGCATGGGGAACCTGGACATGGTAGCTTATCACCTTTAGCGGGTCGTAATGCAATTAATGATGCAATCCGAGCTATTCAAGAAATTCGCACATTATGGGATATGAATATTGTCATTCCTGAAGAAGTACAGCCACTAATAGAAGTATCGAAAAAATATATGCGTGAAGTGGAGAAAGACCGCCTGAAATATCAAGAAGTACTAGAGAAAATTACTGTAAATATTGGTACAATTGAGGGAGGTACGAAGTCCAATGTTATCCCAGATTATTGTAAGGTACAGGTCGATTGTCGCTTACCATTCGGTATTACACAGGAGGAAGTAACAGAAATCCTGAAGAATAAATTAGATGCCTTAGACATTGAGTATTCGATCAGACGTTTTGGTTTCAAAAGTGTAGCCAATTATACACCAGCTGAAAATCCCGTTTGCCAATCGATTGTGGATAATATTTCATTTGTAACAGGATTAGAAGCTTATGGTGTTATGCAATGGGCAAGCAGTGATGCTCGACATTTCAGACAGTATGATATTCCGGTTTTACAATACGGGCCGGCCTATTTACCAAGCATACACGGGTATAATGAAAAAGTGCGTGTTGAGGATATCGTACGCTGTGCAAAAGTATATATTACGGCTGCGATTGATTTCCTCTATCAAAAGTAAGAGATTAGCTACTCTCTTACTTTTGATAAAGTGATATCAGGTGCTGACGGCTGTTAAATCTTTCAATTAATCCCCCTTAAGAGAGGGATTTGCAGCCGCTTGTACAGATAAATAGATCAAAAGGATGAGAGATATGCTAAAGACGTTAAATTTATCAATTGCAGTTTTAAAGATGTTTACAAAGGAAAAGCCAGTATGGGGTGGTCGAGAGTTAGCGATGGCGATGAACATGAATCATACAAATTTGTATCGCATTCTCGAAACATTTGAGAATAATGGGTTTATTACAAAGGATCCTGTAACCAAAAAGTACTCCTTGGGTATTGCATTATGGGAAATTGGTATGAATATGTATGATTCATTAAACATAGATCAGCTATGTATGCCTGTTCTTGATAACTTAAAGGATGTTACTGGTGAAACCGCCATATTTACAGTTTTAAATGGATTGGAAGCGTTAACTTTATTAAAAGCAGAGCCAGTGAATAAGGTGAAGTTTACTGTTTCAAGAGGAAGTAGATCTCCGCTTTATGTAGGTGCTTCCTATCGTTCTATGCTTGCTTTCCTAAGTGATGAGCAAATTTCTAAAGTTATTGATGAACCGCTAACCGCTTATACGACCAATACGATGACGAATGCAAATGACATACGGTTGGAGCTTGAAAAAATACGTAGCTGTGGTTATGCGCTCAGTAACAGTGAATATTCCGTTGATGTATTGGCACTCGCTATGCCTATATTTAATAGTGATGAAAAGGTCGTAGCCTCTATCACTGTTTCTGGCCCCATCTACCGTTTTACTGAACAACGAGTACCAGAATTTTTAGGGCCTTTAACGGAGGCTAGAACTGAAATAGAAGGAATCATTCGTAGATATCATTTGAATTTTAATTAAGGGGTGCTACAATGCAGCATTTACATGATATTGCACTGAAGGTATTAAAAGATCATTTAAATGTTCAATCGTCAGAAACGCTTTTAATTTTGACAGATGTTCAAAAGCAAGACTTAGCAACAATCTTTTATGAGGCTGGACTAACAATAACGGCTAATACCATGCTTATGGTTATGCCGTTATTGGAAAAATCAGGGCAGGAGCCTATTCATGCAGTTTCATCGCTGATGGCAAATGCTGATGTCTCACTTTGTTTGACCTCTCACTCCTTGACACATACAGCGGCTCGTAAAAATGCCTGTGAAAAAGGTGGACGTGTAGCGACTATGCCAGGTATTACGTTGGAGATGCTTGAACAAGGTGCGCTTCATGCAGATGCGCAAGAGATTGAGGAAATGGTAGAAAAATATGTCCAGCTTCTCGATAAGGCGGCAGGAATTCGAATTGTTAAGGATGGTCATGAGCTAACATTTAGTGTAGAAAACCGTTTAGGCATTCGTTCGACTGGCGTTATTCGCCAAGCAGGAGAGCATGGTAATATTCCCTCCGGTGAATCCTATATTGCGCCAATAGAGTCATCTGCAAATGGTGAAATTTTAGTGGATGGTTCTATTGCTAATATTGGTGTCTTAAAGGAACCATTATTATTGAAAATTTCTAATGGACGATTAGTAGAAGCAATTGGTCCTGATGGTCCTCGATTGCTGGAATTACTTGGCGAAGAGAATGGTCGGATCATCGCAGAGTTCGGTATTGGAGCTAATAAAAGTGCTATGTTATGTGGGAATGTACTAGAAGATGAGAAGGTCTATGGGACAATCCATATCGCATTCGGTAGCAATGTCCCATTCGGTGGAGCAAATGCAGCGGATGTCCATATTGATTGTGTAGTGAAAAATCCGGTTGTTTATTTCGATGGTGAACGAGTCATTTAATGAAAAGCGTGTCTTCATTTGAAGCGCGCTTTTTTGCTTGCTTACACTATATTAAAGTTGCTTGTTTCTGTATGATTATTCTATAGTTAACTTAGATTAGCTAGAGGGAATTAAATGATTTTGCACCTAGTGAAAAATCCAATCCCAACTAAACAGAAATTAGGAATTCGCGATGCCTGTAAGTGAAGGCAGTGAAAAATGACTACTGTTATTCAGCAAGAAAGAACGTGAGGTTGAAGATATGTTAACATTTACAGATTTACATGGCCTGCGCGTAGATTTGAGTTTTACGAGAGGGGAATTTACCGTAGAACCCAAACACGTCCTTGTTTTTTTAAAGCATCAAAATAAGTGGCTATGTACTATTCATAAACGACGTGGTGTCGAGGTGCCAGGAGGCAAATTGGAGCAAGGCGAAACGCTAGAGGATGCAGCTATAAGGGAAGTATTTGAAGAAACTGGTGTCCGTGTGAAAAATCTTCAATGGTTTGCAGAATATGCGGTTCATGATGACATATTATTTTGTAAAACCGTTTTTACTGCACAATTTGCTGGGCAGGAGGACATTGAATTTGATTTAGAAACATCCGGTATGCTGTGGTTATCTGATGAGGAATTTACCCGTCATCCAAACTTGAGCTTTCATATGAAGGATGAAGGGATGAAGAAAATGCTGGAGGAGTTGAAACGACGTGACAAAAAATGGTGATATCGTTGAAAAGCGTGCCTATCCTTCACCCAATCCAGCAATACGATTAACAGAAATCACTTATATGTCACAGGGTTTGCGGATAAAAGGACTTCTAGCAGAGCCGAAGACTGAGGGTACATATGATGGCTTTTTATATTTAAGAGGGGGTATGCAAAGCATAGGTATGGTAAGACCCTCACGTATTGCCCAATTTGCCGCTCAAGGCTTTATCGTCTTTGCACCCTATTATCGTGGAAATAGAGGTGGCGAGGGCAAAGATGAGTTTGCAGGGGCAGACCGTTATGATGCTGTTTTTGCAGTCGATGTACTGAAGCAATTTTGTAATGATAATATACATGTTTTTGGCTTTTCGCGTGGAGGCATCATGGCTCTATGGACAGCAATTTTACGAAGGGATATTACTTCCGTTGTGACATGGGCTGGGGTTTCTGATGCAACGGCCACTTACTGGGAACGTACAGATATGCGACGGATGATGAAACGCGTTATCGGAGGAACACCAAACCGTGTACCGGAAGCCTATGATGCTCGTACACCTTTGTTTGAAGTAGAGCATATAACAGCTCCAGTGTTAATTATTCATGGCTATCAGGATGAGAATGTGGATATAGAGCATGCTAGACAACTGGCATTTTTCTTAGAGGATGCTAATAAAACTTACGAAACATGGTATGACCTTCATTATGCACATCAATACCCGCCAGCTAAAAATCGTGAAACCGTACGTGCTCTTTGTGAATGGATGAAGCAACACTAGAAAATGAAATTATTAAAGCCCCTTCCTTAAATAGCTATCATCTGGAGATGAATAGGTGTTTTAAAGGACGGGGCACTTTATTATTTCATATAAGTTTCTAAGAAATACTGAATCGTTTCCCAATAGAGCTCGCCAGCTACGCTTTCCGCCTCGCCATGACCAGCACCTTCGACAAGTAATTTTTGCTTCGGACCATTTGCTGCCTCATATACGTTATTCAACATGGTCGAAGGGACAAAAGTATCGTTGTCTCCATGAATAAACAGCATAGGGGTTTTTGATTTTGCCACTTGATCAAGAGCACTAGCTTCTCCCAGCGTATAGCCTGCTTTTAGTTTAGTTACGACTGAAGAGAATTGCATAATTGGGAATGAAGGCAAGTGAAAGATTGCTTGTAATTGATAGGAAAATTCATTCCATACGGAAGAATAGCCGCAATCCTCAATGATAGCCTTTACATTTGACGGCAAATCCTCGCCTGAAGCCATCATCACAGTGGCGCCTCCCATTGAAACCCCAAATAGCACAATTTCAGCATCTTTATTCCTGTTTACAATGTCATCAATCCATGAAACAACATCCAAACGATCATGCCACCCCATGCCGATATAATCACCTTCACTTTGACCATGTCCTCTTGCATCGGGAATGAGCACATGGTAGCCCATATCATAAAATTGTTTAGCATACTTAGTCATTTGTGTACCATCACTTGAATAGCCATGGAAAATAATTGCCCATTTGTCCGTGGGCTGGCTGTTTTGGATAGCGTATGCATGCAGATTAAGAGAATCATAGGATTGAATCGCCTTCTCCTCATAATGCTTGTTAAACCATTGCTCACGATCCTCTTTCTCTTGAGCTTCACTTGAATTGCTATCAATTAAATTATGGGGGGCATCTAGAACAGCTGATTTATCAGTATTCGGATTTAATGCCAGATTATAAAAGTAGTTGCCTGCAAAAAAACCAGCACCAGTAAATAATGCCAATAATATAGTAATGATTGCTACTAGTAATTTGTATTTTCTTTTCATATGTATCTCCCTATATTAGCTTCATTTATGTTTTATGGGAAAGAAAAAGAGAACGAATTATCTCGTTCCCTTTTCTTGTTCTAGTTGTTATTTTAATGGGCCACCAAGTGTAGTGATGGCTTCAGAAACGTTTGCAAATTTCTTGAAGTTTTCGTTGAATAAGCCTGCAAGTTCAGCAGCTTTTGCATCGTATGCAGCTTTATCTGCCCATGCTTCACGAGGATTTAACACTTGTGAAGGTACACCTTCAACTGCTGTTGGGATGTGTAAACCAAATACAGCATCTTGTGTCGTTTCAACATTTGTTAATTTACCATCGATAGCTGCGCGTACCATTGTACGTGTATAAGAAAGTTTCATACGGCTACCAGTACCATATTCTCCACCAGTCCAACCAGTGTTCACTAGGAATACTTGTGCGCCATGTTCGTCAATTTTTTGACCTAACATTTCTGCATAAACTGTTGCAGGAAGTGGAAGGAATGGAGAACCGAAGCATGTAGAGAATACTGGTTCTGGCTCTGTTACACCACGTTCAGTTCCAGCAAGTTTTGAAGTGAAACCACTTAAGAAGTGATACATAGCTTGCTCTTTTGTTAATTTACTGATAGGAGGTAATACGCCAAACGCATCAGCTGTTAGGAAGATGATTGTTTTTGGATGACCTGCTACAGAAGGATCAACAATGTTTTCGATGTATTGAATCGGATAAGCTACACGAGTATTTTCTGTTAATGAACCATCATCATAATCACAAATACGAGTTTCTGGATCAACAGCTACGTTTTCTAAAACAGAGCCGAAGCGGATTGCATTGTAGATTTCTGGTTCTTTCTCAGCAGAAAGGTTGATCGTTTTTGCATAGCAACCACCCTCAATATTGAATACACCATTATCAGACCAGCCGTGTTCATCGTCACCGATAAGCTTACGGTCTGGATCAGCGGATAATGTTGTTTTACCAGTACCAGATAGACCGAAGAATAATGCTACATCGCCAGCTTCACCAACGTTTGCTGAACAGTGCATAGAAAGGATACCTTGTTGTGGTAGTAAGTAATTCATAATACCGAAGATAGATTTTTTCATTTCACCAGCATATTCAGTACCACCAATTAAGATAATTTTCTTTTCAAGTGATACAATGATGAATGTTTCAGAAGCAGTACCGTCAACCGCAGGATCTGCTTTAAAGTTAGGAGCTGAGATGACAGTGAAGTCTGCAACATGCGAAGCTAATTCGTCTTTAGTTGGACGGATAAATAATTGATGAGCGAAAAGGTTGTGCCAAGCGTATTCATTAATAACTTGGATGCTTAATTGTGAATCTTTGTCAGCACCAGCAAAGCCTTTGAATACAAATAATTCATCTTGTTCTTTTAAATATTTTATTACTTTTACATACAGGTTATCGAACACTTCAGAGGAAATTGGTTGATTGACCTTACCCCAGTCAATTTGATCTTTTGTGCTTTCTTCTTCTACTGTATATTTATCTTTAGGTGAACGACCAGTGTATTTGCCAGTTTCTGCACGAACTGCGCCATCTACTGTTAACATTGCCTCACCACGAGAAGTAGCTTTTTCTGCTAATTGTGGTACTGAAAGTTGAACGTTAATGTTACCGCCGCTTAATAATTCCTTCAGTTCGTTTGCAATTTCTACTGAATTCATCGATTAAATACCATCCTTTTTTATAGTATTCCCTTGATTTAGAGGGATTTTTTCTTAATTTCAAAAATAGTATAACACAATTGGTTAAATAATCTATACTAATTAAGAAATTATTTTAGAGTTTTTATTACTTTTCAATAAACTGACAAAAAATAATGTTTTTCGAGTAGAAAACATTCAATGCTACAGTAAATTGTCTAAAATTTGAGCCACACATATGTTACCACAAGATGCTAGGTATGTTGTAGGGATTAATTTTCTTCTATTTACATCATCACCCAAGAATGAAAAGTTTTATGATGATTATTTGTTCCTTCCTTTCTATACAGTAATACATAAGAAAATATTTGACAATGTTCGACCTTTTCAGTAACATGAAAATTGAACGGATACTCTTATCCCGAGCTGGTGGAGGGTCAGGCCCTGTGAAACCCGGCAACCTGCATGAACTATTTCACGTCATGCGTTGGTGCCAACCTGATGCAAGGGAAAATCCCTTGAACGATAAGAGTGAAAGGTAGCGAAGTCATTATTCCTTTCCTCATGTATAGTAACGTGAGTAAAGGATTTTTTTATTGTTAAAAATCAATGTAAAGGTAAGTATATGTAGTTCTTTCCTTATTATAATGACGGATCTTTCGAAATCCTCGTGTTAAAAGTAGCAGTTATTTTTTCACGTAAAGTGAAATGACAACAACAGCGGCTTGAGAGTTCAATCCTTAGGAGCGGACTTGACATGGGTAATGAGTACCGTATTCAAATACTATTTGTAAGAGTAATAGGAGGAAAACTAAATGACAAACCGTCGACTGTTTACATCAGAAAGTGTAACAGAAGGACATCCAGATAAAATTTGTGACCAGATTTCGGATGCCATTTTAGATGCTATTTTAGCAGAAGATCCAAATGCACGTGTAGCGTGTGAAACAACTGTAACAACAGGATTAGTATTAGTAGCGGGAGAAATTACTACTTCTACTTATGTAGATATCAAAGGTATTGTACGTGATACGGTAGCGGAAATCGGATATACACGTGGAAAATATGGCTTTGATGCTGAAAACTTAGCGGTACTTGTAGCAATTGGTGAGCAATCTCCAGATATTGCTCAAGGTGTTGACCAAGCTTTAGAAGCACGTGAAGGTTCTATGACAGATGCAGATATTGAAGCGATTGGTGCAGGGGACCAAGGCTTAATGTTTGGCTATGCATGTAATGAAACACCTGAGTTAATGCCATTACCAATTAGCTTAGCTCATAAGTTAGCACGTCGTTTAACGGAAGTTCGTAAATCTGGTGAGCTAGCTTATTTACGTCCAGATGGTAAAACACAAGTAACAATTGAGTATGATGACAATAACGTACCTGTGCGTGTCGATACAATTGTTATTTCAACACAGCATGATGAAGAAGCAACACTTGAACAAATTCAGGCTGATCTAAAACAATTCGTGATTGCTCCTGTTGTGCCAAGCGAATTATTAGATTCAAACACAAAATACTTTATCAATCCAACTGGCCGTTTCGTCATTGGTGGGCCAAAAGGAGATGCTGGTTTAACGGGCCGTAAGATCATTGTTGATACATACGGTGGTTATGCACGACATGGTGGCGGTGCGTTCTCAGGTAAGGATGCCACAAAAGTTGACCGTTCAGCTGCCTATGCGGCACGTTATGTAGCTAAAAATATTGTAGCAGCTGGTTTAGCAGAACGCGCGGAAGTACAACTGGCGTATGCAATAGGCGTTGCACAGCCTGTTTCCATTGCGGTTGATACATTTGGTACAGGAAAAGTGAAGGAAAGCGAAATCGTAGAATGGGTTCGTGAGCTATTTGATTTACGCCCAGCAGGTATTATTAAGATGCTAGATCTTCGTCGTCCAATTTATAAACAAACTGCAGCCTATGGTCACTTCGGTCGTACCGATTTAAATGTACCATGGGAACAAACTGATAAAGCTGACGCATTACGCGTAAAAGCACGTCTGTAAACTATTGTGCTAAAGTGCTGAAGTCGTTAGAAAATTATTCTAATGTATGATGAACAAAAGGGGCTTTTCTGCCCCTTTTGTTTTTTTGCAAAAATGCCTCGCCTGTATCCTTGAACAATGGTCATGGAAAGCGAGGGATTTTTTATAATGAATAAATTCTTTATAAGCTTTTATTTTTGTAGAGATTTATAATACTGACCTTTTTCTACGTATTCACGTACGATACGCTCCATATCCTTTTTATCCTCAGCGTTTAATTCTCGGACAACTTTCGCTGGACGACCTAATGCTAAGCTATTTGGAGGTATGACTTTACCAGGAGGCACGAGACTTCCGGCTCCAATAAATGCACCCTCTCCAATCTCTGCTCCGTCTAAAATAATGGAGCCCATACCGATTAAGGCATTTTTTCGAATGGTACAGCTATGTAAAGTTACTTGGTGTCCTACTGTGACCTCATCTTCAATAATGAGTGGAAACCTAGGACTTTGATGTAAGCAGCAAAGATCTTGGATACTTACCCGTTCACCAATAATGGTTGGTGAAACATCGCCACGAATTACGGTATTAAACCAAATAGTTGTTTCAGCTCCAATTGTTACGTCTCCAGTAACAGTTGCGTAATCGGCAATAAAAACAGATGGATCGATCTTTGGTGTTTTATCTTTAAATGGATAAATCATGAGAATCGCCTCTTTTCTTTCTGTAGATATAGTATTATCGTATCAAATACGCAACTTTAAGGAAATATAAAATTAAAATGTGCTGTTATTTCGATATAATCAAATTGTAATTATTTTTTAGGAGGACTATGTGAATGTGGAAATGGGAAGCTGATGGACAAGCAAAGGCTGTGATTGCTATTCTTCATGGTGCTTATGAAAACCACCGTTGGTATGCATGGCTTATAGAAAAATTAAGAATGGAAGGCTTCCACATAGTCATGGGGGATCTACCGAATCATGGCATCAATGCAAGATTTGCGCGTGTCCATGATGAGGACTTCAAATTGTACAATAAATATACAAGAAATCTCATTGAGAATGCCTTTTCATATAATTTACCAACCTTTGTAATTGGGCATGGACTAGGCGCTACTTTAGTTCTTCATACCATGCAAAAGAAAAAGTATGAATGTGCTGGTATTATTTTGACATCACCCTGGCTACATTTGAAGCTTTTACCAGGTAAATTATCAAATGCTTTAACGAGTTTGAGTGCTTTAACAGCAAATGTTAAATTGACGCATGAGGTGACATTTGAGACATTAACGCGCAGTGTTGAGGGGAGAGAGGAAATGAAGGATGATATCCCATTTATGTCTGTTGTTTCAGTAAAATGGTATCGGGAGCTTCAACAGATGATGAAAAATTTAGTTATGCTACCTAAGCATGAATTTCCTAATATGCCTATGTTAATTATGACAGCTGAAAAAGATAAAATAACGGAAACTCGACAAATGCGCAATTGGCTTCATCAACAAGAGCTTACCGAGTTTCAATTTAAAGAATGGGCAAATTGTTATCATAATTTATTTCATGAAGTAGAGCGTGAAGAGATTTTTATGTATATTCGAGATTTTATCAATAATGCTCTTAGACGGATTGGATATATAATAAAATAGTTTTGACACCTTCCAAATAATAGGGTTCTTACTTAAATATTGTTACTTGAATATAATATTGTAATTTTCTGAAAAGTGTAATAATATAGTGACTTAAAGTAAGGTAATTCAAATTGGAGGGGTAAGATGGATGTAGTTGTTGGCAAATTGAATGACATATTATGGGGACCTTGGTTTATTTACGGTATCTTGTTGATTGGGCTTTTTTTCTCAGTCATTACAAGATTCCTGCAAGTAAGACTTATTAAAGATATGTTTGTGTTAATGTTTAAGGGGGAGAAATCAGAAAAAGGGATTTCCTCCTTTCAAGCGATGTCTATCGCACTATCAGGACGTGTAGGTACAGGGAATATTGCCGGTACTGCAACAGCTATTGGGATGGGTGGACCTGGTGCTGTCTTTTGGATGTGGGCAATTGCTTTTATTGGTGCGGCAACCGCATATGTAGAGTCAACATTAGCACAAATCTATAAAGAAGAGAAAGATACTGAATATCGTGGTGGACCGGCCTATTACATAGAAAAAGGAATGGGTCAAAAATGGTTTGCAGTGATTTTCGCTGTAGCTGCTTTGATTGCTATGTTAATACTTATGCCAGGTGTGCAATCGAATGCCATTGCGGGGGCTGTTGAAAACGCTTTCGGTATTGAAACTTGGATTACAGGACTAATTATTGTCGTTTTACTTGGTGCTATCATTATTGGGGGCGTTAAATCGATTGCCAACGCTGCACAGGTAATTGTACCGTTCATGGCGATAGCCTATATTATTATGGCTATTATTATTATCGCTATGAATATTTCAGAGGTACCATCTGTCTTCGCTTTAATTTTCTCAAGTGCATTTGGCGCACAAGAAATATTTGGAGGTATTATTGGCTCCGCAATTGCTTGGGGTGTGAAACGAGGAATCTATTCAAATGAGGCTGGTCAAGGGACTGGGGCGCATCCTGCTGCCGCAGCAGAAGTATCCCACCCTGCTAAACAAGGGATTGTCCAAGCAGCGTCAGTATACATTGATACCTTATTAATTTGTTCAGCTACAGCCTTTATGATTTTATTTACGGGTATGTATAATGTACAAGATGAAAAAGCAGCCGAAGGAACAGATCCATTTATCCATGTTGGGGAATTCAATAAAGGCGGCTTAACGGGTGATGAGCAAATGACATTTGCTAAGAGTATTCAGGAAGGTGCTGCGTATACGCAATATGCAGTTGAATCATCCTTACCTGGACTTGGTGCACCATTTGTAGCTATCGCACTATTCTTCTTTGCCTTTACAACGATTATGGCGTATTACTATATCGCTGAAACAAATGTGGCGTATTTATTTAGAGGTAGTACCGAAAAGGTCTTCATTTGGATTGCGAAAATAGCGATTTTAATTGCAGCATTCTATGGCACAATCCGTACGTCTGGACTCGCTTGGGCTATGGGAGATGTAGGCCTTGGTCTGATGGTATGGATTAACGTTCTAGCGATTTTAATTATTATGAAACCAGCTATCGTTGCTTTAAAAGATTACGAGAAGCAGAAAAAAGAAGGAAAAGACCCTGTCTTTGATCCTCGTAAACTAGGCATTAAAGGCGCAGATTTCTGGGTAGACTATAATGAAAAACGTAAAAATAAATAGGTAAAGAGAAAGGCTAACTAATAGTTCCTACTATACTATTAGTTAGCCTTTTAAAATTGTCTATAAATTAGGATAATCCTTCATCTTTTCTAATGCAATGACGAATGGAGGGTCATTTTGCTGATTGAGAAATTCGTATTTTAAGACATGGACATATTTTTGTGGAAGTTGGCTGACAAAGTCTATTACAGTATCTCGCTCTTCTTTGCCACCAGGGTGACCATGATAAATTACAAGGATGATTAAACCGCCAACCTTTAAAAGCTTAAGCAAGTCTTCAATAGCTTGAATCGTTGTACTAGGCTTGGTAATAATATCATGATTGCCACCCGGCAAATAGCCGAGATTAAAGATGGCTGCGGCTACTGGCTTGTGTACGAAATTGGCTACTTCTTCATGCCCTTTATTTAAAACAAGGGCGCGATGTTCTAAACCATGGTCTAGTAGACGATGTAGTGTTGCGTCGACTGCTTCTTTTTGAACATCAAAAGCATAAACTTGTCCTTCATCCCCGACTTGCTGAGCTAAAAATAGCGTATCGTGGCCATTGCCGGCAGTGGCATCAACAACTGTATCTCCATCTCCCACACTATCTTTTAATAGCTGTTGAGCATATTGTAAAACTCGTTGTAGTTTCATTTAGCAACCTCAGCCTTATAAAATTTCCCCTGCCAACTACCACGGCGCTCCAATTCGGCATCAATGCCATTTAATACTTCCCATTTATTAACGCTCCACATTGGACCAATCATTAAATCTATAGGTCCATCACCTGTAATGCGATGAATGACCATATCAGGTGGTAAAATTTCTAGCTGATCAGCGACTAGTTTTGTATAAACATCCTGATCTAAAAACTCAAGCATCCCTTTTTCATATTGCTTCACCATTGGTGTCCCTTTTAATAAATGAAGTAAGTGGATTTTAATACCTTGGACATCTAGCTTTGCCACTGCTCGTGCAGTTTCCATCATCATGTCATAATCTTCAAGCGGCAGACCATTTATAATATGTGAGCAAACACGAATACCATGCTTCCGAAGTTTTTCAACACCCTCCACATAGGTTGTATAATCATGTGCGCGATTAATAAGATTGGCAGTTTTTTCATGAACGGTTTGAAGACCAAGCTCAATCCATAAGTACGTACGCTCGTTTAATTCTGCTAAATATTCTACAACATCATCTGGTAAACAATCAGGTCGTGTAGCAATAGAAAGACCTATAACACCTTCCTGCGCCAAAGCAGCTTCGAATTTTTCCTTTAACACTGGGAGCGGGGCATGTGTATTCGTATAGGCCTGAAAATAAGCCATATATTTGCCATCTTTCCATTTTTGGTGCATTTTGTCCCGAATTTCAGCAAATTGAACTTCAATCGGATCAACCTTGTTGCCTGCAAAATCACCTGAGCCTGCAGCGCTGCAAAATGTACAGCCGCCAAAGGCAACCGTACCATCACGGTTTGGACAATCAAAGCCAGCATCTAATGCTACTTTAAATACTTTGTGACCAAATTGATCGCGTAAATAGCGGTTCCATGTATAGTATCTTTTCCCTTCAGAAGGAAAAGGAAAATTTATTTCTGTCATTTATTTCACTCCTCTAACGCCTTATTTTATCATGAGCATCTCGTTCCGTCATGGGGTAAGGATATATCATGAAAGATGTTGCTCCAATTTTCGCTTGGATCTAGTGAATTATAGCTATTTATAGCCGTTAATAAATTGTAAAAAGGGTAAAATTATTTTCCTTGTACTTTTAAGTATTTCAGCATAAACTAGCTATTTAGAGACGCGAAATAATGGAGGACATCAAATGCCAAAACGTGTTTGGTTTTTAATTATCGGAATGCTTGTGAACACAACAGGCAACTCATTTTTATGGCCTTTAAATGCCATATATATGCATGATTATTTAGGGAAAACGCTGGCGATGGCTGGCTTTGTGCTGATGCTAAATTCTGCTGCAGGTGTTTTAGGCAATCTATTAGGTGGTTATCTATTTGATAGAATAGGTGGCTATAAAGCCATCATGCTTGGAATCCTTTTAACAATTGCTTCATTAATAGGTTTAACGCTTTGGCACGGGTGGCCGCATTATGTATGGTTTTTAACGATATTAGGCTTTAGTGGGGGGATTGTTTTTCCTAGTATGTTTGCATTGGCTGGGGCAGCCTGGCCAGAGGGTGGACGCAAGGCCTTTAATGCCATCTATTTGGCTCAAAATGTCGGTGTAGCTGTAGGTCCTGCACTTGCAGGTATCGTGGCCGATTATCAATTTGACTACGTGTTTAAGGTCAATTTAGGGATGTATATTTTATTCTTTATTATTGCTTTGCTGACATTTAAACGTTTAGAGGTAGGGAGTATTGCACCGAAGAATGTGGTTGGTGAAAGTAAGCGAATCATTAACAAGGCACCATTCTATGCCTTATTAATTATTAGTTCATCCTCCGTTTTATGTTGGCTAGCCTATTCGCAATGGAGTGCAACAATTTCATCCTATACGCAAGATTTAGGTTTAGGATTAAAGCAGTATAGTTTACTATGGACGATTAACGGTCTGCTAATTGTGATAGGGCAGCCGCTCATTGCACCGCTTATCAAACGTTGGGAGCATCAGTTAAAACGTCAATTGGTTTTTGGTGTCATCTTAATCGCCATATCCTTTGGTATTATCGCGTTTGCGAGTGATTTTAAAATGTTTGGTGTAGCCATGCTTGTCTTAACTTTCGGAGAAATGTTTTATACACCAGCATTACCAACTATTGCAAATCAACTTGCGCCAAAAGGTCGACAAGGCTTCTATCAGGGTATTATTAACAGTGCTGCGACTGGTGGACGTATGATCGGTCCTTTGTTTGGCGGAATTATGGTGGATCAATATGGCATGATTCCTCTCGTTTTAACTTTAGTAGTCATTGTGCTGTTCGCGATTATACCATGTCTTATTTATGATTATCCTCTCAAGAAGAACAACATAGTAGTAGATTCATAGTGAATAAATGCAAAGAGCAAATCGAGTGTTACACTCTTGGTTTGCTCTTTTTTTCATAGTGGATATTGAAAAATTATTAATATAGGCTTACAATCATACATATTCAAATATTTGAATATGTAGTTGTATGGGGGGATTTATTTTATGGAAGAAGGATTGCAGCAGTTTAAGGCAGATTTTTTTAAAGCGTTAGCACATCCATTGCGTATTAGAATACTGGAACTTCTTGTAGAAGGTCAGAAGAGTGTCAATGAGATTCAAGATTGCTTAGAGAAAGAGGGATCCGCCGTTTCTCAGCAGCTAAGTGTATTACGCGCTAAAAATATCGTTTATGGAGTGAAAGAAGGCAAGAAAGTTTACTATTCTTTAAGCGATCCGATGATTGGTGAATTACTTGGTGTGGCCAAGGATATTTTTAATAACCATTTAGTTCATACCATTTCAAGATTAGAGGAAATGACAAGTAATGATAGTGACGAAGAAAATAAGTAACCTCCATAATGTGGAAAAGTTATGCTTTGCTTATTATTGGGAAGGGAAGATTTATCTATGAAGTCACTGTTTACAGGACGTTTTGAAGGGTATTCAGTCCATCATGCTAAAAAGGATTTATTGTCCGGAATCATTGTTGGAATCGTTGCTATTCCACTTGCTATGTCCTTTGCTATTGCATCAGGTGTAAAGCCTGAATATGGTATTTATACGGCTTGTATTGCAGGTGTTTTGATTTCCATTTTTGGTGGGTCAAAATATCAAATTGGAGGACCTACAGGGGCTTTTGTGCCGATTCTTTTAGGAATTGTCCTAACGTATGGCTATGAGGATTTATTACTGGCAGGTTTAATGGCGGGGGTATTGCTTTGCTTAATGGGCATTTTTAAGCTAGGGACCTTAATAAAATTTATTCCCCGTCCTGTAACAATTGGTTTTACAGCAGGTATAGCAGTAATTATTTTTACAGGTCAAATTGCCAATTTTTTAGGACTAACCAATATGATAAGACATGAGTATTTTATAGCGAATATTCAAGAGATAGGAAAGCAAATTGGGACTACTAATATTTTCAGTATTTTAACAGCAGTCATTTGTTTCATAACAATAATGATGACACCTAAATTGTTTCCAAAGGTGCCCGGTGCATTAGTGGGGATTATAGTCTCCACTCTTGTGGCGACTTTCTTTTTTTCAGGTCAAGTGGCTACGATTGCCACAGCCTATGGTCAAATACCTAATACATTACCCAATTTCGCAATACCTACTATTACAATCGAGCGCCTACAACAGCTTATTGGACCTGCATTTGTCATCGCGATGCTTGGAGGTATCGAGTCGTTATTATCTGCAGTCGTGGCAGACGGGATGACGAATAGCAAGCATAATAGTAATCGAGAGCTAATCGGTCAAGGGATTGCCAATATCGTAACGCCGATGTTTGGAGGAATACCTGCGACAGGAGCGATTGCTCGTACTGCAACTAACATTAAAACAGGGGCAGTATCCCCAATGTCGGGTATCATCCATGGTGTGTTTGTATTAATCACCTTATTGTTATTAGCACCATATGCTTCCCATATACCTTTAGCAAGTATGGCGCCCGTATTAATGGTAGTCGCCTGGAATATGAGTGAACGTAAGCATTTTGCTCATATTATAAAATTGAAATCGGGTGATTCGCTCGTATTATTAATTACCTTTTTATTAACCGTATTTACTAGCCTTACATTAGCTGTAGAAATAGGGCTTGTGTTAGCCGTGCTATTGTTTGCAAAACGAATGAGTGAAAAGCTTGTTGTGACAAAGGTACTACCAGACCATTCGAATAAAAGCGAGAAGGTACAGCCTCATGTCGTTCACCAACAGCATGATTGTCCACAAATTAGCTTGTATACTATTGAAGGTCCACTGTTCTTTGGTGCAGCACAAAGATTTGAACAGACGATAGCAAGCACTTTGCAACAGCAATCTAGAGTTTTGATATTACGCATGGGGAAAGTGCCCTTTATGGACTCTACGGGTGAAGCATATTTTAGCAATATCATTGACAATTTTACAGCACAGGGTGGCAACATTTTGGTAACAGGGGTACAGGATGACTTAAAGATAGCCCTTCAGCAAAATGGCCTTTACAATAAAATAGGAGCCCATCATTTTTATCAGCATACAGGAGAAGCGATTACAAGAGCCTTCAACTATTTGGATAGAAATCGATGTATTGGATGTCAGCATTTTGCTTTTCATGAATGCAAAGAATTCTCTAAATCTGAGGAAAAAAAGGAATTAATTGTTCAGTAATGGGTAAGCTGTAAACAAAGGCTTGTGCTTTTCAATACTTTCCATTAGAATAAATGCAATATCATGTAAAGACTGTGATGAGGAATAGTAGATTTGTTGGTCTTTTTAGAGAGCTAGCGGCTGGTGAAAGCTAGTAGGAAAGCAAATCGAACTCGCCTACTGAGTCTGCCCGCGTGAAATAGCGCGTGTCGTTTCTTCCGCGTTAAGGAAGCTTGAGCCGAGTGTAATCACTAATTTGGGTGGTACCGCGGGAGTGCAAATTCTCTCGTCCCTTCTATAAGGAAGGGGCGAGTTTTTTTATTTTTTAAATATTTTGTTAATTCTAATGAAGAGCAGCAAGATTCATTGAAGGAGGAAAAAAAATGAGTTTTAATCATCAACAAATTGAAAAAAAGTGGCAGCAATATTGGGCTGATAACAAAACATTCAAAACTGAAAATGAAACAGAAAAGCCTAAATTCTTTGCATTAGATATGTTCCCATATCCATCTGGCGCTGGACTACACGTAGGACATCCAGAAGGATATACGGCGACAGATATTCTATCACGCTTTAAACGTATGCAAGGCTATAATGTATTACATCCAATGGGCTGGGATGCGTTTGGTTTACCAGCGGAGCAATATGCACTTGATACGGGCAATGATCCGGCGGAATTTACAGCGAAAAATATTGCAACATTTAAACGTCAAATTCAAGAGCTAGGTTTCAGCTATGATTGGGATCGTGAAATTAACACGACTGACCCAGAGTATTATAAATGGACACAATGGATTTTTATTCAGCTTTATAACAAAGGTTTAGCTTATGTGGATGAAGTAGCTGTTAACTGGTGTCCAGCGCTTGGTACGGTATTGGCGAATGAAGAAGTAATTGATGGCAAATCAGAGCGTGGTGGGCATCCAGTAGAACGTCGACCAATGAAGCAATGGATGCTTAAAATTACTGCCTATGCAGATCGTTTAATTGATGACTTAGAGGAAGTTGATTGGCCAGAATCTATTAAAGATATGCAGCGTAACTGGATTGGACGTTCAGAAGGAGCAGAAGTAACATTTGGTATCGATGGGACTGATGAGAACTTTACCGTGTTCACAACTCGCCCTGATACATTATTTGGCGCTACATATTGTGTGCTTGCACCTGAGCATAAATTAGTGGAACAAATAACGACAGCTGATCAGCGTCAAGCGGTTGAAACTTATTTAGAAAAAGTTAAAATGAAGTCTGATTTAGAGCGTACAGATTTAGCAAAAGAAAAAACTGGCGTATTTACAGGTGCCTATGCAGTAAATCCGATTAACGGTAAAAAAGTGCCAATTTGGATTGCAGACTATGTATTAGTGTCTTATGGAACAGGTGCTATTATGGCGGTTCCTGCACATGATGAGCGTGACTATGAATTTGCATCAGCATTCAACTTAGACATTGTTCCTGTTCTTGAAGGTGGGGACATTAGTAAAGAAGCATTTACAGGTGATGGGCAACATATTAACTCTGATTTCCTAAATGGCTTAAATAAAGTAGAGGGTATTGCTAAAGCTATTGAATGGTTAGAGCAAAAAGGCGTTGGAGAGAAGAAGATATCTTATCGTCTGCGCGACTGGCTATTCTCTCGTCAGCGTTACTGGGGAGAGCCTATTCCAATGATCCATTGGGAAGATGGTACGATAACAGCAGTTCCAGAATCGGAATTACCGTTAATGCTACCGAAAACAGATAATATCCGTCCTTCAGGCACTGGTGAATCACCATTAGCAAACATTTCAGAATGGGTCAATGTTGTAGATCCAGAGACAGGTAAAAAAGGACGCCGTGAAACAAATACAATGCCGCAATGGGCAGGATCTAGCTGGTACTTCTTACGCTATATCGATCCTACCAATACAGAAGCAATTGCAGACCCAGAATTACTAAAACGCTGGTTACCAGTTGATATTTATATTGGTGGAGCAGAGCATGCTGTATTGCATTTACTATACGCACGCTTCTGGCATAAAGTGTTATATGATTTAGGCGTTGTTCATACGAAAGAGCCATTCCAGAAATTATTTAACCAAGGTATGATTCTTGGTGAAGGTAATGAAAAAATGTCTAAATCTAAGGGGAATGTTGTGAACCCAGACGAAATCATTGAGTCACATGGTGCAGATACATTACGTCTTTATGAAATGTTCATGGGGCCACTTGAGGCTTCTGTAGCTTGGTCTACAAATGGTTTAGATGGGGCACGTCGCTTCTTAGATCGTATTTGGCGTCTACTTGTCAATGAAGAGGATGGAACGATTTCAGCGAAAATTCAAGTGTCTAATGATACAACACTAGAAAAATCATACCACCAAACAGTGAAAAAAGTGACAGAGGATTATGAAGGTATCCGCTTTAATACGGCTATTTCACAAATGATGGTATTTATCAACGATTGCTATAAAGCTGAAGTAATCCCAACAGCTTATGCGGAAGGCTTTGTTAAAATGTTGGCACCAATGGCTCCTCATATCGCAGAAGAGCTTTGGAAGCTATTAGGTCATGAAGGAACACTTTCGTATGAGCAATGGCCAACATACGATGAGTCAAAACTTGTAGATGATGAAGTGGAAGTAGCGGTGCAAGTTGCTGGTAAAGTTCGTGCAAAAATCGTCGTAGCTAAAGATGCTTCAAAAGAAGACATTGAAAAAATAGCGCTAGCAGATGAAAAAGTACAAGAATATATGGCTGGAAAGAACTTAGTAAAAGTTATCGTTATTCCAGGCAAACTTGTAAATATTGTCGTTAAATAAAGAGATATAAATGTTAAAAATGTACATGCTAAATTAAATTTTAGTGATGTACATTTTTTTATGTTGGAGAAAATCATAAGGCAATAAAAAAACTGCACCTACAAGATAGGTGCAGTGTAAGCAATAAAATGACTATCCACTTAAATAATCAAGCCAACAATTATTGCCGTTAAAATACTTACCAGTGTCGCTCCATAAAGCAACTTTAAGCCGAAACGTGCAACAACATTTCCTTGTCTTTCATTTAACCCTTTGACTGCCCCAGAAATAATACCAATGGATGAAAAGTTAGCAAAGGATACTAGGAATACAGAAATAATACCTAACGTACGTTCACTCATTGTGTTCTCAATTTCTCCAAGGTTGATCATAGCAACAAATTCATTCGTTACTAATTTAGTGGCCATTATTCCACCAGCTGAAACAGCGTCTGCCCATGGGATACCCATTAGGAAAGCTATTGGTGCAAAAATATAGCCTAATATTTCTTGGAAGGAAACACCGATAATCATATCAAACAATGAATTGATTAAATCCATTAATGCTACGAAACCAATTAGCATGGCTCCAACAATGATGGCTACCTTAAAGCCATCCATAATATATTCACCAAGCATTTGGAAGAAAGCTTGCTTCTGCTCATCTTCAATGGTTAAGATATCTTCCTCTTCTTTTACCGTATACGGATTAATGATGGAAACAATTATAAAACCACCAAATAAGTTTAAAACAATCGCCGTTACGACATACTTTGGTTCAATCATCGTCATGTACGCGCCAACAACTGACATCGAGACGGTCGACATCGCGGATGCACATAATGTATACATACGCTGAGGAGTGACCTTGTCTAGTTGTTTTTTGACTGTAATGAATACCTCAGATTGACCTACCATTGCAGAAGCAACAGCATTATAGGACTCCAATTTTCCCATGCCACTTACTTTACTTAAAAAATAACCGATCCATCTCATGAGGAAAGGAAGGATTTTGAAATGCTGTAAAATCCCAATTAGCACAGATATAAAGACAATTGGTAATAAAACACCTAAGAAAAATGGGGATTCTCCTTCATTCGCTAAACCACCAAAAACAAATGATATACCTGTATTTGCGTAGGATAATAAATGATCAAATACATTTGTTATACCTTTGATTAGAACATAACCAATCGTTGTATTTAGAAGTAAAGCCGCTAATATAAATTGAATGATTAACATAATCAATATATATTTATATTTTATTTCTTTTTTGTTTTTACTCATTAACAGAGCTAAACCAAAAACAAGTAGCAATCCACAAAGGGATATTAAGTATTTCATAAATTCCTCCATAAGTATAATTTAGGGCGTTTGAATTCAAGACAACAAATATTCTTTTGTTCATTATGTTCTATCTAAAAATTTGCAGAACAACCAAAGAACTTAATTTGTCAGACGTCAGACAAACAATCTCACTATAACAGTTTTTTAACTAGCTATTCAAGAGTTAAAAGAAAAAAAGTATGCGACTTGGCATACGAAAAGGACAAATCCACTATCAAAACAACTAAATCAAATCTTTATAATACTTATTTACATGATGATTTCCCTGAATGGATGAACTCAAAACTACTTCTTGCATAAGTTATTCACATCTATTCAAAATAACATCACCTTCAAATGTTGAAACACATTTTATTGTGTGATGTTTTTGAAATATTATGTCCATCGTTTAAATGAAACATAGTTTTTGAAAAGATTATTTCTTTTTTGGAAACCAAATGGCCCTTCACTACGACTATAAAGTGAATATACATGGGAGGTGTTACAGTGAGTGAGCATTTAGAGGAGGTCATGGAGGAGCATGGAGAATATTGTTTACGAGTGGCGTATTTATATGTAAAGGACTGGGCGATAGCTGAGGAAATTGTTCAAGATGTATTTTTTGCCTATTATCGTCAACGGGATCGCTTCGAACAAAGATCTTCTCTAAAGACGTATTTAGTAAAAATCACTGTACATAAAAGTCATGACTATTTAAGAAGTTGGAAAAATAAGCGACATGAATTATTTGAAAAAATACATATAGGGGCAAATAAACGTACACCAGAAATGACATTATTAGCGAAGGATGAGCAAAATACATTAACGATAGCATTATTTGCTTTACCTATTACTTTTAGAGAAGTCATTATTCTTTATTATTATCAAGAATTAAAGGTTCGAGAGATAGCTGACATACTTTTATGTGCAGAAAATACAGTTAAAACTAGGCTCCATCGAGCAAGGAAAATGTTGCAGTCTAAATTAAACCCTAGTGATTGGGAGGTGTTAATGGATGACAGCTTTTAAGGAGAGGTTGGATAAAGAGCTTGGCACAACGCCACGATTTACACAGTCATTACAGAAAAATATTTCACAACAGGTACACCGAGTAAATCCTACAACAAGACGCTGGCAATATCCATTAATTATTTTAGGTACGATTGTTATACTATTGTTTATCATAGAACTCGGTCCACTAGGACGGGGCGAACAAGCTAAACAAACTTCATTTGTAGAGTTAGCACAGCAAGAAACAATAAAAAGGTATACAATGATTTTCAACGCGGATATGGAGACCTTTATGGCAGGGAGACCTGGATGGACGATTGGCCAGAAAATATTTGAGCTGAATGATGACAAGGATTTATTACAACAGTTATTACAGCAGGCCACTGTGACACAGATGTATGGGGATAATCCATTTAGATTTGGAGCCATGCGTGATGTATGGGCAGAGTTTGCAAATGGCCAAGTAATTAAAATGAAAATATTTTTAAACGAGGAATATATCGTTATAGAGGATTATCACAATAAATCCTTTTATCGAGTAAATAATGAAGATTTGGCAAAGGCTTATTTAGACCTTGCCCTAAAAGAAGATGATATAGCTTTTGGAATGAAGGGCTTATCTATATTTCTAGTAGTCTTATTCGTTAGTCATTTTTTTGTCGAAAAATTAATGAGAAAAAAGTTCAACATTCCAAAAGGGTATGTTAATAAAGGTCATCAGCGAGTCAGTTGGATCATTAAAATTGTAAATATTGTTTTGGTCTGTTTGTTCGTACTGAAAGGGTTGATCCTATTGACCGTCGTAATAATAGGCTATCTAACTGTTATAGTTTTCAGTTCTATTTTCATTGACTATTACTATGGTAGAGAAGAAAAAAGACATTATATTTCCATTAGTTCAGCCATTGTTAGTCTACTATTATTTGGCATATTCATTATTTATATCAGTTAAAAGAAGACAAACGCCTGAACACGCTATTTTGCGAATTCAGGCGTTTTTATCTTCCGTTTCTGTTTGTAGCATTAATTGATAAATACTAGATATCATAAAGCTAGCTGCTAATCCGTAAAGGGCATTGAAGCTTAAACCAACACCGATCCCTATGATGATGGAAAACAGTATGACAAGCCAGTTATGTTTATGAATATGACGATTCGTAAATAAAAGAATAAACATAAATGGTAGCATGGTAATATGAAGAAATGCGAAAGAATAAATAACTCCTAAAATCGTTAAATCGATAGATAAGAAAAATGTAAATAAAAGGATGAGTAGACCAATTAAATAAAAGTAATAGGGCCTTTTCTTCACAAAAAATCGTTTGGTTGCCCGCAAATCTACAAGTAAGGTTGTGACAATGGCCAACAGTACAATGACAAGGAAAGCAAATGTCAGAAACCCGGGCTGTACTTCATATAAAAACGTGAAAATTAGAATTTGAAACTGACCAAATGAGCCACTGTATAAAGCAATCATTAAAATTGCTGTAAAGGATAGCGTTAATAAAGCTAAAATCACACCTGAAGAAAACAGGCTGCGACGTACTTTTTTTGGCTTAATAAAGGCGATTAAATACCATGTGGATTTATCAAAGAGAACTTGTCCTAAAACGGCTAGTTGAATAATGACATAGAACAGCAGGATTTCACTATTTTTAAAATAAAATAAATAAGGGTGATACAAGCGAATACCTTCATAAACGGTGCTAGCACCATTTTGTACAAAATAATAAATAGGGATAAAAATAAGTAAAGAAAATAAAGCGATGATAAATAATATTTCTAGCCACAATATACTTTTCACTGACATCATGCGATCCAGAAGTAACATTCCCACCAAAAATAAAAAAATGGTGATGGGGACTGGTATGGTTAACATAATTTCAGATAACACACTAATGCTTATTAATTGTATTAACCAAAGTTCAATGCCTGTTAAAAGGTAAAAAAATCGTATGACTTTTAAATTCATACCACTCAATTTTTTCTGTATCGTAAAGAGTAAAAAGCTTTGGGTATGCTGGTTTTGTGTGTAATCACTCTTTTTTAATAATGAGCCCAGTATGACAAATGAAATAGCTGTCGCTAATGTATAACAAATGCCCGCCATAAAGCCATACGAAATTAGGGCAGAAGGAGAGGACAATAGTAAATTACCATTAATCCATCTCGCTAAAAGTATGATGACACCTGCTGCTGTGCTTAAACTTGCAAATGGTACGAGCAATGAAAATTTCTTTAGCATATCTTCAATTACCTTTACTCGTTTTAGAGGATTTGTATTGACGAGGTGATTGATTATATTTTTTCTTAAAAGCTACACTAAAATAGTGTTGACTATTAAAACCACAGCTCTCCGCAATTGCTGACATACTAGCATCCAGATTTTCACTTATTTTCTTCACGGCCATCTCTAGGCGATAATTATTAATATATTCATTAATGCCGATGGATTGCTCCTCCAAAAACTTACGACTTAAATAACTAGGGTTCAAATGGATTTTTTCAGCAATAATATTTAAACTCAGTTTTTCATGAAAGTTTTCATGAATATAGGAAAGAGCGCTTTGGATCGCATCATGGTTAGAGCTCCATACTTTATATTTCTCCACAATAGCATTTAATTCACTAGCAATAACAGGCTTTGTTAGATAGTCCTTTACTCCAATACGTAACGCTTGCTGCGCATATTCAAAGGTTTGATAGGCTGTTACCATTATAATATCTACATCATAAAGTTCTTTTAACTCTTTACTTAAAGTGATTCCATCTTTCCCAGGCATTTGAATATCCAAAAAGGCGATAGTCATACGGTGCTTTTTAGCTAATTGCAGAGCTTGTGAAGCGTCCTGAGCAGTATGGAATGTCCAATTAGGGAAATGTGGCTTTAATAAATAAATCATTTGCTCAAGCTCTAAAGGCTCATCATCTGCGATTAATATATTCATGTTGAGGTTCTCCTTTCATATTCAAATTAGTAGAAAGCCTAAGCGGGAACATGGATCGTTACAGTGTAAAAATGTTGATCGTTTTGAATTGAAAATAAAATACTTTCGAGTCCATAAATAAGCTCGAGACGTTTTTTAATATTTTCAAGACCATAACCTTGCTGCAATTCATCTTCTACTTGCTCAATAGCCGATTCTATCTTTTCTGATGGTTGTGTATTTTTTATTTCTATTAATAAAAACTTGTCCATTTTCTTTATATAAATGAAAAGTTCAGCAGGTCCTATATGCTTTTCAAAGCCATGTTTATATGCATTTTCAATAATGGTCTGGAGAATAAATGGTGGTATTTGTACAGATAATGCTGCATCATCAACATACTTATGGACCGTCAAACGATGTCCAAAGCGTAGCTGTTGAATATTTAAATAGCTATCGACAAATAGCACCTCGTTTTTTAAAGCAATTAACACCTCATGATTATTATATTTAAATTTAAAAAACGTTGCTAAGGCCTCAATGCCCGCTACCAAATCTTCCTTTCGATTGATGCGGGCTAGGCTCAGTAATGAATTTAATGCGTTAAAAAAGAAATGGGGCTGTATTTGCTGATTTAGCTGAAGAATATTGGCTCTTTGTAAATCTTGCTTTAGCTCTAAATTTCTTTTTTCTTCCTCTAGGCTATCAATTTGTTTTTCGAAAATAAATATAAAAGTAAGCAGAAAAGCTCCAATAATTGGAGCGATTACACATAGGAGAATATATATGTTGAAGGTTTCTAGTTGTAACATAATGACCTCTCCATTGAATTTATAAGTGTAAGTTACATTAAACTAAATTTTCTGCAAAATGGCAAGCTACCTTATGGGTCGCCGTAATTTCCCGTAAAGCGGGCACCTCTGCTTTACATTTATCTGTAGCGAACGGACAACGTGTATGGAAGCTACAGCCTGTAGGGGGATTTAACGGTGATGGTAGATCTCCCTTTAAAATAATACGCTCCTTACGATGCTCCTTATCAATAACTGGAATCGACGAAAACAGTGCTTTTGTATAAGGGTGATGCGGCTGGGTGAAAAGGGATTGCTTATCAGCAATTTCTACGACTTTTCCAAGATACATAACCATTATCCGGTCTGATATATGGCGCACTACACTTAAATCATGTGAGATAAATAAAAAGGTTAAATCTAAATCTCTTTGTAGCTGTTTCAATAAATTTAAAATTTGTGCTTGGATAGATACGTCCAGGGCAGAAACCGATTCATCACAAATAATAATTTTGGGATTGACGGCAAGTGCTCTTGCGATCCCAATACGTTGACGTTGTCCACCAGAGAATTCATGTGGATAACGCTCCAAATATTCTGGTCGCAGTCCGACAAGTGACATTAATTCGATCATGCGTGCCTCTTGCTGCTCTGGAGAAACTATTTTTTGAATAGACATGGCCTCTGTTAACATTTTGCGAATAGTGCGTCTTGGGTTCAGAGATGCATACGGATCTTGGAAAATTATTTGAATGTCCTTGCGCGCTACTCGCAGCTCTTTTTTATTCATCGTTACTAAATTTTTGCCGAATAATAACACTTCTCCAGATGTAGGTTCGTCTAATCTTAAAATAGAGCGACCTGTCGTTGATTTACCGCAGCCAGATTCTCCAACAATACTAAGTGTTTCACCAGGCATAATCTCAAAAGAAACACCGTCCACCGCTTTAACCACCTGCTGTGGACCGAAGAGTTTTTCTTTTTTTAAGGAAAAATGTTGTTTTAAATTATTTACTTGTAGTAGTGGCTGTGCTTGCTGCTCTTTTATCATACGGTCATCTCCTCCATAAGTGTTGCTCCCTGCCATTCCTTACTGTACATCCAGCATCTTACCTTTTCCCTGGCTCAATCGTAAGAAGTTCAGGCTGTTTTTCAAGGCATAATTCTGTAGCAAATGGACAGCGTTCTGCATAGCGGCAGCCAATTGGATAATGATATGGACTTGGAACGGTTCCATGTATAGTAGATAATTCCTCTTGATCCTCATATAGTTTTGGCAAGGATTGAATTAAACCATTAGTATAAGGATGTAATGGTTTTTCAAAAAGGCTATCAGTTGTGCCTTCCTCTACAACCTGCCCTGCATACATAACGGCAATTTTATCGCAAATCTCAGCTACAACACCAAGATCATGGGTAATGAAGATAATGCTCATTCCTAACTGCTTTTGCAAATTTTGAATAATATCAATAATTTGAGCTTGAATGGTTACATCTAGGGCAGTCGTCGGTTCGTCAGCAATTAAAACATCTGGCGTACAAGCAAGTGCCATCGCGATCATAATACGTTGACGCATCCCGCCACTTAGCTGATACGGCTCTTGTTTCGCTCTTTTTTCAGGGGCTGGAATGCCAACTAGGCGAATCATATCCACCGCTTTTTGCCATGCTTCTTTACGTGATAAACCTTGATGTAAACGAATGGATTCAGCGATTTGTTCACCAACGGATAGCACAGGATTTAAGCTTGTCATGGGCTCTTGGAAAATCATTGATATTTTATTACCTCGAATTTTACGTAATTCTTCATCTGATAATTTCAAGATGTCTGTATTGTTTAAAAGAATTTCACCATTAACAATTTTGCCAGGGGGTGAAGGGACTAATCGAAGTAGTGAAAGGGAAGTCATGGATTTCCCACAACCAGATTCTCCGACAATGCCCAGCGTTTCTCCTTTTTGAAGTGTAAAGGAAACACCGTCCACAGCTTTAGCGACTCCCTCACTCGAATAAAAATAAGTTTGTAAATTTTTTACTTCTAACACTGTATCTTGTTTCATCTGTTTTTTCCCTCCCTAGTTTAAATCCATCCGTTTATTAAAGATTCGATACAAAATATCGACGAAAAGATTAATGAATACGAATATTAATGAAGCGACTAGTACGCCTCCTTGCACGATTGGTATATCTCGTGTACGAATTGCATCGACAATCATTCGACCTAATCCGTTTACGGCGAAAACAGATTCTACTAATACTGTGCCGCCAAGTAAACTACCAAACTGTAAGCCTACTACTGTAATAACTGGAATTAAAGCATTCCGTAATGCGTGCTTTAAAATGATAATATAACCTTTTAAGCCTTTAGCTTTAGCTGTTCGAATATAATCTTGATTGACGACTTCTAACATACTTGAACGTGTCATACGTGCAACGATAGCAGCACCACCTGCGCCCAGTGTAACCGCAGGTAGAATAATATGCTTAGCACTGTCCCAACCTGCAACAGGTAGCCAATGTAACTGTACGGAGAAAACGTACATTAATAAAATACCTAACCAGAAACTAGGGAGCGAGATTCCTAATAATGCCACAATCATTAAACCAACATCCATGAAGGAATAGGGGCGGATTGCTGAGATGATGCCGGCAATAAGCCCAAGAACGATGGTAATTAAAATACTATAAAAGGCCAGCTCAATTGTAATTGGTAAACGAGCGGTAATTTCTTCAAATACAGGTTGATTATTTTTTAAAGAATGACCCATGTCACCTTGTAAAAGATTTTTAATGTAATCTGTATATTGAATGGCTAAAGGCTTATTCAGTCCTAAATTTTCACGTAATTCATTAACGGTTTCTTGTGAAGCTCCTTCACCAGCTAAAATGATGGCGGGATCGCCTGGAATCATTTGCATAATTAGAAAAACAACAAGCGTTACACCGAGCGTCACGGGGATAATTTGAGCAAGTCGTTTTAGGATAAATAATGTCATATAACTTCTCTCCTTTAATTTTTCATTCTTGGATCTAAAGCATCTCGTAAACCATCTCCGAATAGGTTAAATCCTAGAACAAGGATGGAAATCATAATACCTGGGAAAAGGGCCATATATGGGGCCGTAAAAAGAAAATCCCTACCATTTGATAACATGGCACCCCATTCAGGAGATGGTGGTTGTGCACCTAATCCTAAGAATGACAGACCTGCAGCAGATAAAATGGCTGTTGCTAAACGCATAGATGCTTGGACAATAATAGGTGATAAAATATTCGGGAAGATATGCTTGATTAATATGGTCATATCATTTGCACCGAGTGTTTTAACAGCATCGATATATTCTAACTTTTTTACTTCCATTGTCGATCCACGTACAATACGGGCAAACATAGGGATGGAAAAGAATCCAACAGCAATAGTTACATTAATAAGACTTGGTCCCAAAGCGCTGACAATCGCTAAAGCTAGTAATATACCTGGAAAGGCAAGCATGATATCTAAAATACGACTAATAATCGAATCAATCCATCTTCCATAGTAGCCAGAGATAAGCCCGAGGATTGTCCCAATTGTTCCACCAAATAACACGGCTGAAATACCAACACCAAGAGATAAACGGGAGCCATATAATATTCGACTTAAAATATCTCGTCCTTTGTCATCTGTGCCCATTAAATGATCTAAACTGGGTCCTTGTAATTTTTGATCTAACTGAACATCGAATGGATCATAAGGAGCTATAATTGGCCCGATAAGAAACATCAATATATATAGTAGAATGATGATACCCCCTGCGACAGCGGCCTTATTTTTTTTGATTTTGTTTAGGAACGAGACAAGATTCTTTTTTCTAGAAGCTTTACGTGCATTCACTAAAACAGCATGGTCGATAGTAGTAGTTACTTTATCCATAATGAAACTCCTTTTCTAGTTGATTTGATTTCAATTTAGTGAAAAGCGTAAAGAATGTAAATATTTTAGAAGGTATTAGTCAGAAAATTTAAAAAACAAGTAAAGATTTTAAAAAACAAGTGAATTTTATTTCTTTATAATTCGAGATGTAAGGATGAAAACATAAAAGGAGGAAATGTTTATGAAGAGAATGAAGCTTTTTTTATTGATGACACTAATTACTGTTCTAGTTTTGCAGGCATGCTCAACTGCTAGTAATAAGAGTGCTGAAGGTTCCAATGAGGGATCTAAAAGTGTAGGAGGGGAATTAGTTGTTTTAAGAGCATCAGATGCAACAAGCCTTGATCCTCACTTTATTACAGATATCCCTTCAGCGAATATTATTCATGGCAAAGTATATGAAACACTTGTTGCTTTTGATAGAGATCGTAAAATTGCTCCATTACTTGCAAAAGAGTGGGAACAAAAAGATGATGTCACATGGACATTTACTTTAAATGAAGGCATTAAATTCCATGATGGCGCTGATTTTAATGCGGAAGCTGTAAAAGCTACATTCGATCGCATTTTAGATCCAGAGACTGGGTCACCACAGCGTGATAAATTATCAATGATTAGTGAAGTAGTAGTCGATGATACGTATGTTGTCACGTTGAAATTAAAGGAGCCATATGCACCACTTTTATCAATTTTAGCAAGTCAGGAAGGTAGTATGATTAGCCCGAAAGCTATTGCAGAAGCGGCAGATGAATTAGCAACACATCCAGTAGGGACAGGTCCATTTGTATTTGATGCTTGGAAATCAGGTCAAGAAATTACATTAAATTCAAACAAAGACTATTGGGGTACAGTACCAAAAGTAGATAAAGTAACATTTAAAGTAGTACCCGAGGATTCTACACGTTTAGCGATGATTGAAAGCGGAGAAGCGCATATCGCTGAGCAAGTGCCAGTAACTGAAATTGATCGTATTGAAAATTCACCAACTATGAATCTATTCCGCGCAGAAGGATTGGCAGTAGAGTTCATTGGTTTCAATGTGAAAGATGCATTGTTATCAGATGTTAAAGTGCGTCAAGCAATTAGTTATGCAGTGGACCGTGAAGCAATTATTAGCGGTATTTATGATAATGTAGGCACACTTGCCAATTCCGCAATGAGTCCAAAAATTATCGGTTACTCTAGTGAAACAAAGCCATATGATTATGATGTAGTAAAAGCAAAAGAACTATTAAAAGAAGCGGGTGTTAAAGAAGGAACAAAAGTTAAATTACTAACGAGCGACCGTAAAGAGCGTATTAATATGGCAGAGGTTATTCAATCTCAATTGAAGGGCATTGGTCTAGACGTTGATATTCAAGTAATGGAATACGGCGCATTTATTTCTGAAATTACGAAAGAACAACACCAAATATTTATTAGTGGCTGGGGTAATGCAACGGGAGATGCTGATTATAACCAATTTAATCTATTCCATACTGCTTCTATGGGACCTCCAGGAAACCATTTCTACTATTCAAATCCAGAAATAGACAAGCTAATTGAGCAAGGACGTTCTGAATCAAATCAAGAGGCACGTAATGAAATCTACAAAAAAGCAATGCAAATGGAGTTAGATGATGCTGTGTATATTCCAGTTCGTAACTACGAGCATTTAGCTGTTTACAGTAATGCTGTCAAAGGGTTCTGGTTAGATGCATCTAACTATACGATGATCAGTGGCGTTGAAATTGTAGAATAATCAAACTTGCTGAAACCTACAAATACCAATGAGGAGGAAACTATGAATAAATTACTGCTGAAAAATGTGAGATTAGAAGAGGCATTTGAGCATGAAAATGAACGCATTGTTGCAACGCGTACTGCTATTTATGATGTTCTAATTGTAGATGGATATGTTCAACAAATAGATAAGAATATAGTAGTCGATGGCGATGTAGAGATAGTAGATGCACAGAAGCAATTATTAGTACCATCTTTCCGAGAAATGCATATTCATATTGATAAAACTTATTTTGGTGGAGAGTGGCAGGCCCCAAGACCTATTACAAAAGGGATATTAACGCGCATCGAGGAAGAACAAACGCTACTTCCTAAACAATTACCGACCGCGGCTTATCGGGCTGAGGAAATGGTTAAGTGGTTAATTTCACAAGGACATACACATATACGGTCGCATTGTAATGTGGACCCACAAATTGGGACCAAGCATATTGAAATAACAAAGCAAGTGTTAGAAACATATCAAGATCAAATTACTTATGATATTGTGGCTTTCCCACAGCATGGTTTACTGCGCTCGAATGTGGAAGGACTGATCCGTGAGGCGATGGCAATGGGTGCAACGCTTGTTGGAGGAGTTGACCCATCCATTGTAGATAGAAATATTGAGAAATCATTGCAAACAACGATGGCTATTGCTCAAGACTATCAGGCAGGGATTGATATTCATATTCATACAGCTAATACCTTAGGTGAATTTGAATTTTATAAACTAATCGAATTAACAAAACAGGCGAAAAAAGAAGGACAAGTTACGATTAGTCATGCAATGGCGCTTGCGGATTTAGAACAATCAAGATTAGAAAACTTAGTTCAGGCGATGGCTGCTGTGCAAATGGATGTTACAACAACGGTGCCAACGGATATTAATCGCTCGACGATACCGATTCCATACCTTTATAACAATGGTGTAAAAGTTTCTGTTGGACATGATAGTTTAACAGATCATTGGTCTCCTTATGGTACAGGAAACACCATTATGAAGTTAAATGTAATGGCGGAGAGATTCCGTTTTATTGATGAATATTCATTAAGTCGTGCTTGGAAATATGCTTCGGGTGGCATTACTCCATTGAATGATGCCGGAGAACGTGTTTGGCCACAGGTTGGTGATAAAGCCAATATGCTTTTAGTAGATGGAATTAGTACTGCACATGTTGTAGCAAGAAGATGCCCTATTACTACAGTTATTTCACAAGGACATATTATTCACCAACAGGAAGTTGGAGAGTTGAAAGGAGAATACAGATGAAGCACTGGCTTACAAATGTTCTACTTGAAACAGGAGAATATCTAAAAGAAAATGATACTGTCGGTACAAAGGTGGAGCTTTTTCACCTTGAAATTACGGATGGCTTTATTTCTCAAATTGTACCAGCAACACAAACAATTGATTCTCTAGATGAAGTAACAGATATGAAAGGGAAGCTGCTATTACCAGCCTTTAAAGAAATGCATAATCACTTAGATAAGACATACTTATCTTTACCATGGAAAGCATGTGTGCCTGTAAAGAACTTGAAAGAACGCTTGGATCGTGAAGCACAAGAATTATCGGTCCTTGCAACGACTGGGAAACAACGTGCTGCAGCCATGATTGAGAAAATCCTCAATAATGGTGCCAATCATATTCGTACACATGTCAATATCGATCCGTACATTGGCTTAAAAAACTTAGAGGGTGTGCTAGAAGCATTGGAAGATTATAAAGGTGTTGTGACATCAGAAATCATTGCCTTTCCACAGCATGGCTTACTAAGAGATGATGTGCCTAAATTATTACGTGAAGCCTTGCGCAATGGGGCAACGATGATTGGTGGGCTAGATCCTGCTGGTATTGATAATTCGATTGAGCCTTCTCTTTATGAAGTCATGAATATCGCACAAGAATTTAATGTAGATGTTGATATTCATCTACATGATGGTGGTCATGTTGGCTATTATACAATCGATAAATGGATCGATATGGTAGAGGATGCAAACTATCAAGGGAGAACGGCTATTAGTCATGCCTTTTCTCTTGGAGATGTATCAGCTATGGAACAGCATAAAATTGCAGATCGTCTAGCGCAGCAGCAAGTAAAAATTATGTCAACGGTGCCATTTGATTTAAGACGATTAATCCCACCGATTGATTTACTAACAGAGCATGGAGTAGATGTTCACTTTGGTTGTGATGGCTTTTATGATTCATGGAGTCCATATGGCTCGGGAGATATTTTAGAAAAAGCAACGACTTTTGCAGACAATACACGTAAGTTAGATGAGCGTTCTATTCGACAAACATTAAAATACATTACAAATGGTGTCACACCATTGGATGCAAATGGTCAAAAGGTTTGGCCAAACGTGCAAGATGAAGCAAGCTTTGTTTTCTTTGACGCCGTTTCTAGCGCTGAAGTCATTGCACGTAAACCATCAAAACGGGTGGTTATGTCAAAAGGCCAGTTTATCAATTAAGTATCAATCTAAATCCCCCTTATTTAGATACCATAGCAAACTAGAAAATTTCTAGTTTGCTATACTTATGTTTTAATAGATAGGAAGAAATACAAGAAAGGGAAGTAGATTTTTAAAAGAGTTGATTATGAACTATGTAGAAGTCTCTTATATACAGGTGCGATAAATATGAAGCAACTAACGATCTATATGATTTTATTTAGCTGTGTATTTTTTTGGGCCAGTAACTTTATTATTGGCTCTATTTTAATTGAACATTGGTATCCAATCATGGTTGCCATATTTAGATTAATGGTCATTGTCCTATTTTTAGGCTGCATTAGTTGGAAGGCTATTATTCATACAACGTTTACACGTAATGACCTACTGTTGCTGATCATTGCAGGAATACTAGGTGTTTCCATCAATCACTATAGCTTTTATGCAAGTCTTCAGCATACCTCTCCTATTACCGCGGCATTAATTTTAGCCTGCGCACCGATTGTCACATCTTTACTTAATAAAATGATTTATCATGAATCACGAAACGGTATATTTTGGTTAGGGGCAATCATTTCATTTATAGGGGTTGGTCTCATCATTACTAAAGGAGCCCTCATCGCCATTTCTATTGGAAAGGGGGAAGTGCTAAGTTTAATTACGATGCTAAGCTTTGCCTTATTCCTTATTATTGTGAATCATCTCAGTCTGAAATTATCAGCCCAGTCCATCACCTTTTATACAAATCTAATCGGTTTGCTGGTGCTTGTCCCATTTTCGTTTACGATGTGGACACGAATAAATTGGCAAGTAACATATCCTTATTGGATGCTGCTCATTATATCAGCGGTTATTATTCATGGAATTAGTAATTTACTTTGGAATCAAAAAATGAAGGAGATTGGCTCAACGAATGCTTCACTATTATTGAATTTTGAGCCAGCTATCGCTATGCTATTAAGTGCTATTTTTTTAAAGCAATTTCCTACAAGTGTCCAAGTATATGGCTCCTTATTGATTTTACTAGGAATTTTGCTATGTATTTACTATAAGGAAATAAGAACTTTGCTTTTTATGAAAAGAAAAACAACTTAAAAAATCTATTATTTTGTACAGTATGTTGGAAATATTTCTAGCATGCTGTTTTTTTTTGATATGTTTTGTTTTTTTACAAAAATAATATTTCGCGAAAAATGGACCTGTTCTAGCATATATATAACCTGATAGAAGCAATTGATTCTGATTCAGAGTGTTGAACGTTCAAATTTAGTTGAAAAAAATATATATTTGAATAATAAAAATGAAGGAAAATTGAAAGTGGTTTAAAAATTATACATTCACTGTATTGTTATAAAAGTGTTTTTTTACAATTTTAAGTAAAAAAAGAGGTGTTATACCATTTTTAAAGATATTTTTAAAAATAAAAAAATTGTCTTTTACTATTGTAAAATTCTCTATTATTCTAAAAAATTCTACATTCTGTGTAATGCATTTGCTTCATTTTAAGTGTTGCTGACTCCTGTTAGAAATGGTAAAAAGAGACGTATGCATCTGTTGAATGTGAAATTATGCACAAAAATAATTATTTTAATATAATTAGTGGTTATTTATAAAATAGAGTAGAAAAGTAATAATAGCTAAAAGGTGTTATGCTTTTTGTAGGATAAACGCTGTTTTGCTTAGAGACTGTAGGGTTTATTTAATGAAAAACATTAATGGAAAAACAAAATACTTTTTGGAGAAATAATATTTTTTAGAAAAACATCTTGCATTTGAATAATTCTAAGTGGTAAATTGTTTAACATGGACGTTCATAGAATTTTCACAGGTAGCAAAAGAGGGGAGAAATGAGAATTTATGAATAAAAATAGATGGTTAATTGCATTATCTGCAATCGCTATTCACCTTTCAATCGGTGGAGCCTATGCATACAGTGTATACAAGATACCTATTGTCACAGAAATGGGATGGAGTGAAACAAAGGTAACGGTTGCCTTTACCATTATGATGGGGCTTGCTGGGTTTTCAGCTGCATTATTTGGTAGTTTAGTAGAGAAGATGGGACCACGTAAATCGGCGATGGTAGCAGCTGTCTTATTTGGAGCAGGACAAGCTGGTGCAGGAGTTGCAATTTCAATGGATTCGGTCGTGTTGTACTGGTTAACATATGGCGTACTTAGTGGATTAGGTATGGGGATTGGTTATATTGCGCCAGTATCAACGCTTGTAAAATGGTTCCCAGATCGACGAGGTCTAGCAACAGGGATGGCCGTACTTGGTTTTGGTTCTGGTGCACTAATTACAGCGCCAGTCGCAGCCAACTTAATGGAGGCAGTTGGCATCTCTACAACATACTTTATTTTAGGGGCAAGTTATTTCACGTTAATGATTTTAGGGGCTTCATATATAGCGCCGCCTAAGCCTGGTTATATGCCAGCTAATATGAAGGCAGCAGCCGATAACGGCAAAGAAGTAGTAAAGAAAGATTTAGCAGTTATGTCAGCACGTGAGGCTGTCAAAACAAAGCATTTCTGGATGCTATGGTCTATGCATTTAGTCAATGTTACTGCAGGAATTATGATGATTTCTGTTGCCTCACCAATGGCACAGGAAATTGTGGGGCTATCAGTTGCAGGCGCTGCAGCGATGGTAGGAATCATGGGGTTATTTAATGGTGGTGGTCGTTTAATTTGGGCCGCTGTGTCTGATTATATTGGACGTTCAAATGTATTTGTTATTTTCTTTACAGCACAGCTAATTACATTTATCGTTTTACCACATACAACGAACGTGATTATTTTCCAAGCACTTATTTTCTTAGTCGTTAGTTGCTATGGTGGAGGATTCTCAAATTTACCTGCTTTTGCAAGTGATTTATTTGGAACGAAACAACTTGGTGTGATCCATGGTTATTTATTAACAACTTGGTCATTGGGTGGCATTTTCGGACCGTTGTTAGTAAGCACTATCAAAAATGCTTATGGAAGCTATATTCCTGTATTCTATGTATTTGCAGGGTTAATCGCTGCTTCATTAGTCATTTCAATCACCTTACGTGCTGATGTACGTAAACAAACTGCTTTAAAAGCGGCACAAAATGTTGGAGACGTTTCCGCTACTCAATAATCTATTTTTGCGATAACTGTATAGGTGTCATTTCGCACATGGCACTTATATAGTTATTTTTTTGTACTAATTGTTATATAACAATTATCGGTTCCTCGTTTAATGTATAACAGTGCATACCTGATGTCAATACCATTACTGGAAATAAAAAGATTTCGTTATTAAAAGAGAAAATTTATAACGAAAGACGGAATAAGGGATAAACAGCTAAAATTTGAATCTTTTCTCAAAAGTAATCGTATATAAAGTAATTAAGGAGGGATCTACTATGGGGAAATTTTCTTTAGATGAATTTGTTCATAAAACACAGCAGGATGATCAAGAAAATGATTATTTTGAATTGGAAACTGAGCGTGTATTAGAGGTTAATTTAAACGGTGAAGTATGGTCCAAAATGGGGGCAATGATTTCCTATACAGGAGACATTAAATTTGAACGTGAGCGCGTGTTGGAGCACGGACTTGGTAAGATGTTTAAAAAGGCTTTAACAGGTGAAGGTACACAATTGATGAAAGCGAGTGGAAAGGGCAGACTTTATTTAGCCGATCAAGGTAAGAAAGTAACCGTCTTTGATTTGAAAAACGACAGTCTTTGTGTAAATGGTAATGATCTACTTGCTTTTGAGCCTAGCATCAACTGGGATATACGGTTAATGCGAAAAATGGCTGGCATCATGTCAGGTGGTTTATTTAATGTAACGTTACAAGGGACAGGAAAAGTAGCGATTACAACACACTTCGAACCATTAACATTATTAGTAAAACCAGGTGAAACGGTTTATACTGACCCACATGCCACTGTCGCTTGGTCAGGGAATTTAACACCTGAGTTTAAAACAGATATTAGCTTCCGTACATTTATCGGTCGTGGAAGTGGCGAATCAATCCAGATGGCGTTTTCGGGTGAGGGCTTCGTCATTATCCAGCCATTTGAAGAAGTATATATGTCTAGTGAAAGCTAAAAAAGCGTGTCCGTTTTGTCCGGACACGCTTTTTCTTCTATTATTATAATGCCGCATTCATTCCTGCGATACGTCCCGTTACAAGGGCGGAGGTAATATTATAACCTCCTGTATAGCCGTGAATATCTAGGATTTCACCACAGAAGAATAGCCCTTCTTTTCTCTTGGAAGCCATTGTTTTTGGCTCAATTTCTTTTACGGAGACACCACCACCTGTAACGAATGCTTTATCAAGTGATTGTGTGCCGCTTACTGTCAAAGTGAAGTTAACAAGTAAACGAGCTAGCTGACGAATTTTATCTTGGGATAATTCGGCACCCGTTACTTGTACATCGATATTTGCCTGTTCACATAAAAATAATAGCCAACGTTCTGGGGCGATGCCTTTCCAAACATTTTTCACAGCCTTTTTCGGATCCTCTTTGATCAACTTATTTAAATATTGTAGACATGTTTCTTCATTATAATTAGTTAAAGTTTGTATACGCATTGTTACGGGCTCATAGCCTGTTTTCATTAATTCTTTCACAACGAATTGGCTACAGCGTAAAACGGCAGGACCGCTTAAGCCGAAGTGTGTAAAGAGCATGTCCATTTGATGGGTAACGAGTACCTTCCCTTTTTTGTTTAGCACAGAGACAGCAACATCACGTAAGGCTAGACCCTGTAGTTCACGTGCTTGAATGAAGTCCTCTTTCGATATAACAGGGACTTCTGTTGGGAATAAAGTTGTGATAGTATGGCCAGCTCGCTCTGCCCATGGATAGCCATCGCCTGTCGATCCCGTTTGTGGGACAGCCTTGCCACCAACGGCTACAATGACGGCTTGGCTACGAATTTCGGAGCCATCTGTAAGACGGACACCAAGAATTTTTTCTTCATCCATGACAAGCTTGTTAACGGCAGTGTGTAAACGAACTTCAACATGTAAACGTTGAAGCTGACGAATTAGCGCATCGACAACATCTTGTGCACGGTTAGATACAGGAAACATTCTACCATGATCCTCTTCTTTTAGAGCAACACCAAGCCCTTCGAAAAATGCAATAATATCTTCATTATTATAAACGGTAAAAGGACTATAAAGAAAACGACCATTACCAGGTATATGCTTCACGATTTCTTCAACAGGCAAACGATTGGTCACATTACAGCGCCCACCACCAGAAATGGCTAATTTTTTGCCAAGTTTTGCACCTTTTTCTAACAATAAAACTTTCTTTTTCCGCTCTCCAGCAGCAATCGCCGCCATTAAACCAGATGGGCCACCACCGATCACGATTACATCATACATAGTTAGAAACTCACTTTCTTTTCAATTTAGGAATCTTTCCTATTATACATGAAGTCTATATAGAGTAGGGGCTTCTTTGACATTGAAAATAATAGCAAAGTGTTTTATAATTCTTTATCCCTTCCTTCGTATTGAAGGGTATTTTATAGTAGAATGAAACACAATAAATTTTGTTATACAATTATATCGATGAAAGTTTCCTTTATTAGCATTGTCAGCATGAAATGAATGTCTTTTCATGCTATTATGGTAAAGGTTATGCACTAAATTATGAGGTGAAAAATAGAATGTGCGGATTTATAGGTTATATTAATGGAACAAATGTGATTGATCATCATCAAACAATTGAAAATATGATGAATACAATTATTCACCGCGGGCCAGATAGTGGTGGTATTCACAGTGACGATACAGTAACGTTAGGATTCAGACGATTAAGTATTATTGATTTATCAGATGTAGCGAATCAACCATTATATAGTGAAGACGGCAATATTGTGCTTGTATTCAATGGAGAGATTTTTAACTTCCAAGAGCTGCGTGCAGATCTTATTGAAAAAGGACATACTTTTAAAACGCAATCAGATAGTGAAGTTATTATTTATGGCTATGTAGAGTACGGTGTAGACTTTGTGAAAAAGCTACGTGGTATGTTTGCTTTCTGTATTTGGGATAAAAAGAATGATTTACAATTCATTGCTCGTGATGGCTTTGGTATTAAACCATTGTATTACTCTGAACATACAACAGATGGTACGTTTATTTTTGGCTCTGAAATTAAATCATTTTTACCACATCCTTCATTTATTAAAGAATTAAATAAAAAGGCATTACGTCCTTATTTAACATTCCAATATTCTTCGATGGATGAGACATTCTTTAAAGGGGTCTTTAAATTACCACCAGCACACTATATGCTCATTCAAAATGGCAAAAAGCAAATTGTGCAATATTGGGATAAAAAATTCCATGCTAAAGAAGCTTCCATTGAAAAATACATTGAAGAAATACGTTCAACTGTTAAAGAATCAGTAGAAGCTCATAAAATCAGTGATGTAAAAGTTGGTTCATTCTTATCAGGTGGTATTGACTCAAGTTATATTACGTCCTTATTACGTCCAGATAAATCATTTTCAGTTGGGTTTGCTGATTATGAAGATATGTTTAATGAAACGAACCTAGCAAAAGATTTATCTGATACGTTAAATATTCAAAATGAACGTAAATATATTACGGCAGATGAGTGTTTTGAAGCTCTTCCAAAAATCCAATGGCATATGGATGAGCCACAATCGAATCCCTCCTCTGTACCTCTGTATTTCCTTTCAGAGCTAGCCTCTAAAGATGTAACAGTTGTACTATCAGGTGAAGGTGCGGATGAAATTTTTGGTGGCTACTCTTGGTATCAAAACTCAGGAAGAATGCAAAAATATGAAAAACTTCCATTTGGTGTTCGTAAAACGTTACGTGGAATAGCGGAAGCTCTACCTAAAAGCCAATATACGAACTTCCTTATTAAAGGTGGTCAAACGGTAGAGGAACGCTTTATAGGGGAAGCAGTAGTTTGGGATGAAGTAGATGCAATTAATGTTCTAAAACCTGACTATAAAAATGCACCATCTGTAAAATCTATTACAAAACGTATTTATGACGAAGTACCAGGCGAAGATGATGTGACGAAAATGCAATATTTAGATTTAAATCTTTGGATGCCAGGCGACATTTTATTAAAAGCTGACAAGATGAGTATGGCGCATTCGATTGAATTACGTGTACCATTCTTAGATAAAGAAGTAATGGAATTAGCTAAAAATATTCCTTCTCAATATCGCGTCAACGACATTGATACAAAATATGTTCTGCGCCAAGCTGCACATCAAGAATTACCAGAAGAATGGGCTAAACGTCCGAAGTTAGGCTTCCCAGTGCCAATTCGTCACTGGTTGCGTGAAGAAAAGTATTACAACATGGTAAAAGAAATGTTTACTACTGACTTTGCCAATGAATTTTTTGATACAAAACAATTAGTTGGCTATTTAGATGAACACTATGAAGGAAAAGCAAACCGAGGTCGTTATATTTGGACAGCCTATGTATTCCTAGTGTGGTATAAAAAGTTCTTTGTGGACATGTAATAAAGAAATGGGCTTTAATCGGTGGGGTTTTTGTAATCCTCACCGATTATTTTCAGGTCTTTTTTCATCAAGTATACTTTTAAATGAACTTTTTGATGATTTTATGCGTCTCATTTCCTATAAATATGTTAAGATTACAGTTGGTTTACTTATGAAACTTTCGAGTGACAGCGTTTGCATGTTGTGACAATAAAAAAAGAAAAGATTTTTATAAGTACGTTTGGAAGTATAACTATAATATTGATTTTACAATGAATGGATGGGTATGATGTCCAATTTAATGAAAGGTACTGCGATATTAACATTAGGGATGTTTTTATCGAAGGTGCTCGGATTAATTTATATTTTTCCGTTTTATGCAATTGTCGGAGAGAAAAATATCGCGCTCTATCAATATGCATACATCCCTTACTCTATTATGCTGGCAATCGCCATATCAGGTGCGCCCATTGCTGTCTCCAAATTTGTTTCTAAATACAATGCAATGGGGGATTATCAATCAGGTCGAAAACTGATGAAATCGGGCATACTCATTATGATGATGACAGGTTTTGCAGCATTTATTGCCCTCTTTTTCCTTGCTACACCTATAGCAGGATTAGTGATTAAAAGTGAAGAACAAGTTTTTACAGTAGATCAGATTGCTTCGGTCATAAGATGGGTTAGCTTTGCCTTAATTGTTGTACCTTTTATGAGTCTTTGGAGAGGTTTCTTCCAAGGCTATGACAAAATGGAGCCTACCGCTGTTTCACAATTAGTAGAGCAAATTGTGCGAATTGTCGTGTTACTAGGCGGTTCCTTCATCGTGGTGGTTGTGTTCAAAGGTAAACCAGAGACTGCCATTTCCTTCGCAGTATTTGCAGCCTTTATCGGAGCGATTGGTGGCTTAGGTGTTCTTTATTATTATTGGAAAAAATATCAGCCTGAATTTAACTTATTACGCAGTCAAAGTGTAACCTCTACACAACTGCCCATGTCCAATATTTATAAAGAAGTTATTACCTACTCCATACCAATGGTGTTCGTAGGTGTAGCCAATCCACTATTCCAATTAGTCGATATGCTTACATTTAATGGGGCTATGACATCCATTGGCTTAGCTGAGGTGACAGATACCTATCTATCGATGATTAACTTTATGACACATAAGGTTGTCATCATTCCTGTCATGCTAGCAACAGGTTTTTCGATGGCACTTGTCCCGACAATTACAAAATATTACACACAGGGCGAATATTTATCGCTACGTCATGCGATGGATAAAACCTACCAAATTTTAATTTTCATTACATTGCCAGCCGTAGTTGGTATTTCTCTATTAGCAAATGAAATTTACTTTATGCTGTATTCTGAAAGTGAAATGGGTTCGATGATTTTAGCCCATTATGCACCTGTAGCCATTTTATTTGCTTTATTCCAAGTAACAGCTGCCCTATTACAAGGAATTGATTTTCAAAAATGGATTGTCTTCAGCTTATTATCAGGAATTTTCGTTAAACTAGCGCTAAATATCCCATTAATTCGTTTGTTGGAGGCAGATGGTGCTATTGTAGCAACTGCAATCGGTTATAGTGTATCCATTATTATTAATATTCTTGTGTTACGTAAAACATTAAATTATCGATCAGAGATGGTCGTTAGACGTGTCATGTTAATTGCATTATTGACTATGGCGATGGCGGTCAGTGTGTTGATTGTCCATAAGCTACTGGAATTACTAATGGGTCCAGTTGATAGTAAATTCTCAGCACTACTGTTCTCTGTTATTTGTGCAGTTGTTGGCGTAGCTGTCTATGGCTTCTTGTCACTCCGTATAGGTTTGGCACAAAAGCTATTAGGTGAACGATTAACTCGTATTATGAGCAAGCTGGGAATGAAATAGGAGTGGTAAGATGCGGTTAGATAAATTACTTGCAAATATGGGATATGGCTCACGCAAGGAAGTTAAACAGCTTTTAAAGCAAAAAGCTGTCACAGTAGATGGTGCTTCTGTCAAAGATGCTGCTATGCATGTTGACCCAGAACAGCAAAATGTGTCCGTCTATGGAGAGCGTGTCGTTTATACAGAGTTTGTCTATTTTATGATGAATAAACCACCAGGTGTTATTTCTGCAACAGAAGATTTAAGAGATGAAACAGTTATTGACCTATTGGAGCCATTTGACCAGCATTTTCAACCTTTTCCGGTTGGCCGACTCGATAAAGATACAGAAGGTCTACTGGTATTAACGAATGATGGTATATTAGCTCATAATTTATTGTCTCCTAAAAAACACGTGCCAAAGGTTTATTACGCACATATTGAAGGTGTTGTAACGGAAGAGGACGTAGAGAAATTTGCAGAAGGCGTGGAGCTAGATGATGGGTATATGACAAAGCCTGGCAAGCTTGTTATTCTAAAATCTGCGTCACAATCTGAAATTGAGCTAACCATTCAGGAAGGCAAATTTCACCAGGTGAAGCGAATGTTCGAGTCTGTAGGTAAACGTGTAACCTATCTAAAGCGTATATCTATGGGGAATCTAAAATTAGATGATCACCTGGCGTTAGGAGAATATCGTGAGCTAACTGCAGAAGAATTAAACTGCTTACAAAATAACCCTTAACGTGTTCCTCGGTGCTAAGTTAGCATCGGGGATTTTTTATATACAGCCTTATGACAGTAACTGTATAATATGTAATGTGTTATCTTAGTATAGTGAAGAAGCGTATTATTGTCTAAAATATTTCAAAAAAAATGATGGTGAAAATAAGTAGAGGGCCAATAATGAAGAACCTGCGAATTAAATTATTACTATCTTTAATAGCTTTTGCAGTTATCCTGGTTGCTGTAATTTCAAGTGTGAATAGGAAAATATTAGTTGATGATATAGAAGAACAAGTTGCCAGGAATAGAGTGTTAATAGAAAATCATATTCTTACAGATATGCGAACAGTAGATAATGCTCATCTATATTTTGATGAAGACATGTCAGACGAGATGGAGCAGGAACTGAGAGCTTTAAAAAACTATTATCGTGAGAATCCCAATGTTGCTACATGGGATTTACAACAAATGAAAAATAAACATAATATGGATATATACATAGTAGATCAGTCTAACACAGTGATATACACAACATTTGAGAAAGATATTGGTTTCAATTTTTCTAAGTGCTGTCAGCGTTTTTCTGCATTATTGGATGAGCGACGTGCGAGCGGAGAGTTTTTCACAGACGGGATAGACATTTCCACAACGACAGGAGAATACCGAAAATTTGCCTACCTTGCTACACATGATAAGAAATATCTACTTGAACTAAGTATAGACTTATTGAAAAACCCAGTCTTTCAAACCTTTAACTTTGAGAAAACTTCAGAATATTTGGTAGCAAAATACGTTGATTTAGTAGAAGTACAAACGATTAGTGCTGGTGGGGTTTTCTTTAATGATTCAAAAGCGAAGCGGATAACCGTTCAAGAACAATCCGAACAGTTTCAGAAATATTTTGAGCTAGCAAGGAAAAAGATGCAGCCTGTAGAGTATCAACAAGCATTTAATCAGGGGTTTATTGAAACGCATCTCTTTTTACCCTATGAAGCAGAGACGATCAGAGGGGAGTCTTCCAAAAGAATTGTTTATGTGAAATATGCTAATTTCACAAAAATGGAAGCGCTTCAAAAAAACACAAAACAATTTTGGGTTTTACTAGTCATTGCTTTAGTAACCGCCTTTGTCATGCTGTTAGTTATTAATAAAATACTTTCTAAAACAATCCATCTCGCCACTTTTGATCCGTTAACAGGTGTCTATAATCGTGCAACCTATATTCGAAAAATGGATAGCTTACTAAAGAAACGAAAAATAAATAGGCCAGGATTATTGTTAATCGATTTAGATAATTTTAAACAAGTAAATGATCAGTTTGGCCATGCTGAAGGGGACCATATCTTAATTGGAACGGCCAAAATCTTAAAAAAAGTAGTGAAAAAAGAAGGTTTTGTCGTAAGGTTTGGTGGAGATGAATTTGCCATTGTTTTGTATGATACAACAGAGCATCATATGCAACAGCTAGCAGATGCCATCTTGGCGCAAATAAGAACTCTTAAATTCGAAGGTCAAGACATAGAGAAATGGTCGGTACTATCGGTGAGTATGGGAGGGGCAATTTATCATCATCCCGAAGATTCAGAAATGAGCTTATTTGAGCGAGCGGACCAAGCACTATATCAATCGAAAAATGCTGGTAAAGACCAATACTCTAGCTATGCTGAAGTCGCTGCTGACGAAGATGCCAAGCTTTAAAAAACGCCCCATACTATAAATAGCAAATTAAGCTATTTGATAGATATGGAGCGTTTTTTAATGTGTTGATGTTTTAGATCGATAAAAGATACAACTACACAATACTAGGACAGCTATAATTGCAAACATGGCATCCATATAGTGCGTTAATAGCCAACCTCCTATAATGGGTCCGATAAAGCCCCCTAAATTTTTAAACTGCGCAGCGCCAAGGTAGGTCGCTTTTTGAGTGTCAGGCGCAATTTCATCAATCATGACATTCATTGTAGGGAAGGCAAATATTTCTCCAATCGTAAAAATAATCATGGCGATGATATAGAGCGTATAGTTGTCGGAGAACCCGAACATGAATAGGCCGATAGCAAAAAATAGAATACCGATTAATAAAGTGGCGGTTGATGAGAATCGTTCAGACACAATACTAATAGGTAATTGTAATAATAAGACGACCGCTGCATTAAGTGAAATCAATAGGGAATACAGTTTTGTTCCATTTTCAACAGTTAATTCAATGAATTGTGGCAATGTCGAATCAAATTGAGAGTACCCGATATTGATAAGGATCGCCCCAAAAATAAAGCTAAGCAACACACGATTTGTTAAAAGGATTGTGAAGGTGTGCAAAATTTTTGTTTGCGTAACAGCTTTTTGTTGTTGCATTTGATAACGATTTAACACGAAAAATAAAAATATGGCGTAAATAATATACATAATACCAGTTAGCATAAAAGGTATACTTGGACTTGCTAACTGCGAGATGTAGACGCCTATTATTGGGCCAATGACTGCGGCAATATTAATGGCCGTGTACCGTAATGAAAACAGTCTTTTCCGTTTATCAGCAGGTGTAAAATCAATCATTAATGCCTGAGTGGAAGGTTCAAAAAATGAGCGACAAAGACCGTTCAAGGCGTTGAATAGAATAAATAACCAAACTGTATGGACAGTGGCAAAGCCAAAGAATACGAGGCTCCATACAATGATCGTTAATAAAATGACACTTTTCCTTCCGAAACGATCCGTTAAATATCCACCAAAAAACCCCCCAACAGTAGAAATAAGGGGTGCAATCCCAATCGTCAATCCAATTTGTAAAGGAGTGGCTTCAATTTCATTATGTAAATAAATAGCTAAAAAAGGCATTGCCATAAAGCTTGCAATACGTGTGAAAACTGTTCCACCCAAAATAATCCAAACTAATGGATGAAACAAATTTGACAGTTTCATATAAAACCCTCCTCTCAACAATTTAGAATGTTTCGAGTTTAACGGATTGTTAAGCAACTGTAAATAGTCAAAATACTCTCGGGAGATACGTTCCAGTAAACTTAAACGAGAAATGACTAAACGAGCTTCATTTTATTTAAAGGAGCAAGATGAACTTTTAACTAATTTTCTTATTTCTACTGCCAATGAAGCAGCAAAATAATGATTGTCTTCGATTAATCCAAGAAGATCCACAATATCTAATAATCTTCTAACAACAAAAAAAGAATGACCCCGACGAAAGGTCATTCTTTTCCATACACAATGCTTTACGCATTCTACGTAAAACTAAGACGTCAATTTTACTTTTTTCTTCGTCGTTGTCCATCTGCCTCGACTTGGACTCGTCACCAAATCGTTAAAGGCTAACACGTTCAAATCTCTTTGAACGGTGCGAGGAGTGATACTAAACTCTTCGACTAAATCCTGTGTAGACACGGTTCCTTTGTCTAAAATAAACATGTACACGTCTTTAATACGATTAAGCATTCGATCAGTAGTTGGTTTCATTAAATGAACCACTCCTTCATCTTAATTCTCTTGGCAAAGACTAGCGGACGACAATATGTGCGGAGTGCACTTAGGCTATTAAGTAGCTGCCTTAGACATCCCCTTTTCTAATTTTTATAGTCAGAAGAATTATTCTGATAACTTCATTATATAGAAAAACTACATGATTTTCTAGTGAATGCAATAGAAATTTACAATAGAAACATAAAATTTTTACTGTATTTTGTGGGAATACCTGAAAAACATGCTATATGTGGTAGTGTCAGTAGAAGTTGCTGAAAATAGTTGTCAGAAAGAAGATTGTCATATATGTTGTAAGGTGTAGAATAATGTTAATACTTGAAGGAGGTACATGGTATGAATTGGTTACAGGCTGCAAAAGAAAGGCAAGATGAATTAGTACAAGAGTTACAGGAGCTTGTGCAAATTAATAGTATTCTTGATGAGGATACAAGAACTACTGAGATACCTTTTGGTAATGGTCCACTTCAAGCGCTTGAATGGTTACTAGCAAAGGGACAAAAAGAAGGGTTACTAACGAAAAATGTTGATAACTATGCTGGACATATCGAAATGGGTGCAGGTGAAGAATTATTAGGTATTTTATGTCATGTTGATGTGGTTCCAATTGGAGATGAAGCTGATTGGACATACCCACCATTTAGCGGCACTGTAGTTGATGGTAAGCTGTATGCACGTGGTGCAATTGATGATAAAGGCCCTACAGTTGCGGCATGGATGGCCATGAAACTTGTCAAAGATGCAGGTATTCAATTAGATAAAAGAGTGCGAATGATCGTTGGTACGGATGAAGAAACAGGGTTCCGCTGTGTCGACCACTATTTCAAACAGGAGGAAATGCCGTCAATCGGTTTTGCACCCGATGCAGATTTCCCGCTCATTAATGCTGAGAAAGGCATTGCTGAGCTTGTGTTCTCTCAAAATAAAGTGGGTGATGCAACGAAAGAACAACTACTACTATTTAATGCAGGAAAGCGCCCAAATATGGTACCAGATTTGGCCAAAGCAACAGTTCAGCATGCATCAGAGCAATTCGAACAGAATTTTCAAACATTTTTAAGCAAAAATCAGCTAGATGGCTCTTTATTAATGGAGGACTCTCGCTATATAATAACTATCAAAGGTAAAGCAGCCCATGCAATGGAACCAGAAAAAGGTGTCAATGCGGCTGTTTATCTTGCTGCGTTTTTACAACAAGAGTTGACGACTGAGTCAAGTAAACAATTTGTCGACTTTATCGCAGATGTTTTTTATCAGGATCATTATGGCCATCAGCTTGAATTACAATTTGAAGATGCCATGTCTGGTCATACAACGTTAAATCCAGGCATTGTTAGCTATGATGTTAGTAAAGGTGGCAGTTTAGTAATTAGTATGCGCTATTCTGTGTCCTATCCATTCGATGAAAAAATTACAGAGGCTCAACGTTTAGTTGTAAAAAGAGGATTTTCATTAGATATTCAAGACGACTCTAAGCCTCATTATGTCAGTGAAGATGACCCATTTATCCAAACATTAGCGTCCATTTATAGACGTCAATCAGGTGATACAGAAACACCGCTATTATCTACAGGTGGTGGGACGTATGCACGTGTTCTGAAAAAGGGCGTGGCATTTGGCATGTTATTCCCTGGGGAGCAAGATGTGGCGCATCGGGCGGATGAGTTTGTAGTGGTTGAAAATCTTGTAAAAGCAGCGGCTATTTATGCGGAAGCAATTGTTGAGCTTGCGGGAAAAAAATAACATAAAGACGAAAAGGATGAACGGAAAATGGCATATTCATTATGGAATGATCAAATTGTTGAAGAAGGATCTATTGCAATCTCACCAGAAGACAGAGGTTATCAGTTCGGTGACGGTATTTATGAAGTAATCAAAGTATATAACGGAAATATGTTTACAGCACAAGAGCACATTGATCGTTTCTATGCGAGCGCCGAAAAAATTCGCCTTGTTATTCCTTATACAAAAGACGTTTTACACAAATTACTACATGAGTTAATTGAAAAGAATAATTTGGAAACAGGACATGTTTATTTTCAAATCACTCGTGGAGCTAATTCCCGTAATCACATTTTCCCGGATGCAAGTATTCCAGCTATATTAACTGGTAATGTAAAAGCGGGCGAACGTGCATATGAAAACTTTGAAAAAGGTGTTAAAGCCACTTTTGTTGAGGATATTCGTTGGTTACGTTGTGACATTAAATCTTTAAACCTGCTTGGTGCAGTTTTAGCAAAACAAGAAGCTGCTGAAAAAGGTTGCTATGAAGCGATTTTACATCGCGGAGATATCGTGACAGAATGCTCTTCAGCAAATGTTTATGGCATTAAAGATGGTAAACTTTATACACATCCAGCTAATAATTTCATCTTAAATGGCATTACACGTCAAGTCATTTTAAAATGTGCGGAAGAAATTAATTTACCAGTGATCGAAGAGCCAATGACGAAAGCGGATTTACTAACAATGGATGAAATCATTGTGTCGTCTGTATCTTCTGAGGTCACGCCAGTCATTGATGTGGACGGCAACCAAATTGGTGCTGGAGTTCCAGGTGAATGGACTCGTCAATTACAGCAAACATTTGAAGCGAAATTACCACTTTCAATCAATACTAAATAAAAGAACCTTGTAGGGAACTATCTGTATGGATAGTTCTCTTTATTTATGGTGTAATGTTGGGTCTCGTCATGTAAAATGAAAAGGATAGTAGCATAATCTTACAGGTTGAAATTTGTAGAACAAATGTCGATGTAATGAATACATAAGAATGCATAGACTCTTTTATCGTAAGCAATCGAGAAAAGAGAGAACTAACGAGATGGTAAGGAAGAATGGAGTGACCTTTACATGGCACAATTAGTGAAAATACAAGATTATATTTCTCGCTATCAAATTGACTTAGCAAGATATCCTACACAATTTGTACGCTTGAAGAAAAGTCAATGGGATCGCATTAAACGTCAATGGGAATTGGGAGAAGATATAAGCGAGTGGCAACATATTGATAATGAGTCAGAAGCGGATACTTTCGAGGAGAAAGAGCGATTTTCCTTTATTAAAAAAATATTTACAGGACGACAAAAAGAAGCAGCAGAAGACGTAGAAGATATAGAAATATCAAACGAGCTCATAAGTAGTGAGGATACCATTCCAGAAGAAGAAACAACCCTAACATTTGAACCTAAGATTGTGTATGCTCCGCAATCCATCCATGAATTGAAGCGAATGTTTATTGATCAATTCTTCCATTTCCAAATGAAATGGGCTAGTTCAACATTACGTGAAAAATCATATGTAGATCCTCGCTTCATGCGTGACTCGTTACTACGTACTTTATTACAAACATTACCAGATAATTTCTTGTTGTTTTATTATCCTATTCTACAAATAAGAAAAGCACCGATTGAGCTTGATGTTGTGTTAATGTCTCCGACGGAGTGTATTTGTATTACCGTTTTGGAAGCAGATAATCAAGCTGTATACGTTGGTGGAAGTGATCGCTTTTGGATGAAAAAGGTGGGGACAAAGGACTCTAAAGTTCTGAATCCAACGATAAACTTAGCCCGTATGGAGTCGGTACTATCCCAATTGTTTAAAGAAGAGAATATAGATATGCCTATTCGAAAAGTGGTATTAACTCGAAATGGTTATTTTGATTATCCGGGTTCACCATATGGGATTCGTTTTGTTGATCGTCGAAATTACGGAGAATGGATGGAGCATTTGCGAAAGGCCTCCTCTCCAATGAAGCATATGCAAATACGTGCGGCTCAAGCGATTCTAAATACTGTACAAACTACTTCGTTTAATAGAGATATTTGGCAGCAAGCTTCACAAACAACAGAGGATTGAGTATGCAAATTCTATTTATTGTCAATGAAGCTGCAGGAAATGGAAAAGGTAAGAAAGTATGGTCTCAACTTCGAAAGCAGCTAACGATAGATTATGAAGTGGTTTTTACGGAATATGAAGGACATGGACGAGAACTTGCCAAACAATGGGCTCCACAACAGCAGGATCAAAAATTACTAATAGTTGTTGGTGGAGATGGCACCATCCATGAGGTGTTTAGTGGTGTTGTACATAATGAATTTTTAGTGCTCGGAGTGGTTCGTGCAGGCTCTGGTAATGATTTTGCGCGTTCATTTCCCACATTTTACAGTGCTCAGCAAATCGAGGACTATGTATTGAATGCTTCCACGGCCTATACAAAAATAGATGCGGGAAGTATTCAGCTCAGCAATAGATGGGATGGAATCTTTGTCAATAATGCTGGCATAGGCTTTGATGCTTATGTCACAAAATCGATTAATACATCTCGCCTTAAATTTTACCTCAATAAAATAGGATTGGGTAAGCTGTCGTATGCTATTGCTGTCATTAGAGGCTTATTTAGCTTTGAATGTTTTAACGTCACGATACGTTCTGATCATCAAGAGTGGCAATTCCAACGAGCATGGTTTGTCGCCATGTGCAATCAGCCTTATTTTGGCGGAGGGATGAAAATATCACCAGCTGCAAAAGCAGATGATGGTCGAGTCGATATTACAATCGTCCATGATATTTCCCGTCTGAAATTATTACTTATTTTTGCGACTGTTTTTTTTGAAAAGCATACGAAATTTAAGGAAATCACATTTTTACAAGGACAACATTTCGATATTATCGTGAATGATCACAAGGTTGATTGTCATATGGATGGTAATTATAGTGGAAGTATCCATCCGGGTTCTACCATTCACTGTACAGTGCAACAGAATGCATGGAACATTATGACAAAGAGTTCTTAAATAATACCATTGCGCAATAATTTTATGCGAATGTAAGAGGAATACGTTATACTATAAAAAAATCAATAATTTTATAAGAAAGAAATGAGGAACAACAGTGAGATTAAGAAATAAGCCTTGGGCAGAGGAAATGATTACAAATCATCCAGAGGTAATCGTTCCGAATCCTGAAGACTTTAAAGGAAATTGGCAGGCTGTTTTCGGAAATGACAACCCAATTCATATAGAAGTTGGTACTGGAAAGGGACAATTTGTTACGGGAATGGCTTTACAAAACCCAGATATTAATTATATTGGCATTGAGCTTTATGATAGTGTAATCGTTTGTGCATTAGAGAAAATTCTAGAAGCAAAATCTCCAGCCAATTTACGTTTGCTTAAAGTAAATGGCGCGGATTTAAATAAATTCTTTAACAAAAATGATGTAGCACGTGTATATTTGAATTTCTCAGATCCTTGGCCAAAAACACGTCATGCCAAAAGACGTTTGACGCATGAGGGTTTTTTGAAATTATATGAGTCGATTTTAGTGGATAATGGGGAAATCCATTTTAAAACGGATAACCGTGGTTTGTTTGAATTTTCGTTAATCAGTATATCTGAATATGGTATGTTACTAAAGTATGTATCACTCGACCTACATGCAAGCATGCCTGAGGATAATGTGATGACTGAATACGAGCAGAAATTTTCTGCAAAAGGACAGCCGATTTATCGCTTAGAGTCGCAATTTATCACTAAATTGTAGGGGGAATATGGATGGATCAGTTACAGTTTCACAAAATGTCATTATCATGGCTTAACGGGGGTGTTACGTGCCTAGATGGTGGTGCGATGTTTGGAGTTGTACCGAAACCACTTTGGTCACGTAAATATCCAGTCAATGAAAAAAATCAAATTGAATTACCAACAGAACCAATTCTTATTCAATATGAGGGCAAAAACTATCTTATTGATACAGGTGTGGGCTTTAACAAATTAAATGAAAAACAGCTAAGAAACTTTGGGGTAACAGAGGAATCTTCGTTAGCGGATAGTTTACAAGAACTTGGCTTAACGACAGCAGATATAGATGCGGTGCTAATGACACATTTACATTTTGATCATGCTGGTGGCTTAACTCAGTGGCAGGATGATGTGCTTGTGCCTACTTTCCCAAATGCTAAAATTTTTGTAACAAAAATTGAATGGGATGAGATGCGTAACCCAAATATTCGCTCGAAAAATACGTACTGGAAAGAAAATTGGGAGCCTGTGCAGCACTTAGTTGAAACCTATGAAGATAAGTTGGAAGTAGCACCAGGAATCGAGATGATTCATACAGGTGGTCATAGTGAAGGACATGCTGTCATTAAACTTACTCAACAAGGTGAAGTACTTTTGCATATGGCAGATATTATGCCTACTCATGCTCATCAAAATCCATTATGGGTTTTAGCTTATGATGACTATCCAATGACAAGTGTTTTTGCCAAAGAGCGTCTTATGAAAGAAGCTCTTGCCAATAACTATGGCTTTATTTTCTACCATGATGCCTATTACCGTATGATTAAATGGGATGAAACGGGGAAAGAAATCAAGGCTAAGCTCGAGCGTAGTAGACAAGCTGTAATTACATTCTAACAATGACGAGGTAATTGACATGTAAAATGTCGATACCTCGCTTTTTTGTTCGTGATGATGATGGAAAATATGATACACTAAACACGAAACTAAATTATAAAAGAGAGTTGAAATAAACATGGCAACTGAACAACCATTTTTACCAGTTTTACTAGGATCTGATATGAATGCATATGGGATGGCCCGTGCATTTTACGAAGCATATGGAATTAAACCACTTGTCTTAGGACGTTCTCATTTAACAGCTACACAAGATAGCCATATCTTACAATTTCAAGAAATCGACCGTTTGAATGAACAGGATGTATTTGCTCCTGCCCTTGCACAAGTTGCAAAGCAATATGCGGATAAAAAACTTTTGCTCTTAGCGTGTGGTGACGATTATGCCAAGCTTATTATTAAAAATAAGCCAGCGCTACAGGAGCATTTCACAGTACCTTACATCGATGAGTCTCTAATGGATGAAATTTTACTTAAAGAAAATTTCTACAAGATGTGTGATAAATACGATTTTAAATATCCAGGGACAACGACTGTAACAGCAGATAATTATGACAATTTTACACCTCCATTTGAGTATCCAATTATTTTAAAGGCATCAAATTCTGTTGAATACTGGGCATGTAAATTCCCAGGGAAGAAAAAAGTTTTTGTTGCGCATGATGAGGCAGAAAAAACAGCTATTTTAAAAGCGATTTATAGCTCAAGCTATCAAGATACGATGATTATTCAAGAATTTATCCCTGGTGATGATTCATATATGCGTGTGCTTAACGCTTATGTGGGCAAAGATGGAAAAGTGAAGCTGATGTGTCTAGGAAATCCTATTCTAGAAGAGCATTCACCTGAAGGAATCGGAAGTTATGCCGCAATCGTAACAACATATGATAAGGAATTAATGGATCAAGTACGTTTTTTCTTAGAGGACATCGGCTATACAGGCTTTGCCAATTTCGATATGAAATATGATATTCGTGATAAGCAGTACAAGCTGTTTGAAATTAATTTACGTAATGGACGTTCTAGCTATTATGTTACGGCAAGTGGCCATAATTTAATGAAGTACGTTGCTGATGATCATATGTTAAACATCGAGCAAGAAGTTACTTATGTGGAGGATAAACATCTGTGGATGGTTATTCCAAAAGGTGTATTATTCAAGTATGCATCGAACGAAAAGCTTAAATTAGAGGCGAAGAAATTAATTAGTGAAGGTAAATACACAAACTCCCTTTACTATAATGAAGATATGAATACAAAGCGTTGGGTGAAGCTAACACTCAATAACTTAAATTATTATCGCAAATATAAAAAATACTTTAATAATAAAGGTTTATCAGAATAATAAAGAGAAGCCATCTCAATAAAAAAATGAGATGGCTTCTTTTGCTTATTTTTTAGGGCTAAACCTCTGTTAATTCCACTACAACGCCCGAGCGTGCATCAGCTGCAAATTCAAATGTTTGCATGTCACCCTCATGCATGCGTGAGATGCCTCCACGATAGACAGGAATAGTAATAATACCATTTGTATAATCTTCTGTTTTCATAAAAATCCAGGAACCGTCAATCGGTGCATCCTTTTTAAATTCTTTTTTTATGTTTTCAAGTACTTGTCCTGCAGGTACGAACGGAGAAACTTTTTCACTAGCTTCTTTAATAATGACTGCGGCAGCTAAGCCAGTTGCAACACCAATTAAAAAATCACGTAATTTCATACATCTTCCTCCTTTTTCTGTACCTATATTTTAGCATAGCCTATAGAGTGAATGCACGTTCACATGATAACAGTTTTAGGAAATGTATCAATATTTCGAATTCGGAAATAAATATGTTACAATAGGCGAGGAAGAATATTCTACTTCGTGGGGAGAGAGTCAACATGAATGAGGAAACATTGCAATTATTTAAAACATTAACAGAGCTACCAGGTGCTCCTGGTAATGAGCACGCTGTTCGCGCGTTCATGCGATCTGAGTTGGAAAAGTATTCAGATGAAATCGTTCAAGACAATTTGGGGGGGATTTTTGGTGTAAAGCATAGTGATGTTGCGGATGCACCAAAAATTTTAGTTGCAGGTCATATGGATGAAGTAGCATTTATGGTTACTTCTATTACTGATAATGGCATGATCCGTTTTCAGACGTTAGGTGGCTGGTGGAACCAGGTTATGCTTGCACAACGTGTAGAAGTCTATACGAAAAATGGAGCTATTCCTGGTGTTATCGCGTCTATCCCACCACATTTATTAACGGATGCAGAACGCTCTAAGCCTATGGAAATAAAAAATATGTTAATCGATATTGGCGCTGACAGCAAGGAAGATGCGCTAGCATTGGGCGTTCGTCCAGGACAATCCATCATTCCTGTTTGTCCATTTACACCAATGGCCAATCCGAAAAAAATTATGGCCAAGGCTTGGGATAACCGCTATGGCTGTGGTCTAGCAATTGAATTAATGAAAGAAGTCAAAAATGATAAGCTTGGATCTCATTTATATTCAGGGGCAAATGTAATGGAAGAGGTTGGTTTACGTGGTGCTCAAGTGTCAGCAAACATGATTAAACCGGATTTATTCTTTGCATTAGATGCTTCACCAGCAAATGATACTTCAGGTAAAAAAGATCAATTTGGACAGCTTGGTAAAGGAACATTACTTCGTATTCTTGACCGTACAATGGTGACACATCGTGGTATGCGAGAATTCATTTTAGATACAGCTGAATCTAACCATATTCCTTACCAATACTTTGTATCACAGGGTGGAACTGACGCTGGACGAGTACATACAGCTAACGACGGTGTACCAAGTGCAGTAATTGGTGTTTGCTCACGTTATATTCATACATCTGCGTCTATCATTCACATTGATGATTATGCTGCTGCTAAAGCATTAATTGTTGAATTAGTGAAAAAAGCAGATCGTTCGACTTTAGAGTCTATTCGCGCTAATGTATAAGAAGTTGGAAAGATGCCTGTAAAAAGGCATCTTTTTCTATGGAAAGAAAGTAGGGGTTTGATGAAAATAGCAATTGGAACAACTAATAAAGCGAAAACTGAAGCAGTTGAAGCTGTAGCTCAAAAATATTTTGAGGATACAACCTTTACCTATGTGAAAGCTGCCTCAGAAGTATCAGAACAGCCTATGTCGAATGAAGAAACGAGATTAGGTGCGATGAACCGCGCGAAAAATGCCATAATAAAAACCGATGCATCACTATCCTTTGGTTTAGAAGGTGGTGTAACTGAAATAGAAGGCGAAATATATGTATGTAATTGGGGTGCACTAACAGTATCCGATGGGACAACATTTACAGCGGCAGGTGCACAAATTATTTTACCAAAAGAAATTGCCCAGGAAATCAGATCTGGTGGAGAGCTTGGTCCACTCATGGAGCAATATACACAGCGCAGGGATATTCGTCAGGGCACTGGAGCAGTAGGGATTTTTACACAAGGTTTAGTAAGCAGACAAATGATGTTTGAGCATATTGTATCATTATTGGTTGGTCAATATTTGTTCACATTTTCTGAAAAATAGTTAAATGGAATTAGTGATGCGCATGCGGAGAGGTTGCATCTTCCTAATAATTTTTTTAAAATAGAAAAAAAGTTAGTTAGTAGTGCAAGAGAAAGGAAGAGAGACATGTCATATAAATGGCTACAATTTATTGGCCTGACGCTGTTACTTCTGATGCTTTCTGGCTGCAATCAATCGATCGATGAGCAAATTGCCAACGGACTTCAAATCACAGAAACGGTTTTTGCAGAAGAGCCTGAAGAACATACCGAGGAAATTGGGAATATTAAATTATACTTACCTTCAACTTTTAAAGTTGAAGATAGTTCAGATGCTTACAATATTGTTATTTCAAAAGGAAAAGAAAGCTATATCCTCTTCATTAACGATAAAGAAGCACAAGATAGTAAACTTTATTATCATCTTTTAAAAGACAATGAAGCTAATAAAATCATTGAGGAGACTACTTATGATAAAGATGGTCGCTTTGGCTTTACAGCCGTACTTAAAACAGATGATGAGAATGAAATGGAGCTCATTGTGAGTAGTGGTGGCGTGAAAATGACCACGATTTCTCCGGCCAAACATATAGAAGATAATTTGCGTGAGATGACGAAAATCGTTCATTCGGTTAAGATGAAGTAAATAAACAAGATTGAACAAGACGGTTCACAAACATGTGAGCCGTTTCATTTTGAAGATAGGATGTGAGAAAATATGAAGCAATTGAAATCAGAGCAGCTTGTAGAGCTATTAAGAAAACGATTAAACGAAGAGAAATACGATTTTCATTTCGATAAAAAACACGATAAATTAAGATTGAATCATAAGACGATTGAAAAAGGTATGGAGCTTTCGTTACCTGGGATTTTAGCAAAATACAATGATAAGCAAGAAGCAGCTATTGATGAGGTTGTGTATACGATTACGCAAACTTTTAATGCGATGGAACAAGAAAAAGAACAGGGTTTCCAAACGGCTACACAAATTTATCCAGTTATTCGTGCAACATCATATCCTCAAGCATCAAAAGAGGGACATGCGTTTATTACAACAGACCATACAGCGGAAACACGCATCTTTTATGCGCTTGATTTAGGCAAAACCTATCGTTTTATCGATGAATCTATGCTGGAAGCTTTACAATTAAGTGTAGAGCAAATTCGTGAAATGGCACGTTTTTCAGTTAAACAATTACCAACCTCTTATAAAAAGGATGAGGTCGCCAATAATATCTTTTATTTTGTTAATATGAATGATGGTTATGATGCAAGCCGAATTTTAAATGAGAGCTTTTTAAAAGAAATACGTACGCAAGTGGAGGGGGATATGACACTATCTGTGCCCCATCAAGATGTGCTAATTATAGGTGATATTCGGAATGAAACAGGGTATGATGTATTAGCACAGATGACGATGCATTTCTTTGCAGTCGGTACAGTACCGATCACGTCATTATCTTTTATTTATGAAGACGGGGAATTAGAACCGATCTTTATTTTAGCAAAAAACAGAGTGAAAAAGGAGCAAGAAAAACAATGAACGTATTTTACAACAAAGAGCATGTAGGAGATGTATTACTAGTTCAACTAGCAACGGAGTCTATCGTTAACACAGTAGTAGAGCGTGCAGGGGATATTGCTATATTAAAAGAAGCTCAAACGGGTGAAATTAAAGCTTTTAATTTATTTAATGCGAGCCAATATGTACAAACAGAAGCAAAAGGATTAGTTGAGGTTACTCCAGAGTTAGTTGAACAATTAGCAGCAGCAATCGAAAAGAACTGTGCTAACATTAGCCTAGATGTTGACTTCTCTCCGAAATTTGTCATAGGTTTTGTAGCAACGAAAGAAAAGCATCCAAATGCTGATAAATTAAGTATCTGTTCAGTAAACGTTGGAGATGAGACTTTACAAATTGTTTGTGGCGCACCTAATGTAGAAGCAGGGCAAAAGGTAGTAGTTGCAAAGATTGGTGCGGTAATGCCTTCAGGAATGCTTATTAAAGAAGGGAATTTAAGAGGTGTAGATTCATTTGGCATGCTTTGTTCAGCACGTGAGCTAGCTATTCCTAATGCTCCATCTGAAAAAGGAATTTTAGTTTTGCCTGAAGATGCTATCGTAGGTAGTGCATTTGAATCACTGAGTAAATAATAAACTCATTTTTTGATAATAAAATTATTAAAATTTAAAAATTTTATTATGATATTATCCAATGTATCAAGGTGAAATTCCCTAAATCGTTATGTTACTAATATGCTAGTAACATAACGATTTTTTTGTGTAGAATGAGCCTCTAAATGCAAGTTTCGCGAGCGTTTTTATGGTATGCTTTTGATATAGACATTGAGCTATTGATTTGAGCAATACTAGACAATGCTATAAATGAAGTGTAAGAGAAATGAGTGAAACGAAGTGAACTGGTTTAAAAAACAAATAAATAAAATTTTAAATAAAGATGAATATGAATACGAGTATGAAGAATTTTATGAGGACTACGGAGAGGAACAAGCAGAACAGTTACATACTCAGCAAGAGGCGCCGATGACTAAGCAAAAAACTTTCCGTTTCCCATTGATTGACGATGATGAGGAAGGCGTTGTATCACAAGCACCACCAAAAGAAATGTTCAATCAGATAGAAAATGATGATTATTATGGGCAAATCGAGGATTTATCCTTACCCAAGCATTTAAATCAACATATCGTTGATTCAAGCGTTTATGATGTAGATGTATCAGGGATTCGAGATTTATTGGCGAATCGTTCAAAACGCACTGGTAGAAAAACAACTGTGAAAAGTCAACCAATCGAACAAGAACAACGTTCAAGAGCGAGTTTAGTTTTTCGAGATGCACAAGATCGTGAAGAGTCAATTATACCTAAGACAACATCTGCGCCAAAAGATAAACCACAGTGGCAAGAACAAAAAGTTCAAAAAGTAGATAGCGATTTTCTTGAAAATCGGAAACGCTTTATCCCAACAGATGTACCTTCACCGGTTTATGGATTTGCGAAACCAAGTCCTATCAATGAATTATTGGATAAAAGAAAAGAAGAACATGAGCTACAAGAAACGGCTAGGACAACCTCTGATATATTGACAATTCATCAGCCATTAAAAGAAGCGACAACAAATGAGGCTAATGAAAATATACTAGAAGAAAAAGAGCCGCCTAGTACTGGTCATCATGTTGAAATTGAACATGAATTCCATGAACCTATTACATTTGATGCTAATGTGTTGGAAGAAGAAAAGGGTATACAGGACAGTGCGCCAACAGATATCGTGGTGCCACCAACCACACCTTTTGCCATGGCATTTGAAGATCAAGTGAAGGAAGCTGCTATGCAAGATCAAACCTTACAGCAGCTTTCTGCAGATCAGTCTGAGATTCATGTGAAAGAATTGATTGTGGAACAAGTTCAAATTGAAAATTCTACCATCCATATTGGAGAGGTAACTGTCGTACAGCCTTCGAGTAATGAAGAGGACTATAAGATGGATATGGAAGAAAAATCATCTGATGTTATGCCAAAGGAAGAAAAAAGTCGTATTCCATTCAATGTCCTCATGTTAAAAACAGATAAAGAAAAATGGCGGATTCAACAGCAAATGAAAATGGCGCAGCCTATTCGTGTGGAAAGTAAACTGGAAGCAGTAGAAGATGTGCTGTTGGATGTGACGGAAGCTAAAGAAGAGGAACAATCCCTGCCTTCGGAGAGCATAGATACAGTTGCTATACATCTAGTTGAACCACAGCTAGAGGAAGAAAGTGATTCACAATCTGCTTTATTCAGTCAAATTCAAGGAGATGTTGAATACAATCGGCACGAAGATGAAAGACAAGATCTCATTACAGAAGCCCAATCAGAAAATCCAGTAGCGATTATTACAATGGCTCCTGTAACAACTATGACTCGTGTATCCTCGAATGAAGAAGCAGAGATTACAAGTATTAGTGATGATGAAGTTGCTGCAACAACAGAGCTAGAATCAGAGATCATTTCAGTAACTGAAGTTCTTCCTAAAATTATAGAGAATTCTCCAGTAAAACCTATGGAAAATCTAGAACAGGTTTTAGAAGCTGAACAGGAGCTACCAGTTGAGGAAAAAGCAATACCTGTGCACGTTTATCAAAAGCCAACTGACGAATATTTAGAGCTACCTGAGGAAAAAACACAGGATACAGATTGGATGGAGCAGCAAGGGGATACATTGGTGGAAGCACTTTCTTATTTCCAGGTTTCTGCCCAAATTGAATCGATTATGCAGGGACCTGCAGTTACTCAATTCGAAATTACTGTGAGTCATGGTACGAAGGTAAGCAAAATCAGAAATTTAGCAGATGATTTAAAGCTTGCTTTAGCAGCAAAGGATATTCGTATTCAAGCACCGATCCCTGGGAAAAGTTCGATTGGTATTGAGATTCCAAACCGAGTATCAAGAGCTGTACGATTATCAGAAGTGACGAATAGTGCATCCTTCCTTGAATCAGATTCGCCGTTAGAGGCAGCATTAGGTCTTGATCTAACAGGTAAGCCTGTGACACTAGATTTACGAAAAATGCCTCATGGTTTAATTGCTGGTGCGACAGGCTCAGGTAAATCCGTTTGTATCAATTCTATTTTGGTTAGTTTATTATATAAAGCTGCACCACATGAGTTAAAACTAATGTTGATTGATCCTAAAATGGTGGAACTGGCACCATTTAACCATATCCCACACTTAGTTAGCCCTGTGATCACAGATGTGAAGGCTGCAACGGCAGCTCTTAAATGGGCAGTGGAGGAAATGGAACGTCGATATCAACTGTTTGCGCATGCAGGGGCAAGGGATATTACGCGCTATAATGCAATAGCAGATAAAAATAATGAACATAGTTTAAAATTGCCATATATTTTAATTGTTATTGATGAGTTAGCCGATTTAATGATGATGTCTCCAGCAGATGTAGAGGAGGCAATTTGCCGTATTGCTCAAAAGGCACGTGCATGTGGAATCCATTTAATAGTTGCAACACAAAGACCATCTGTAGACGTTATAACAGGATTAATTAAATCCAATATTCCTACACGTATTGCCTTTGCAGTATCTTCACAAATTGATTCTCGTACAATTTTGGATGGGCAGGGGGCAGAAAGGTTACTTGGACGAGGCGATATGCTATATTTAGGTAACGGTATGTCAGCGCCAGTACGTCTCCAAGGTACATTTGTTACAGATGATGAAATTGAAGCGATCATCGAGCATGTTCGTGAACAAGGAGAGCCTGATTATATTTTTGATCAAGAGGAGCTATTGAAGAAAACAGAGGTATCCGCAGAACAGGATGATTTGTTTGAAGATGTTTGCCGTTTTGTTTTTGAACAAGGTGGAGCTTCTACTTCATTGATTCAACGAAAATATCATATTGGCTATAATCGTGCTGCTCGTTTAATTGATATGTTGGAATCACATGGCTTTATCTCAGAGGCAAGGGGTAGTAAGCCGCGTGAAAGTTTCATTACGGAAGAAGATTTAATTACTATGTTTGAATAAGAATTGCCTTGTTTTCGTCTACATTATCTAATTTACGTCAAAATTAGTTTTTTTAGAAAAGTTACACATCTATCCTTATGCATAAAAAGTGCTATAATAGACAAGATGTGTTGAATAGTACGTATTTTTTAATACTTGTGAAGGTATTAATACCTAATCAATCGTGAAATAATACGTTACACCTAATAGATGATAGATGGGATATTGAAATTCCCGGGGGGTTTAATTAATGACAGTTTTTCATTTCACAGGCATTAAAGGTTCTGGCATGAGTTCACTTGCACAAATCTTATTTGATGCTGGTGAACAAGTACAGGGCTCAGATGTCGATAAATATTTCTTCACGGAGCAGCCGTTACGTGAACGTAATATTCCAATTTTTACATTTAATGCAGATAATATTAAAGAAGGCATGACTGTAATTGCAGGTAATGCTTTTCCTGATGATCATCCAGAATTAATTCGTGCCCGAGAAATCGGCGTAGAGATTATTCGTTACCATAAATTTTTAGGAGAATATATTGGTAACTATATATCCATTGCCATAACAGGTGCACACGGTAAAACTTCAACTACAGGTTTAATGGCACATGTGGTAGGTGGTTATAAACCAACATCGTATTTAATTGGTGATGGTACTGGTGCTGGTCATTCGAATGCTGACTTCTTTGTGATGGAAGCGTGTGAATACCGCCGACACTTTTTAGCATATAATCCTGACTATGCAGTGATGACAAATATTGATTTTGATCACCCAGACTACTTTGCCAATATAGATGATGTCTATTCTGCTTTTCAATCATTAGCTTTACAAGTAAAGAAAGCTATTATTGCATGTGGCGATGATGAACAGCTTCAACGTATCCAAGCAAAAGTTCCGGTTGTTTATTATGGATTTGGATCTGAGAATGATTTCGAGGCTCGTAATGTTGAAAAAACGACAGAAGGTACAAAATTCGATGTTTTTGTTCGTAATGAATTTTATAGCACTTTCTTCATTCCATTATTTGGGGATCACGCCATTTTAAATACATTAGCGGTCATTACTCTATGCGAATATGAAGGAATTTCACCGGATATTATTCAGGATCGTTTGTACACGTATAAAGGTGTAAAAAGACGTTTTACTGAAACAGATATAGGGGATAATGTATTAATAGATGACTATGCCCACCATCCAACGGAAATTCGTGCTACCATTCAATCAGCGCGACAAAAGTTCCCAGATCGTGAACTAGTTGCTATATTCCAACCACATACATTTACACGTACACAAGCTTTTTTACAAGATTTCGCAGATAGTCTAAGCCTTGCAGATACAGCCTATTTATGTGATATTTTTGGCTCTGCAAGAGAAACGCAAGGCGCACTTTCTATTCAAGATTTGGCGTCATTAATCGAGGGCAGTGCAGTGATTACCACTGAAGGAATTGATATACTAACAAAACATCAAGGCGCAGTATTCTTATTTATGGGTGCTGGAGATGTTCATAAATTCCAAGATGCTTTTGAAGCCGTGCTTAAAAACGATGAAACAGCTTAGTCCGTAGGGGTTAAGCTGTTTTTTTAAAATTTGAGCAGGAATTCCGTTTTTTTTGTCGAAGATAGGGAAAGTAATAGTAAAGAGAATTTACTAGCAGGAGGTCAACTTATGGAAGTGATTTTGTATATTGCAGCCATTATCGCTGCAATCGGGTTTTTAATTTTATGTGTGAGTGTAGGAATGACATTATTCTCGCTCAAGTCCATCTTAAGCAGTTTATCTGGTACTTTATCAGGTATTGAAGGCCAAATGGAAGGGGTCACACGAGAAACAACTTCTTTATTATCCAAAACAAATAGCTTAGCAGAGGATATTCAACATAAATCTGAACAGTTAAATTCAGTGGTTCAAGCTGTTAAAGGTATTGGTGAGTCTGTTAATGGTTTAAATAATTCTGTACAGCAAATTACTTCTTCTGTTTCTAAAAGTGTAGAACAAAATGAGGAAAAAATTGCGCAAGTTGTACAGTGGAGCAATGTTGCAATGGGCATTGCTGATAAATGGAAAAAGCGCAAAATCATAGAGCAAGAAACTGTATCTGAGGATGTGTATGGCTTTGAAACGGTTCAAGTAGAAAAGCCGAAAAGAAAATGGGGTCGTAAATAGTAAAAATTATTCAGTAAGTACATGATACGGTCTGAATAAAAATAAAGTCTTGGACATAAGTTGAACATGCATCTGTAAAAAGTAGATGGACAACCTGTCTAGACAAATTTGATAATATGATGGGGAGGAATTGTTGCATGACAACTCAAAAGCCAAATTTTAATGAAGTAAAGGAAAAACAGCTTGAAAGTTCATTGCCTCAGCTTTATCATTCGCAAGATTCGATTTATGAAGAGGAGCGTGTAAACATGAAAGATTTTGTGATTGGCGCATTAGTAGGTGGAATTGTAGGTGCTGCAGCAGGTCTACTGTTGGCTCCAAAATCAGGAAAAGATTTACGTAGTGAAGTGGCTGTACAAGCAGTTCATTTAAAAGATAAGAGTGCAGACTTCTCGACAACTGCAAAAGATAAAACAGTTCAACTTTCTAAACAAATTCAAGAACAATCTACACAATTAGTGGAGAAAGTAAAAACTTTAAAAACAGCAAAGGCTCCTACAGTTTTTGATGATGGAACGGTTTCCTTTGAGGGTGAAGAACCACTTGAGGATTTTATTCCTAACGAAGAAGTAAAAGCAGAAGAGAAAAAAGACGAAACAAAAGACTCAAATGAAGAAGTACGTGCATAATGCATAACGAAAAGGGATACGTTACATGATCATCGTGTAACGTATCCCTTTTTTTATACGATAGGGGTTTCAGCTAATAGTATTTCAAGTCGATCGCCACCGAAAATCTCCATATCAAAACTTGCAGGCTGGCCGTTTCTTAAAATCGTAAAATTTCCTTTGAATGTGCTTGGGAGTTGCCAATTAGAAAAGCGAAATACATCTTGATAAATCCAACGACTGCGATCCTTCTCTGTAAATAATACAGTGGCTCCATTGGGCACAGTTGAAAGAGGAGCTACTATCATTTGATTGACCAGTGCTTCATGTACTGTTTTGGAAAGCTCCACTACTTCATTTTGGAAATGAATGATGATTTTATCTTCCAGTAAAAGATTCATTTGGTCTGCAATGCGCTGAACAGTTGGCAATGATTGCTGCTGAAAGTTAATCATGTCACCATCTTGCACAGCATAGCTCAATTTAGTAGTTTTCCCATTAATCGTTAATTGGGAAGAAAACTCAGGTAAAAATAAAGGCTGTCCATCGACATGTATTGTATAAGACTCAAATTGCTTCAATAAATGCCAGTTGTTTGTGACTTTAAAAATTTCCTCAATGGTTTCAGCTATCTCAAAAACGACACTATCACGATCATTCAAAACTGTATCCAGCGATGCGGGTGAGTGATTGACTGAAATTTTCGGCTCAATGACATATTTTGTATTTTGAATAGTTATGGTCTTGATTGCAGCATGATCAATAAGATCTCTCACCGTTACTGTCGCTGGCTGTCCATCTTGTCCCTCCACTAGCTGAATGGCATCGCCTGTTTTAATTAGTGTTTTCGTTGATGCTTGTTGTCCGTTGACTAATATTTCAGCTGGCTGTCCATGACCACCAGGAATGAAGATATCTTGTCCGTTAACACTAATAGATAAGCCGTGGCCAGGTTTTCCATACAATTGTTTAGCGCGGATATTAGCCGCTAAAAAAGCATCTGCAACTGTCATTTCTTTTAGCTCAAAAAGACGAACCACCTGATTATTTACCGTTAAACTCATATATTGGATAGGCATTTTTTTCGCTGCTATGGCAATACCGATTGGCGTAACTAACTCTGGCGATGCTTTGATATGCTCTTCTTTTGTCAGGTTTTGAATAGCATCAATGCCTCGAACAGCTATACGGTTTGCTGGTAAATCAAGGACTAGTCCAAGTTCTGTTGTTAAGTTAGGTGTTAAGCTACCTCCGCCAACAAGCATAACAGCCTTTGGAGCCACACGGTTATTGAGTCGTAAAATTTCTTCTCCAATGGACTTTGCAAGCTGCTTGACAGCAGGTTCAATTGCTAATAAAACTTCAGCTTTTGGGTAATACTGATCAAAACCAAGAATATCTTGAATTAATATTTCTTCTGCCGTTTGAAGCTGACGTTTCGCTATTTCAGCAACAGGAAAGTCTAGTAAATAATGATCACTTAAAGCCTCTGTTATTTCATCGCCTGCTGTTGGAACCATACCATAGGCTACAACAGTACTTTTATCGGTAATGGCAATATCAGAAGTACCCGCGCCTATATCGACAAGAGCCACATTTAAACGACGCATCGTGGAAGGGATAAGGACATTAATAGCTGCAATAGGTTCTAATGTCAAAGCTTCCATTTCTAAATCAGCTCGTTTTAAAGCGGCAATTAGTGATTCGACTACAACCCGAGGTAGGAACGTAGCGATGACTTCGATTTGTGCCTCGTCTCCTTGTTGATCTAAGAGGCTGCCAATTTCTTCACCATCCAAGCGATAGTAGAGGACTGAGTAGCCTACGCAGTAATAGTGGCTTATTTTGGCATCTTCTTTATGTTGTAAAAGTTGCTGTTGGGCTTGTTGAACTGCTTGGAGCTCTAAGCGACTTATATCTTCTTCTGTAAAAATAGGACGATTACGTATATTGATCGTCACGCTAGCTTGTTCAGTTTTCAAGGATCGGCCCGCTGCTGCAACACTTACTTTCGTCAGGGGACCGTGTTTCTCTTCAAGTTCATATTTTATTGTATTAATTAAATCTGCCACATACATGACATTATGTATTTGACCATCCACCATGGCACGTTCTTTATGCTCTTTCACTACAATATCTTCTACATGATAATGGTCATTTTCTTCTTGAAGAATAATTCCGACCACTGAGCGTGTACCAATATCAAGTGCAAATAATTTAGAACTCAATGTAATCGCTTCCTTTCGCGTTATATCTCAATTTTAATTTAGCGAGTTGAAGCGCTAAATTAAAAATGCGTGACATTCTGAACAACATTGATTATAATATTGCTATTATCTAAAAATGTAACATACATTTCAGAGTTCTGAAAGTGTCTGTCATGAGGAGAGGAGCAAGAAAGCATGAGCCAAAAAGATTTAGAAAGCTTACGTAGTCAAATCGACGGATTAAACTTAGAAATTCTTCGTCTTATTAACGAACGTGCAGCTGTAGTTGATGAAATCGGTAAAATTAAAGAAAAACAAGGTGTAAATCGCTATGACCCACTGCGTGAAAGACACATGCTTGATCTTATTAAAGAACACAACCAAGGTCCATTAAACCAAATGACGGTAGATTATATATTTAAACAAATCTTTAAAACAGCTTTAAAACAACTTGAAGCTGATAAGAAGAAAGAATTACTTGTATCTCGTAAGAAGAAATCCGAAGATACAGTCATTAATATTAATGGTGAATTAATTGGACAAGGGAAGCCATCTTTCGTATTTGGTCCTTGTGCAGTTGAATCTTATGAGCAAGTAGCTGCAGTAGCGGCTTCTATTAAGGCAAAAGGTGAAAAGCTAATCCGTGGTGGTGCTTATAAGCCACGTACTTCTCCATACGACTTCCAAGGTCTTGGATTAGAAGGCTTAAAAATCTTAAAACGTGTGTCTGAGGAATATGGTTTAGGCGTTATTACTGAAATTGTGACGCCAGGTCATTTAGAGGAAGCATTAGATTATATTGATGTGATTCAAATCGGTGCACGAAATATGCAAAACTTTGAATTATTAAAAGCAGCAGGTGCAACTAATAAACCTGTCCTACTAAAACGAGGCTTAGCTGCAACGATTGATGAGTTCATCCATGCAGCGGAATACATTATGTCTAAAGGAAATGAAAATATCATCCTTTGTGAGCGTGGTATTCGTACTTATGAAAAAGCAACTCGTAATACATTAGATATTTCTGCCGTACCAGTGTTAAAACAAGAAACGCATTTGCCAGTATTCGTAGATGTTACACACTCAACAGGACGTCGTGATTTATTGTTACCATGTGCCAAAGCAGCCATTGCAATCGGTGCTGATGGTGTTATGGCAGAAGTGCATCCAGATCCATCTGTAGCACTTTCTGATTCACAACAACAAATGGACATCCCAACATTCGACGCATTCTATGAAACACTACAAAAATTCATGAAAAATCATGAAATCCATGCTTAATTGTTAACAGCTAACACCGCTTGCTTACTTTGGCAGGCGGTGTTTGTTATATCGTGACAAAATAATGTCTAGAATAGGACTATTAGTACTTGGTTTTTACGTAGTTCTTCTTGAAAATAATATGAAAATTATCGTATGATAAGGCTATAATAGGAAAAAAGGGAGGCACGTACGATGACTGTTACAATTTATGATGTTGCAAGAGAAGCAAATGTTTCTATGGCAACGGTCTCTCGTGTAGTCAATGGTAATCAAAACGTAAAACCAGCAACACGAAAAAAAGTACTAGAAGTAATTGAACGATTAGAATACCGTCCAAACGCAGTAGCGCGTGGATTAGCAAGTAAGAAAACAACAACAGTTGGCGTGATTATCCCAGATATTGCAAACAATGTTTATGCAGAGCTGGCTCGTGGTGTAGAGGATATAGCCACAATGTACCGTTATAATATTATTTTAGCCAACTCAGATCAACATGAAGATAAAGAGTTACAGTTACTTGATACTATGCTTGGCAAACAAGTAGATGGTATTGTGATGATGAGTGATGAAGTAACAGAAAAGATGCAACAAACAATGGATCATTCACCGGTCCCAATTGTATTAGCAGGCTCTGTAGATGAATCGCAAACAATAGCTACTGTTAATATTGACTATTTCCAAGCGGCTTATGAAGCGATATCTTTACTGATTCAAAATGGTCATACACGCATTGGTTTCGTAACGGGCCCACTTTCGTATACAATTAACGGAAAATTCAAGCTAGCAGCCTATAAGAAAGCATTACAGGATGCTGGCTTGCCAATAGATGAAGCATTAATTGCTGCTGAAGAATCTAGCTATGACATGGGCTTAGAAGCTTGGGAGATTTTATCAGCGCTTGAACAACCACCTACAGCCTATTTTGCGGGCAGTGATGAATTGGCAATTGGTTTAATTCATGGTGCACAAGACGCCGGTAAAAATGTTCCAGAGGATATCGAAGTGATTAGCTTTGAGAATTCTAAGCTAGCACGAATGGTTCGTCCACAACTAACAAGTGTTGCATTACCACTGTACGACATTGGTGCTGTTGCTATGCGCCTACTTACTAAATTGATGAGTAAGGAACCGGTCGAGGATGAGGCGGTAATTTTACCCCATCGTATTGAACATCGACAATCCGTCAAAAGTAAATAACATATAGGAACACGTAAATCTTATCGAGGATTTGCGTGTTTTTTATTTAAAATGGAGCGCAGGGGGATGTAGCTTTAAACCAATGAAAAAAACCCCACGAAAAATCGTGAGGAAAGGTGTTAATCTCGTTTTTCATTGCGAATAAGGTGTAATGCTTTTGCTAACATTTGAGCATTTTTTTCTTCTATTTCTGTCTTACGTGGAATGGGCTCATATAAAGGATTCGGGTCCTCCCAAGTTGGAATAAAAGGAACGGGAGCTTCAGATTGCCATCGGTCAAGCCATGCCTGTGGAAGAGGTCCTGTTGGTAACGCCTGGTCAGTCATTTCTAACCAGAGCATGGACCAAGCACGTGGAACAACTCGCCATATATCATAGCCACCTCCACCCACCGCAATCCACTTACCATCGCAATATTCATGGGCTAATTGGTGTGCGAGCTTTGGAATTTCACGATATATATTCATAGTGCCATGAAGATGTGTCAAAGGATCAAAATAATGGGCATCTGCTCCATTTTGTGTGAGCACAACATCTGGCTTGAAATATTCGAAAACCTCTCGCATAGATCGTTCATAGATTTCTAGGAAACTTTCATCCTCTGTAAAAGCATCCATAGGGAAATTAAAGGATGTACCATACCCTTGTCCGTTGCCTCGCTCAGTAATATTGCCTGTTCCAGGAAATAAGTAGCGCCCTGTTTCGTGAATAGACAATGTACAAACATTCGGGTCCTCATAAAAGCTCCATTGTACACCGTCTCCATGATGTGCGTCTGTATCGACATATAGTACACGGGCATTATATTTTTCCTGTAAGTATCGAATCGCAACCGTACTATCATTGTAAATACAAAATCCTGATGCGCGACCACGAAAACCGTGGTGTAGCCCTCCTCCAAGATTGAGGGCATGCTCAGCTTTACCTTCCATTACATAATCAACGGCCGTTAACGTTCCACCGACTAATTGGGCACTTGCTTCATGCATATTTTCAAAAATCGGTGTGTCTTCTGTGCCGATACCATAGCTTTCACATTGGGCTACCGATAGTTCTCCATGTCCTGCCCTCTTCACGATATCAATATACTTAGGATCATGGGCAAGCAGTAGCTCCTCTTCTGTTGCAACACGTGCTGGAATAATATCTACATCATCGAGTGCATCTATATTTTTTAGTAAATCCATCGTTAGCGTCAAGCGTTTATGATTAAAAGGATGTGTATCTGAAAATTTATATCCGAGTTGTTCTTGCGAGTAAACGAATACAGCCTTTTTCATTATAACGAAACACCTGGTAAATTAGGCCATAGCACATCAAAGCCTTCTTTGCGAAGGTCGTTAATCATAGCTAAAGGATTCAGTGTTTTTACTCGGACACTTAAAATTTTATTTTGCGTATTTTCAGAATCAGGATACACTAAGACGCTTTGGACATTGGCATGATGATGATGAAATATCTTTGTTATTTCAAATAAAACACCTGGCGTGTCAGCTACTCGAATTTCAATTTTTGAGCCAGGTTCCGTAGCACCGGTTAGCTCTATATATGTATAGAGTAAATCCGTTGTAGTAACTATTCCTACTAATTTTTCTCCAGAGACAATAGGTAAACAACCTACTTTAGATTCATAGAAGGTAAGAGCGACCTCTTCAACAAAATCAAGTGGATGACCAACAAGCGGATCCTTAACCATTATTTCTTCTACTTTTGCTTGAAAAACAGGAGAATTAGGTTCATCTTGTAAAGATGATGGCAAAACTTCTTTAATGTCCCGTTCTGTAATCACCCCTAGAACGTGACGTTCCTCATCTATAACTGGTAAATGGCGAACTTTTTTGTCACGCATTAGCTTTAGTGCCTCCAACACGGTATTGGTAGGAGCTAATGTGTAAGGTTCCTCATTCATAATTTCTTCTACGATCATATACGTATCCCCTTTGCATTGGTTTTAATACATGAAACGATTTCTAAAACGAAGCCTATCGAATCTTTCAATTGTTTCAGGAGGCACGCGTTTACCTTCGCGCGCCATTAAACAATTTGCTGGGTGTGATGTAATTTCTGGATCATCCGTAGCAAAATATTCGAATCCAACAGAGCTCATCATCTTCTCCATCATTTTGCGATAGTCCCAAACATTTAAGCCAGTCCCCTTTAAATCCCAATGCCAATAATATTCGGTAGTTATCACCAGATAATCCTCCATTTCATCACCCATAAATGAAACGGCTAGTAATGCTTTTCCTGAACCGGTTCCCCGATAGTCGGGAATCACTTCAATGGCACCTAATTCAATCATGTCATCAATTCGGTCCTCTGCCCACCGTTCAAGTGGATCAGGATAGAGATAGGTCACATAGCCTACAACGATATCTTCGTTTCGAATAATAACGATACGCCCTTCAGGAAGCCCTGCAATTTCAATAATAGCTTGTTGTTGCTGTTTTGGAGGTCTAAAGGCAACCAAGCCCTCATGGAAAGAATATGTAGCTAATTTTTCTGGAGGAACAGGTCCTTCCACATACACAGTACCATGCTTAGTTTCCCTTTTGACAGAAAAAAAAGTTTTTTTATGTTCCATAATGCCACCACCTGAGTTTAATAATTCCATTATAGCTGATTTCATGCGTAAAAACGCTTATTTTTGCAAAATATACCTGTATTTTTGGAAAAGTGAAAATATTAAGACAATCTCCTTAAATTCGTGTAAAATATAATATATTGCTTCTGTTATTTAACAGATAAAAGTAGTTTAATTAATAATTCTATCATTTGCAATGTGAAAAACTGTTATATAACAAAAGCTCACCTATCTTTTACTTGGAACGTAAATTTATTATTTCAGCAGAGGGGATTACTGAAAATAGTAAATGAACAATTTCAAGTGAAAGCAAAGAAAGGGGTAGTTTCATGGGGATGAAATTGAAAGAGAAGTTAACGGCTTTTGCTGGTCAGCACCATTTAATGAATTATGAAGAAGTGGCAAAGTCTCATAATTGGGCTGATACGGAAAAAGCATTTAGCTGGTACAAAACAGGTTTAGTGAATATGGCGTATGAGGCAATTGATCGCCATACAGAAACACATCGTAAAAATAAAGTTGCCCTTTATTTTAATGATGGTAAACGTAAAGAGGCGTATTCATTTAATGAAATGAAAAGGTTAACAAACAAGGCTGCCAACGTTCTTAAAACATCTACTAATCTACAAAAAGGTGATCGTTTATTTATTTTTATGCCACGATCTCCTGAACTTTATTTTTCATTATTAGGTGCGCTGAAGATGGGGGTTATTGTTGGACCATTATTTGAAGCATTTATGGAAGGCGCTGTGTATGATCGGCTAGCAGATAGTGAGGCGAAAGTATTAGTTACTACACCGGCATTACTTGAACGCGTACCTATCGCTAAATTACCGCAACTCGAGCATATCTTTTTAATAGGGGAAAATATTGAAGAAACATCCCAAATTGTAGACTTTAATCAACGATTGAAAGAAGCTTCAGCTCAGTTTGATATGGAATGGGTAGATCGAGAAGATGGGATGATTCTTCACTATACCTCTGGATCAACTGGTGCTCCAAAAGGAGTGCTGCATGTTCATAATGCAATGCTTCAACAATACCAATCTACGCAATGGGTTCTTGATTTACGTGAGGATGATATTTATTGGTGTACTGCTGATCCAGGATGGGTGACAGGGACAGCCTATGGTATTTTTGGTCCTTGGTTAAATGGGGTGACAATGGTGATTGTTGGAGGAAGATTTTCACCGCAAGCATGGTATCAAGCCATTGAAGATTATAGTGTTACGGTATGGTATAGTGCACCGACTGCATTCCGGATGCTGATGGGGGCAGGAAGTGGCTTGCTTGAAAGCTATGACCTATCATCTTTACGTCATGTGCTATCTGTCGGTGAACCATTGAACCCCGAAGTGATTCGTTGGGGAGTAGAAGAATTAGGTCACCGAATCCATGATACATGGTGGATGACAGAAACAGGAGCGCATATGATTTGTAATTACCCTTCTATGGATATTAAGCCAGGATCAATGGGAAAACCACTTCCAGGTATTCATGCGACGATTGTAGATGATGCTGGTAACGAAGTACCGCCATTTACAATGGGGAATTTAGCTATTAAACGGGGTTGGCCAGCTATGATGCGTCAAATTTGGGGCAATCCAGAACGCTATGAATCTTATTTCTTAAAAGGGAAATGGTATGTATCTGGAGATTCTGCCTATATGGATGATGACGGATACTTCTGGTTCCAAGGTCGAGTGGATGATGTCATTATGACGGCTGGAGAGCGTGTGGGACCTTTCGAAGTGGAAAGCAAGCTATTGGAGCATCCAGATATTGTTGAAGCAGGAGTCATTGGAAAACCGGATCCAGTACGAGGGGAAATCATAAAGGCCTTTGTATCCTTACGAGAGGGTGTTGAACCTTCAGATCAATTAATTGGGGATATAAGAGATTTTGTTAAAAAAGGCTTATCGGCTCATGCTGCACCACGTGAAATTGAATTTAAGGAAAAACTACCAAAAACACGCAGTGGTAAGATTATGCGTCGTGTGCTGAAGGCGTGGGAGTTAAATTTACCTACGGGTGACTTATCGACGATGGAAGACTGATAAAGTAAAAGACATCAATTGATATTTATACATTATATGCATAAAAAGAAGGCAAGGGTTCATTCAATCGTTGAAAGGATTCTTGCCTTCTTTTTTCTGCATTTACAATACTGAAGACGTGTTTTAAAGAGAAGTCATGTTGTACGGAAAAAATACATAAATAAATAAAAATTCAGTTGACTTAATATTTATGCAGACGTATACTGTTTTTAACTTATTTTAGAGGTGAGTGCATTGAAAGTAGGAATTGTTGGAGCAACAGGTTATGGTGGGCTAGAGCTTATTCGGTTTTTACATAATCATCCGGCTGTAGAGCAGCTAGCATTATTTACTTCTTCCGAAGAGGGAGTGCTTTTTTCTTCTAAATTTGGTCATCTTATGACGATTGTTGATAGGCCTTTACAAAAAATAGAGGAAGATACTTTAGCGGAATTTGATGTAGTTTTTACAAGTACACCATCTGGTGTAACGAGTAAGTTACTACCATCATTGGTGAACACAGGCCCGAAATTAATAGATTTATCTGGTGATTTCCGGTTGAAAAATCTTGCAAGCTATGAAGCGTGGTATGGCAAAAAAGCAGCGCCATTTAATACGGTTCAGCAAAGTGTTTATGGTTTAACGGAATGGAATTCAGAGCATATACGGCAAGCTACTCTTATTGCTAACCCAGGTTGTTACCCAACAGCGGTGTTGTTATCATTACTACCGCTAGTGAAAGAACGCTTAATTGATCCGAGTTTTTTAGTGATTGATGCGAAAAGTGGCATCTCAGGAGCTGGCAATAAGCCGTCACAAACAACTCATTTTAGCGAGACGAATGAAAACTTTTCTATCTATAAAGTAAATACACATCAACATATACCAGAAATAGAACAAGCTTTATCTATGTTTGCTCATATAGAAACAAATATTACTTTCAATACTCACTTAGTACCTATGACACGAGGGATTTTAGCAACATCCTATGCGCCTGTAACGCCAGGAGTTACAGAGGCTCAGTTGGTTGCTTGCTTGCAGGAGACTTATGAAAAGCATCCTTTTGTTCGAATTGTTACGGATGCTACTAGCTTAGGGACTAATCGTGTTAAGGGATCCAATTATTGCGATATTTTGTTGAAAGTAGATGCTCGTACAAATCGTGCCACGATTGTTAGTGTGATTGACAATCTAGTCAAAGGGGCTGCAGGGCAAGCTATTCAAAATATGAATGTACAATTTGACTTACCACAAACGACAGGACTGGATGTCGTACCGTTCTTTATTTAACACATCCCATGTTTAGTTTGATGAAAAAATAAGGAGGAATTATGGATGACTGTTACTACTTCTATAAATGTAATGAAAAAGTTATCAAGTAAAAATATCGTTTCACCAAAAGGGTTTAAGGCAGCTGGGTTACATTGTGGTTTAAAACATAAGAAGAAAGATTTAGCGATTTTAGTAAGCGAGGTACCAGCTAGTGTTGCAGGTGTTTTTACAACAAATGCTGTGCAGGCAGCCCCATTAAAAGTAACAAAGGAAGTTGTTTACACAACAAGAAAAATGCAGGCAATAATCGTGAATTCGGGTAATGCGAATGCTTGTACAGGGAAGCAGGGCGTGAAGGATGCCCAAATCATGCAGGCGCAAGCGGCTGAAAAATTAGGGATTGCTCCTGAATTGGTTGGAGTTTGTTCAACGGGTGTCATTGGCGAAATGATGAAGTTGGAGCCAGTAATAAACGGTGTTCAACAGCTAGAACCGAAGGACAATTTAGAAAGTGCCATTGACTTTGCACAGGCGATTTTAACGACAGATACAGTTATGAAAAACACAAGCTATAGTACAACGGTAGATGGTAAGGAAGTCATTATCGCTGGTGTTGCGAAGGGTTCAGGCATGATTGAACCAAATATGGCAACAATGTTGGGCTTTATTACGACAGATGCCCAAATAGAATCTGATGTATTACAAAGTGCATTATCCGATATTACCAACCTCACATTTAATGCCATTACAGTAGATGGGGATACATCTACAAACGACACTGTTGTTGTATTGGCGAACGGTATCGCTGGAAATCAGACGTTAACACCTGAGCATCCAGATTGGTTAAATTTCTATTACACATTGAAAACAGTAGCAGAAGATTTAGCAAAAATGATTGCTAAGGATGGGGAAGGGGCAACCAAGCTTATTGAAGTAGAAGTTGTTGGCGCAATTTCAGATGAAGAGGCACGTAAGATTGCGAAGACCGTCGTAGGTTCACCACTTGTAAAGACTGCTGTTTTTGGCTGTGATGCGAACTGGGGACGAATTATTGCAGCAGTAGGGTATAGTGGTGCCACTGTAGATCCAGATAAAATTACGATTCAAATCGGTGGCGCTACAATGGTAGAAAACGGCGAACCAATCCCTTTCTCGGAGGATGAATTAATACAAATTTTAAAAATGCATGAAGTGAAAATATATGTGTCCCTTGGTATGGGTGAAGGTAAGGGGCATGCTTGGGGATGTGACTTAACCTATGACTACGTCCAAATCAACGCATCATACCGCTCGTAAACGAATGGTAATCAAGCTCGGAGGTAGTACACTAGAGGGCTTAAATAAAGACTTTTTTATTAATTTTAAAAAGCTACAAGATAGCGGTGTGGAGCTTATTATTACTCATGGCGGTGGCCCAGCTATTAATCGTGAATTAGCTGCTCGAGGCATAGAATCGCATACATTAAATGGTATACGTGTGACAAATGAGGCAGCTATGAATGTTGTCCAATCAACTTTGATTGGGCAGGTTAACCCTGCTTTAGTTCATGAATTAACTAGTGCTGGCATTGAGGCCATTGGGCTAAACGGTTTTGATGGTCAATTAATGGTGGCGGATTATTTGGATAAAGACGTGTATGGTTTTGTTGGAGCAGTAAAAGCCATCAATACAGCCTTACTTGAAGCTTTATTGACAGTGGGAATTATACCCGTTATTGCTTGTGTTGGAGCAAGTGAAGCAGGTCTGGCTTTAAACATTAATGGTGATACAGTCGCAAGTGAAATGGCATTAGCCTTAGGGGCAGATAGCTTATTACTTGTTACAGATGTAAGCGGTATTCGAATTTACGATGAATATCAAACAATGGCAACACCCTCTCTCATTCATCAATGGATAGAACAAGGGCATCTTTATGGGGGAATGATTCCAAAAGTACAAGGTGCTATCGATTGTTTACGTGCAGGTATACCTTCCGTGCAAATTGTTGGAGAGACATTGATGGGCACTACGATTGTCACTTCCGACAAACTTCATGCTACCTAGTGTTCTAATAAGATCGTATTAAAAGTATAGATGTTGAAAGAAGACCATTTCAAATAAAAGCGGAGATGATAATATGAGTGCTTTATTCGGGAACTACGGTAAACGTCGTGCACAAATTGTCAAAGGGCAGGGCACCATTGTAGAGGATTCTACAGGAAAACAATATTTAGATTTTACTAGTGGTATTGCAGTAGCGAGTCTGGGGCATGCCCATCCTGCCATCGTGCAGGCACTGCAAGAGCAAAGTGAAAAGCTGTGGCATATATCGAATCTTTTTGATATCCCTGGCCAGGAAACGGTGGCTCAAAAATTAATCGCTCATACGCATTTGGCACATGCTTTTTTCTGTAATAGTGGAGCGGAGGCAAATGAAGCGGCCATTAAGTTAGCGCGTAAACATACAGGGAAAAATCACATTATTACTTTCGAAAAATCATTCCATGGTCGCACATTCGGAGCAATGTCTGCAACAGGTCAAGGCAAAATACATAACGGCTTTGGACCACTCGTTGAAAAATTTACGATATTGCCATTCAATAATGCTGCCGCACTAGAAGCTACTATTGATGACTCAGTAGCAGCCATTATGCTGGAGATGATTCAAGGAGAAGGTGGTGTTAACTGTGTATCGTTAGAATTCGCTGCCGCGATTGCGAAAGCATGTGATGACAAGGGAATATTACTTATTATTGATGAAGTACAAACAGGAATAGGAAGAACAGGAACACGCTATGCCTTTGAGCAAACTGTGTTAAAGCCCCATATTGTGACATTAGCGAAAGGCCTAGGTGGTGGCTTCCCAGTAGGGGCAATGCTAGGAACTGCCGAGCTTTATGCAACCTTTAGTCCAGGTGCACACGGCACTACATTTGGTGGCAACCCTCTTGCGATGAATGTAGCTCAAGCTGTCTTAAGCCATGTTTTTGAGCCGGCATTTTTACAGCAAGTACAAGATCAGTCAGCGTATTTTGCAGCACAATTAAAAGCGCATTTACCTTCTAACTATACCGTTCAGGGTCAGGGCTTAATGCTTGGAATTGGCTGTGGCGAAACAGAAGTAGCGGATTATATCGCAGCGGCAGAGGAGAAGGGTCTCTTGTTAGTGGGGGCAGGTCCGAATGTTATTCGTTTATTGCCACCTTTAACGGTAACGAAGGAAGAGATAGATGAAGCCGTCGCTATTTTAAAGACTATATTATATTAATATACAGACAAAGAATCTGCTGCGTATTTGGCAGACTCTTTGTTTTTCTTTTTTATTGAAGTTGTTTTACTAAAGTTTTAACTAAATTTGGCAACCAATCACGAAGTTGAGTAAATGTAAATCCTGCTTTCTCTGCTTTCGCATTCGTCATATACCAATCAGCTGGTACACCATATGGTGATTGTGATTCTTCATCGCCACCAACAAGAGAAATTTTTGCGCGCTTTCCACTCTCTTCTTCAATCAATGCAAGAAGTTCCTTCAATGAAATGGCACCAGAAGCCGTAGCATTGTACGGTCCTTCTATAGGCGTAACGCCTACAAAATATAAAAATTCAGCAGCTTCCTCATCTGTAATATAGCTCATCTGTGCATCGATATTTGGTAATGAGATTGGCTGATCATGTAAAATACGTTCAACATGAAAATGCAAGCGACGTGTGTAATCATGTTCGCCCATAACAATTGGGAAACGTACGGCAACAACAGGGAATGAAGCTTCTTTAAACAACACTGCCTCAGCCTGTCGTTTTCCTTCTCCATAGGAAAATTCTTCTCGATCCCCCATAAGAATTTGATAATGGTAAGGATCGAAATCTTCTTCCTTTTTCATCTTGCCATCTACTTCGTAGGTTGAAAGAGTAGACGTAAAGACAAGTTTTTTCGTTTTCCCTTTTAAAAGCTCACAAATAGTATGTGCCTCGTTAGGAGAGTAGCAAATATTATCATAAACAATATCCCATGTTGTATGGGCGAGAGCATTTTCTAGTGCGTCATGGTTATCCCGATCAACTATTAATTGTTTGACAGCTGTCCCAAAAGGATTGCCGCTTTGACCCCGTGTTAAAATCGTTACATCATGTCCATTCTCAATGCAAAGTTCCACTAATTTTTTTCCAAAAAAACGTGTGCCACCTAAAACTAATATGTTCATATTTTCCCTCTCCTTCAAAATAGTAGTCTTCTTAATAATGACAAAAAAATAGACTTACTACAAATCAAAAGTGAATTGTAGTAAGTCTGTTTGATACTGAAACGAAATTGTTTATCGGCTTGACGTTTCTGGGGGAGTAGTATTGCTGTTGTCTCCTCCGTTTGAGCCATCTTCCGGTTGGCCTGATTCGTTACCACCAGATCCATTGCCATTGTTGGAGCCGTTGCCGTTACCACCGTTACCGTTGCCGTTGTTAGAGCCGTTACCATTGCCGCCAGACCCATTGCCGTTGTTGGAGCCGTTGCCATTGCCACCAGATCCATTGCCGTTTCCTGATCCATTTCCATTGTTTGAACCGTTCCCATTATTACCAGACCCATTGCCATTTGTAGGCGGTGTTGTCGGTGGAATTGTCTCTTGACCATTATCCTCTGGGTCAGGTTCATCATCACTACCACCAGTAGAGGCTACATTAGAATGTGGTGATGCTAAGCCTGTAATATCTACAGCCACTACAACATAGGCTTGTCCACTAGCAACCGTAATACTTTGTGTAGATTCAAGAACGGACGTTACTAATGTGTTGCCTCCATTTGTAACATTATAAATTCGATAACCAACTACATCGTTTGATGACTCCGTCCAAGATAAAGTTGAGCCATTTACGGATGCCGTTACCGCTGCAGGTGCACTTCCATCTGCAGGGAAATCAACTGCTGAAACAGATGAATTTGATAAAGTTGAATTCTTTGGTAATAAACTTGCTGGATTACCGCCAAGACGGCCTAACATGCGTTTAATGAACGCTTGATTAATACCTGCGCCACCTGATTTAACAAATTCTGCTGGTGTACTTGGTAATGCGTTATAAGTTTTTCCTTTAATCGTTACAACACTTGAAGCAGCTAAACTATCATCTGGTTGTGTAGGTAAAAATACTTTCGCATTAAATAAGTCTGAACGGACTAAACCTGCGTCTGCACAGGCTGCAGAAGGTGCCATCCCAGAAATACCACAGAACGAAGCGGTCACCACATTTTTAGGTGCCTTAAAGCTTGTTGGTGGATCAATAAACTCAGGAGCCACATCGTAAACGGAATTCATTAAAGTACCCCATAGTTTATTGACACGAACACTTGGCTGTTGGTACGTATTATTAAATGCGTACAATGTACGAGGTTGGTCATAACCCATCCAAACACCTAGAGATACATTTGGATTATAACCAACTAACCAAACATCTTTATACTCTTGAGAAGTCCCTGTTTTTGCAGCAAAATCTGAAGAGAATTTTAATGTGTTACGTGCAAGAGTTCCTGTTCCTTTTGTTAACACGTCACGTAGCATATCCGTCACAATATAGGACGTTTCTGGACTAAATACTTGAACGGGCTCTACTTCATGTTTGTAAATAATATTTCCTTCTTGATCTTCAATTCGATCAATCATATAAGCATCAACGAATTGACCACCATTTGCAAAAGTAGCAAAGGCATTCGTATTCTCTTCTACAGTAGTCCCCTCACTTAAAGCACCGATACCAGTTGCTAGGTTAGTGAAATCATCGGGGTGTAATTTTGTGAATCCCATTTTTACTAATAAATCAGCAGGACGTTTGTTAATAATATCATTGTATAAACGTAACGCTGATATGTTTTGAGAATCTGCTAAAGCCTCGCGTGCTGGAATAAGTCCTCGTTCATCACTAGTAATATAGTTACTTGGGCTCCATGAACCGATTGAGAATTTTACGTCAACGAGTGGGCTACCTGCACCAATTACCCCGTACTCAATAGCAGGAGCGTAAACAAGTAATGGTTTCATCGTAGAACCATTTGAACGATAAGCTTGTGTTGCGTGGTTAACTTGAGTTGTATTAAAATCTCGACCACCTACAAAACTTAAAATTCGACCCGTCGTATTTTCCATTAAAATACTACCCACTTGTACGGGCATTTCGATATCAATTTCTTCACCAGTTACAGGATCCTTCCCTTTACCAGTATACGTATGGCCATAATATTGGAAGTCCTTAGCAGCTTTTTGCATGGCATCATACATATCTTTGTTAATGGTTGAATAAATACGATAACCTTTTGAGCGAACATCACGATCTGCTAAGATTTTATATTTATCTTTTAATTTCTTTTCTGTTTTTAATCGCTCTGGGTCAATACCGTCATCTTCTGCGAGTTTTTCTGCAATAATATCTTTTGCGCGACTCTCAAGCTCATATGTAAGCCATGGATAACGATCCTCCGCTCGCATTTCTGGACCACGGAAGTCAGCAGCAATATCATAATTAAGTGTTTCTTTATATTGTGCATCGTCAATATAACCAGCTTCTTTCATACGATAAAGAACTGTTTTCATACGATCAATACCTGGTTTTAAAGCTTCCTCACTTTTCAGTTCACCCGTATTTGTAAACGGTGTGTAAGCAAATGGCGCCTGAGGAATACCAGCTATGTAAGCTGCTTGCGCTAGTGATAAATCTTTAGCTTTCACACCAAAGATCCCTTCCGCGGCTGTTTCTACACCTGCAATATTGCGCCCTGAAGAGTTACGACCGTATGGAATAATATTTAAATAAGCCTCTAATATTTCTTCTTTTGTCATAAAATGCTCTAAACGCATAGCAAGTAAAATTTCTTTTGCTTTACGTTCATAGGAAACTTCATTGGTTAATACTTGGTTTTTTATAAGTTGTTGCGTTAGGGTAGAGCCACCTGTCTGTGTAGCAGAATTCGTAACATCTTGTAATAAGCCTCGTATAACCGCTTTTGGTACAATTCCGTTATGTTCACGGAAATATTCATCTTCTGTTGCTAGTACAGCATTAAGAACATCTGGTGCAACATTTTTAAGTGAAGTTTCACGGCGATCTAAATCTGTCCGTAATTTTCCAATATAAATATCGTTGGCAAAATAAATCTCACTTGTTTCTTCATAGCTAAAAATTTGATCTCGCAATTCTTCTTTTGAGCGTAAGGGCTCTTCTTTTACAAGAGAAGCGAAATAACCAGCTCCTACTGAACCGACAAATACAGTGCCAACCAATGCAAAGACTAAAAATAGTAAAAATAAGTTCCAGGTAACGCTACCTGAAATACGTAATTTCTTCATCCATTTTTGTTCAATTAATGTATCGATCTTTGCATTGATTTTTTCAATCCAATCTTTCAATGTATCGACCTCCTAAAATCTTGTTTATTATAGCACATATTGTTTTAGCTCGAACATAGTTATTGACTTTGAAATAGATTCGTTTAGAATAATGGTTATAGTTTTCTAGTGATGAAGAGTTTGGAGTAGTTTCTATATTCCCTGTTTAGAGAGCCAGTGGTTGGTGAAAACTGGTCATAATGTAGAGATGAATTACGTGCTTGGAGCTTAGACGTGCGCGCCTGCGATAAAGGCGATTGAATGAAGTGGAAGGTGGATGACATCTTCAAGCCGGGTGGTACCGCGTTAATTTACAATTTAACGTCCCTGCATGCAATTGTTTGCGTGTAGGGATTTTTTTTATCTCATGAATTTGTCCATGCACGTAGCGAATTTCAATCAATAGGAGGAATCATCATGACAAACGAATTATTACAAGATTTAGAATGGCGTGGGCTGCTATATCAACAAACAGATGCTGATGGTATGGCAAAATTATTAGAAGAACAATCTGTCTCTTTATACTGTGGTGTAGATCCAACAGCAGATTCTATGCATATTGGACATATTGTTCCGCTTTTAACTTTACGTCGTTTCCAAAAAGCTGGTCACCGTCCAATTTTACTTGTGGGTGGGGCTACAGGTATGATAGGAGATCCTTCAGGCCGTTCAGAAGAGCGTCAATTGCAAACTGTGGAGCAAATCGATAAAAATGTTCAAGGTATCCGCGGTCAACTAGAACGTATTTTTGACTTTGCTAAAGATGGTAATGGTGCTCAACTTGTGAACAATCGTGACTGGATCGGCAATATAAATACGATTGAATTTTTACGTGATTATGGGAAATTAATTAATGTTAACTACATGTTGGCAAAAGATACAATTGCTTCTCGACTTGATACGGGGATATCTTTCACAGAGTTTGCTTATACATTAATTCAAGGGATTGATTACAATCATTTATACAACCACTACAATTGTCGTATTCAAGTAGGCGGTTCTGACCAATGGGGTAATATTACAACAGGTTTAGAGGTTATTCGTAAAACTCATGAAGAAATAACTAAAGCCTTTGGAATTACGATTCCATTAGTAACGAAAGCTGATGGTACGAAATTTGGTAAAACAGCTGGTGGTGCTGTTTGGTTAGATGGTAAGAAAACATCTCCATATGAGTTCTACCAATTCTGGATCAATGCTGCTGATGCAGATGTGATCAAATACTTGAAAATATTCACATTCCTTACTCGTGAAGAGATTGAAGCATTAGCTGTTTCTGTAGAGGAAGAGCCACATTTACGTAAGGCTCAAAAAGCACTTGCTGAGGAAATGACACGATTAATTCATGGTCAAGAGGCGTTAGAGCAAGCTATCCGTATTACGGCAGCGTTATTTTCAGGCGATTTAAAAGCACTTTCTGCTGAAGAAATGAAGGATGCCTTTAAAGATGTTCCTTCTATTGAAATGGCTAAGGAAGATAAAAATATTGTAGACCTTCTAGTGGAAGCTGGCATCTCATCATCGAAACGTCAGGCGCGTGAGGACGTTTCAAATGGTGCAATTAGTGTCAATGGAGAAAAAGTGACGGATTTAGAATATGTATTCGATGCAAAGGATCGTTTAGAGGATGCATTTAGCGTTGTTCGTCGCGGTAAGAAAAAATATCATATGGTGAAGTTTGTGTAATGATTGAAACAACATCCCCCGACCAAAAAGGGGATGTTGTTTTTTTATGATAAAAAACTTGGCAATTTTATATGTTCATATTGTTGAGGGTGCAATATTTTAGCTAGCTTTAAAGCCCCTTCAATAAGGCGGGGAGAAGGGCGACAATAAAGCCATTCCTCCATTACATGGAGCTGTTCCATTTTCACGGCATGTAGCTCACTAGCGTGAGGGCGCTTTAATAAGTTGGCTGGCTGTATACGCTCAAAAGCTACGCCTACCCAAGCCATCATGATGTAGTCAGGCTTTCGTTTAACAACATCTGTCCAATCTGTTTGAACACTGGCTAGTTCGACATCCTGAAATAAATTGACTCCACCTGCAATAGCACTAATTTCTGTTAGCCAATTTATTTTTCCTGGTGTAAAAATAGGGTTCGGCCACCATTCCCAATAAAGGGTAGGTTTCTTCATGAGGGATTTTGCAACCGTACGCATTTTGTCAATCGATTGCAAATATTCTTCCGCAATTTTTTTAGCACGTTCTTCTACATGACAAGCTCTCCCGAGTGAAAGGAGGTCTTGAGCAATTTCCTCTAACGAGTTAGCATTAAAAACAATATGTGGGATATTTCTTCTTTGCAATTCCTCGATGTTTTTCTCCATTCCAGGCACACTTAATGAAGCAAGAACAAGATCGGGCTGTAATTCCTCTAAATCGTTCATATTAATAGATAAATCTGGGCCGAGCTGTGGCAAATCTTTAACGCTGGATGGCCAATCGGAGAAATCATCTACTCCAACAAGCTGGTCTGTCAGTCCTAAATAGGCTACAAGCTCCGTATTGCTTGGGCATATCGAGATTAAACGCATATTGTTATCTCCTATCCTTTTTTAAGAAAAGTATAGCGAGAGTTTGCATTCTAAACAATGTGTCTACGTTTTTTTTATTTTAGTGCATAGAAAAAAGGTGGAGAAAACGCTTTGTTTATCTCCACCTTTTGTTTTTAACATTAATTATGAAAGAGCAACAGCTTCAAGCGATGTCTCTTTTTTTACGATAGGGCCCATTGCATTTGTAATAATTTGTTTAATATCCTCTAGTGTTGCCTTACGAGGATTTGTCTCAGCACATACATCTAGCATCGCATTTTTTGCTAAAATTTCAATATCCTCATCTTTTGCACCTAGTTCACGGAAGCCGCTAGGAATATTCAAATCTTTTGATAGCTTTTCAATCGCTGAAATAGCTTTTTCAGCAGCATCTCGTTTACTTAATCCTTCCACATTTTCACCTAATAATTCAGCAATGCGAGCAAAGCGCTCCGTACGTGCTGTTACATTGTAGCGGCAAACATGTGGCAATAAAATCGCATTACATACGCCATGAGGTAGGTTATAGTAGCCACCTAACTGATGAGCAATTGCATGGACATAGCCAAGTGAAGCATTATTAAAGGCCATACCAGCTAAAAATTGGGCATATACCATTTGTTCACGTGCCTCTAAATCAGCTCCATTTGCATAAGCACGTGGTAGGAATTCGGGAACTAGTTGAAGTACCTTTTCAGCACAAGCATCCGTAATTGGTGTAGCATTAGTCGAAACAAATGATTCAATAGCATGTGTCAATGCATCAACACCAGTAGCTGCTGTTAGAGCAGGAGGTAAACCAATCATTAGTTCTGGATCGTTAATCGAAACTAACGGAGTCACATGTTTGTCAACGATGGCCATTTTCACTTTACGTGCTGTATCTGTAATAATGGTGAAACGAGTCATTTCACTAGCAGTACCAGCCGTTGTGTTAATAGCAATTAATGGCACAAGTGGATTTTGTGATTTATCAACGCCTTCATAATCGTGAATGCGTCCACCATTCGAAGCAATAAGTCCGATACCTTTTGCTGCATCATGAGCGCTCCCTCCTCCAAGAGAAACGATTGAATCACAGCCTTCAGCATGGTAAGCTGCAATGCCATCTTCAATATTTTGATCTGTTGGATTTGGTTCTGCTTTAGGGAAAATTGCTACATCAATTCCAGCAGCTGTAATGATGTTTGCAATTTGTTCAGAGAGACCTAATTTGTGTAAGCCCTCATCTGTTACGATTAATGTCTTTTTCACTTCTAAATCATTTAAGTGTTTACCAACTTCTTGAATTGCTCCAGGTCCAAATAAGTTTGTTTTCGGCATAACAAATTGCTTTAGAACGTCTGACATACTTCCAACCCCTTTTTAAAAATTATTATTGCTTGAATGATGGTGAACCACCTTTCGGAATTCATCGTATTCTATTTTTTGTTAAAGTTCAACTCGTATTTTTATTAAAATTGTTCATTTTATCCTTGTTATTATTTTACAAAAAAGTTAGCTTATCAAAAGGTTCTTTAAAAATAAGAATTGTATAAGAATATTGATTATAATATGGTTTGGAAAATGTTTTACTATAAAAATAAAATATATTTTTTGGAAAACGGTTCTATTTGAAGTGGTCTAAGAATAGTAAATAACTGATATTTAATTTTTAATATTAAGGTAGTGAATATATTATTTTGAAACTAAGTAATTACTATTTTAAAGTACATAAAATTGTCACAAAGTGAGAGGGGATTATGATCATTGAGAGGCATTGTGTTTGCACTAAAAAAGGAGTAGCTTTTATTTTGAAGAAATTTGTGGAAATAAAGTGCTTGCCTTCAACTAAATTTATAGTTAGGATGGTTTATAGTTAGATAATCTAATTAAAAGGTGATTCAATGACAAAATTTAAGAAAACGTACATGAATGAAGATGATTTACCAGCCTTAGGGATAGAGCCGTATGTGGAACTGATTCAGATGTCTTCATCAAATGAAACAAATCATGAAGATGCGAAATTGGGTTTAATGTTGTTATGGTTAAGTGATTACGTTTTAGATGTAACAGACAATGAGTTAGCTCCTTTCGGTATTACAGAAAGTAAATTAGACTTATTGCTATTACTGACATTACATGGGGAGAGACATGCGACTCCGTCTGCTTTAGCCAAACGACTGGGAATTACGAGAGCATCTGCAACGTCAATGCTCGATTGGTTAGAAAAAAGAAATCTTGTTGTACGAAATCATAGTAAGGAAGATCGGAGGAAGATCTATGTAAGTTTAACGGATGAAGGTCGTACTTTTATAGCTGAAGTTTTACCGACATATTGGTCGTCGTGTGCTTCTAATTTAATTGATTTGGAGCCTGATGAACGAAAAGTATTTGAGAAGCTAGTGAGTAAATTAGTAACATCAATACAAAGAAAACTAAATGTGGAGCGTTAAACTGTAGCTATGTTGGTACAGTTTAATTTTTAATCGTTTAATTAGATTATCTAACTATAAGTTAATCAAACTAAAAGGGTGATTTATTTAATGAGTATTGTAATTTCAGGTAATCGAGAAAATTATGCTTTAATGACAACTATTTTATCCTGGACAGGTATGGTAGTGATGTCGAGTCTCTATTTAACAATACCTCTGATTAGTTTATTCAGTGATTATTTTAATATTTCATTGGCTCAAGCAGGCTTTACATCAAGTGTTTTTTCACTTGGATTTGCACTAGGTTGTTTTTTCTATGGTGCGATATCAGAAAAATATGGTCGAAAAAATGTCATTGTATTTGGGCTTTTTTCACTAAGCATGATCACGTTACTTCTAGGATTAGTTAATGATTTTTCTGTTATTCTTTTATTGAGAGGATTACAAGGGCTTGCGGCAGCAACATTTTCACCAGTAGCACTTGCTTATACTCTTGAGATTTTTCCAAATGATCGAAAAGTTGGGGCCATTGGTTTTATCAGTACGGGATTTCTTGTTGCGGGTATAGTTGGGCAGGTGTTTAGTGGATATGTAAGTGAACATAGTCATTGGCACGTCATTTTTTATGTGCTTGCTTCCGTGTATGTTATAACTGCTTTGTTAGTCGTGTGGATCTTACCGAAGGGAGTACTTCAGAACCAATCTAAAAATATATGTGCTCCTCTGAAGAAAATCGGTATTATTTTTACCATTAGAAATTTGATATTCAGTTATATCATTGCGTTTGTATTATTAATGTCATTTGTCAGTATGTATATTATTTTAGGTGCATATTTAACGAGTGATTCCTTCGGTATGAATAGTCAAAACCTCATTTACATTCGTGCCTTTGGGATAGTAGGAATGGTGATGTCACCATTTGCAGGTAAATTAGCGAAGCGTTTTAATGTACTATTTGTATTAAAAATGGCCTTATGTCTTTCGATTATCTCACTAACGGTGATGAGCTTTGTTTCAACAATAGCTGGTTTAACGATTATTAGTATTTTATTTGTCGGTGGGATTGCACTGGCGGTTCCTTCATTAGTAACACTTGTTAGTCAGTTAGGCTGGAATATGGGAGGGATTGCGGTCTCTATGTATACAGTCATTTTATTTGCTGGAACAAGTGTTGCACCATTCATATCTGTTTATTTTATCCAAACTGGTAGCTTTACTGTAGCCTTCCTTCTTCTTGCTACAACACTTAGTATTGGATTAGTTTCTGCGCTTATGATTAAAAGTGGAAGAAGCGTAGGTTCGAATTGATTGTTCATAAATTACGATTAAATGGTAAAAAGCCCTGAACCTTAATAAACAAATCAGGCTAAATTTTAGTTATTAAAATGAGCTGGTATCTAGAGAGATACGATCAGCTTGGTTTAAACAAATTCTGACCCTAATTTTTGCAATAATCATTTGCAAAATTGGGGTTTTTTATATGGTCCATAATTGTAGAATCATTTCCTGAGACTATTTGTTTTCGTTTATAGAGGAGGTGTGGGACAAGAGGTTATTTTTACTGGCATTTTCAAGAAGTTTCGAGACTTGTTTTAGGTCTTTATTTTAAAGAAATTCAGAGAATAAATTATAATTTTACCTTAATATAAAATATGTTGTCAATAATAAATTTGTGAAATTTTCAAAAAATGTTATAATAGTCTTATAATCATTTTTTGAAATCGTATTTCAAAATCCGATGTCTTTTTTACAGATAGAATTTGGGCGCTTTTTTTATATTTTTTTAAAGCTAAAGAAAAAATTAACACAGTTTTGTAAACTTTTAAGGAAGTTGGTTGAATAATTATTAATTTATTATCTAATGGTAACCGAGTTTTTTTATTCCATAAGGAGGACTAGAATAATGAATCTAATCAATAAGAAAGTTACGCACAAGCGTTTCGGCGTAGGTAGTATCGTTAAGCATAATGATTCTAGTATTGAAATCGATTTCGCATCTGAAAATAAAAAGTTTGTTTTCCCTGATGTATTTGGAAAACATCTACAGCTGCATGATAAAAGTGATGCTAAGTCACTTGAAGAGATTATACAAAAAAAGGAAAATGAAAGAAAAGAAGCGGAATTGAAGAAGGAAGAGGAAAAAAATCTACAACGAAAAAAACTGGCACTTCGCTTGGAACATGAAAAACTTATGAAAAACCATAAACTTCATCCTGCATCACAAATGGTTTTTTGGTGTGACACGGAAGAACAGATTACTGCTTTTTCAGAGTGGAAAGTTTTCTCAGGAGTATTGAAAAGTGGTAATAACAAAGGAAAGCCAAACAAGCCGAGCCGCTTGCACCCGAATAGCGCTGTGCTATTAACAGCAATAGATTCCAGTAAGCTTGAAAAAGAAAGACGCATCTTAGGTATCTATATGGTGAAAGAAGATTTTGTCGGCAAAATTTGTGAAAATGGATATATTCCTGCTCATTCGACCTACAGAATTCAACTTACAGAACAGGAATCAGATCAGCTGCTTTTTTGGAAATATTATACAAACGAAAAATCTCCTGACAAAATGACATGGAATACTGGTAAATACCGTTATTTTGAAAATATATGGATGGCCCAAATTTTACTTGATATCATGTCGTTGAAAAGTGACCCAAATGAACGAGAGCAGGCACAACAATTTTTTCAACATTTTTGTAAAATGAATCAGATATCAGCTCAAGAATTACCAAAGCCTAATGGTGCATTAATGCGTATTTAGAAGGAAAAAATCGATTAAATGCAGAACCACAGAACAGAATTTAATTATTTCAAAGTTGTAATTAAACAAAAGGACGGATGTAATGAAATATAATAAAACAGTTATGCTAAAGCTTATCAATGAACATCGAGTACTGCATGATGAATTAAAAAAGCTAAAATCTGAAATGGGATTAGAGAAAAATTTTGCAGTAAAGGCCATGTATCATTCATTTGTAGCAGAGGATGGCCCTTATATGAAAGAGTACCAAGATTTAGAGCGATTATAATTAACAAATGGTAAGATAAGTTTATAATCAAGCTATTTATTTTATGGGAAACTCAAATAGTATGACTTTAACCAGAATGGAGAAATTCATTTTGGTTTTTTTCTTTTATCGATAAGCGGATGGACTGCAACTATATTTATTGATGAAGTAAATAATTTTATTGAAGTAAAAACGCCAAGTTATAATATCAGAAAGTGAATATAAAACAAAAACCCCGTAAACACTTGGTATACCAAGATTACGGGGTTTAAGAATCCGAAGATTTCTATCGTTAAAAAATTAACGAGAGTAGAACTCTACGATGAATGATTCGTTGATTTCTGCTGATAACTCAGAACGCTCTGGAAGGCGAGTGAATGTACCTTCTTTTTTGTCAGCGTCAAATGTTAAGTAGTCAGGTACGAAGTTGTTTACTTCGATTGCTTCACCTACAACAGCAAGGTTTTGAGATTTTTCACGAAGAGAAATCGTTTGACCTGGTTTTACGCTGAATGATGGAATGTCAACGCGTTTGCCATCTACTAAGATGTGACCGTGGTTAACTAATTGACGAGCTCCACGACGAGTACGAGCTAAACCTAAACGGTAAACTAAGTTGTCAAGGCGAGTTTCAAGAAGGATCATGAAGTTTTCACCGTGTACACCTTTCATTTTACCAGCGCGGTTAAACAGTGTACGGAATTGACGTTCGTTCATGCCGTACATGTGACGAAGTTTTTGCTTCTCTTGAAGTTGTAAACCGTATTCTGATAATTTTTTACGTTGGTTTGGACCGTGTTGTCCTGGTGCGTAAGGACGTTTTTCGATTTCTTTACCTGTACCGCTTAGTGAGATACCAAGACGACGTGATAATTTCCAAGATGGACCTGTATAACGAGACATATTGTTGTCTCCTCCTTTAAATTTGGTTTTTTTGTTGTAAAACAAAAACCAGTAGTACCCATTCTTACACGCATTTTATTTTCATGTATTTTCGCCTATGCAGCCGTTAGGTTACGCGATACACCATCTATTTTTAATAGTTGACTATCTAAGTAGTTGTACAGAAGAAAATAGAGGAATAAAATACAATATAAGCTTATACCACTGCTGCGTTTATTTTACACAACCTTCATTGTAACTGCTTAGGACATGTACGTCAATTATTAGTATTTAAAATTTTGTAACAGGCGTATAGTAGGAATTTCCTCACTGTACATTCCTAATGTGTCAGAAATAGTTAAAGATACGCTGTAAAATCTAAAATGTAAAAGTAAGGGAGAATTTACATAGTCAAAATGACACAAATTATGTATAATATATTATAAGTTAATAGTAATTGATTTGGACGTTATATAGAAAAGGTGATTTCATGACAGACCATTTACAAACGCTAAAATATATAAAATCTGATGTTTTGAGCTTTTGGGTGAGTTCTAATGAAGAACAAGCTAGTTTTAATGGGTATTTTTATTCATTAAAACAGTGTCTTAAGAAACACTTGGAAATTGATAATGTAGCTTTTCTTAGTTTTGAAGGTAATTCTTTAATACCTATTGAGGAGATGGCTTCATTAACAATTGAAACAAAGCTAAATGCTGTGTCATGGCTGATGATCGAAGCTAGTTTTTATCAACAAAAAGTAGTGAAAATTCCTTATATATTAAAGGCAAGACAGGCCTATTCAATGATGACAGATATGGTGCTTTTCCAAGCAGAGGGCAATAATCCCATTGGTGTATTACTTGTGGAGGCAACAAAGTCTTGGACAGACTTTATGACCTCAGATTACGGCGAAAAATGTATAGAAATACTTTCTCAGGCTCTTCAAATGATGAAAGATAATTTAGATGTAAAAATAAATGAAGACCAATATAGAAAACTATATAACATGACTGATTTATTTCATTCAACAATGGATATTGATTTAATTTTAGAAAATGTATTGAAAAATATAAGGGATAACTTCCCTGAATTCAATGTAGAGCTTATATTATCGAATGATCAAGACCGACACACGACCATCGATATTAAGCTTTTTGATTATTTATCCGAAAGACCTACAACTATTGAGGCTTTTGTATCAGGAGATTTAACAACTGAACTTGCGAGTGATTTAAATTGCCGATTATTAAATGCTCCTATTAAAGGAAGGCAGGCAATTTATGGCATATTACAAGTAAGTGCTCCAACTACTTACCTTTTTTCAACGACTGAAAAAGATTTTGTACGGATGCTTGCACAGGCGTCAGGAAATGCACTAGAAAATGCAAAGTTATATCATCAGTCGCATCGCCTCGTCAGTGACTTACAGCTTATCAATGAAACATCACATCGTTTAAATATGAGGATTGACATTCATGAAATGTTACTTTTCCTACAAAAGCAGTTACTAAAATCTTTTCAACCAATGGAAGTTTGCTTCGCATTTAAAAAAGATGACACCTTTGAAGTAACGGGGGCAAGTACTTCGTTATTTAGTTCTGAAGAGGGTCAAACGTATATTAAGCATGTTGAACAACATTTTACTCAAACTAATGATCCGCTGTTTATAGCTGATTTTAGTCGATTAACCTCTAAACAAATTGATTATCGTTCCATAATGGCTATCCCCATTCTAATGGAGGAAAAGATCAATGGCTTTAGTATCGTCTTACATAAAGAGCCGTATTTCTTTTCGTTTGATAGCTTTAAATTAATGCAGTCTTTAATCCACCACTCATCTTTAGCAATTGCAAACTCTATTTTACGAACACAGCTTCAGGAAATGGTCGATTTGGATCATTTAACAAAACTATATGCACGTAGTTACCTAGATCATTTTGTAGAAAAGTCGCTTGAGTATGATCAATCAGGTATGTTTTTACTTATTGATATTGATAATTTTAAACGAATTAATGACACGTATGGTCACCAAGTGGGTGATAAAATTCTTATGCAGATTGCCGTTCAGTTGAGGGAAACAATAGGTAGTCGAGGAATTTGTGCAAGGTGGGGCGGCGAAGAGATGTCTGTATATGTACCTAATATCAGTGAAAAAGAAGCTTTAGAATTAGCAGCAGCCATCGTTGAAGTAATCCCAAGTGCCACGGACCCTCAAGTAACGATTTCAGCAGGTCTCATTACATGGAATGATCAAGACCGACCGGCTTTCCAATCTGTTTTCTTACATGCCGATACTGCTCTTTATGAAGCAAAAAATAGTGGTAAAAATCGTTTTTGCATCCATGGTGATTCTTTTCAAACAAATCAATAAGATGGATGGCATTAATGTAAAAGGTACTATAAAATAAATTGCCCTGAAATGACAATCCATTTCAGGGCAATTTTTTAACACCTTATATGTGAAGCAATAATGTTTGAACAAATTGCTCTAAGCCATCTTGATCATCCTGTGAGAAGCGATTCACAGTAGGACTATCGATATCAAGTACACCAATAATCTCACCTTGCTTCATTAAAGGTATGACAATTTCAGATTGGGAGGCAGCATCGCAGGCGATATGTCCTGGGAAATCGTGTACATCTTTGACAACAATCGTTTCTTTTGTTGCCACTGCAGTTCCACAAACTCCACGGCCAACCGGAATTCTAACACAGGCAGGTAGACCTTGGAATGGTCCAAGTACAAGCTCATCATCTTGTAAGAGATAGAAGCCGACCCAGTTAATATTTGTTAAAAATTGATTAAGAATGGCAGAAGCATTGCTTAAATTTGCAATCTGATCTGTTTCGCCAGTTAGTAGTGCATCTAATTGCTTAGATAGTGTAAGATATTGGTCAGCAATGGATCCTTCATAATTAATTTGTGTAAACATATAAGCACCTCGTTTAAAAGTTATTTAGATCGGTAATATAACATTATAATGTTGATGTAAATCAGCCACGCTATGGGCATCTGAACCAAATACATAAGGTAATTCAATAGCATGACAATAATTGATAAAGGCAAATGGTGGATAGGGCTCCAGACAAAATGGCTTACTTAAACCAGCACTATTTACATCTAATTCATAGCCATCTTGCTTCATCATGTCTAAAACCTGGTGAATTCGAGTGCCGTCAATTATTTTCTCATGATGTGCTAGCTGAAATTTATGAATAAGTGATGGGTGTCCAATCCGTTTTGGTTTATAGTAACCAAGGTCTGCCTTTATAGATTGTAGGACTGTATCATAATATAAATGATACACCTGTTCAACAGAGCCAACTTTCTTAGAGAAATCAATAAAGCATTCGGGAGAGAAGTCGATACATTCAAAGGTGTCCTGCCACTGTAAAAAATGAACTGACAAGATGGCATCATCTAAAAAATGTCCATATGTATCAAGAAAATGACGAGTTTCTTGTTCAAATCCTTTGATATAATCAACTTCTAACCCAATACGAATACGAATATCTTTTGCATATTGTTTTTGCAGGCATTGTAATTCTTTAATATATGGCATAAGATACTCGGGTTTCATCCCACTATCTTGCTGTGGTGTAGGATCAATAAAACCGTCTGGTAATGGGGCGTGTTCTGTAAACGTTATATCAGTGAAATTATGAGAAATTGCTTTTTCAATATATTGAATGAACGTGTCCGAACTGCCATGTGGACAATAAGGACTATGTATATGCCCATCACGTTTCAAAATGTACCACTCCTTTAGATCTATAGACCGCTATTTTGATATTTTACAATAGCAAAAATACAGTTTTCTGAAAATCACTTAAATTTTAGTACAAAAGGCGAAAACATAGTATATAATAAATACAACTAGCCAATTCGTTTATTGTAGAATAGGAGGCTTACGATGGAGTATATCATCATTCCGATTATCCTACTATTAATTTTAGCCATAGTAGGATTTATGATGCGAAGAAAACATGTTGCAATTATTGCAAAACTTGAAAATGAAAAATTACAAATACAACATAAACCTATAAATGAAGAAATTTCAAAAGTAAAATCTTTGAACATGAACGGTGAAACGGAAGAAATGTTTGAACGATGGCGCAATATTTGGGATGAAGTCATCGATGTACATATGACTAAAATCGATTCACTTTTATTTGATGCAGAAGATCAAATTAATCGACTTCGTTTTAAAAAAGCGACATTAATTGAACGTGAAATCGAAGACTATATTGAAAAATGTGACCAAGATAAAGATAAAATTTTAGAGGAATTAAATGAATTAATTGGCAGCGAAGAAAAAAATAGAATTGAAATTGAACAGTTAAAGGAATATTACCGTTCTGCGAGAAAAACATTGCTAGCACACCAGCATTCCTTCGGTGTAGCACTACCTGCACTGGAGAAAAAGCTAGAGGAATTTGTTGAGAAGTTTGAAAAATTTGATGTTCTGACCAATGAGGGTAATTACTTGCAAGCAAGGGAAATTGTAATTAGCTTAAATCAGGAATCACAGCAAACATTCGAATATATTAATGATGTCCCAACAATTTTGACGGAATTACAAGTTAAGCTCCCAGGAGCAGTTCAGGAATTGCGTAATGGTCAACGGGAAATGGAAGACCAATCTTACTATCTGCAGCATTTAGAATTAGCAGAGGCATTAAATAAGTATGAAAACGAATTTGCTTCGTTAAAAAATGACCTAGCAGAGCTAAATTTAATGGTTGTTAAACCTCGTGTAACAGAAATAAATGAAGAAATCGATCATTTTTATGATTTACTGGAAAAAGAGGTTATTGCTAAAAATTATGTGGATCAAAATTGTGATCGTTTATTAAGCTCAATCACAAACGTTATAACGTCTACAAAATCAGTGAGTGATGAGGCAACCTATGTACAACAAAGCTATCACTTAAACGAAAAGGATGCTGAAATTCCAAAAGCTGCATTAAAGCAATTGGAAGCACTGCAACGTCGTTATGATTTATTATCCATGCGTGTCAAAGAAGAAAAGTCTGCGTATTCAAGCTTGCAAGAAGAATTAATAGAAATAAGTGAAGAGCTTGAACGAATCCATGAAGAGCAAGGTCATCTGTCTAATACAATGAAGAAACTTCGTATTGATGAAAATAAAGCCCGTGCTCAAGTCGAAAACTTAAAGAAAATATTACAAGATACAGATCGTCTCCTAAATAAGGCGAATATTCCAGGAGTCCCAGAAGAGATGGACGCACGACTTGATGAAGCGGCAGAGCATATATATGTAGTTATGCAAAGTCTGCAGGAAGTTCCGCTTAATATGGGAACGGTTCATAATAATTTAAATGCTGCGACACTTTGTGTAGAGGATGTTAAAGCAAAAGCACATGAATTAATAGAGAATGTAATGCTTATTGAGCGCATTATTCAGTATGGCAATCGTCATCGTGCATCTAATCCGACATTAAATGCACGTTTAAAAGAGGCTGAGGAAGCATTCCATCAATTCCGCTACTCCAAAGCATTAGAGGAAGCAGGGACAGCGGTGGAAGAAATGGAGCCAGGTGCATTAAAACGCATCCAAGAAATGGTTGCAGAACAGTCTATGGCAAAAAATTAAAACTACATTTGTGCTGTCTAAAAAGTATAGCAATTACTTTTTAGACAGCTTTCTTTTTAAATTTTGTAAAGGATGTGATACGAGTGGAACTATTAATTCGAAATATGAACGAAAAGTATGCTCAGGAAATTATATGTTGGCAATACGAAGAGCCCTATGATTTTTATAATAATGAATTATCCGAGGAATCCTTGCGGGAATTTCTTGACAATCCTTACTTCGCCATTATGAATGAACAAGAGGAATTAATCGGTTTTTATTGCACAGGGTCAGCTGCCCAAGTGCCAAAAGGACATGATTTCAACGCTTATTCAAAAGAGTATATAGATATTGGTATTGGCATGAAGCCAACGCTAACAGGAAAAGGTTTTGGTACAAAATTCTTTTCATTCATCATAAATAATATCCAGCAAGAATACGCTATGCCACTCCGTTTAACAGTTGCCCAATTTAATAAGCGAGCGATATTCCTTTATGAAAAATTAGGATTTGTGAAAGAGCTTGAATTTAGTACGCCAACGGAATTTATTACGATGTTAAAAAAATTGTAAGTACCATCCTTTCTAATGATTAAAATATGAATTATCGTTAAAGTTAGTGGTCAATCTTCACAGATTGCGTTATGATAAAAACCGTTACATCAACGTTTTGAAAGTGTGTGAAAATATAATGAACGATACAATTTATTTAGATAATAGTGCCACAACAAAACCATTAAAAGAAGTACTACAGGCGTTTATGGTTGTGAATGAGCAGTATTATGCCAATCCTGCATCTATCCATGCGATGGGTGTTGAAGCAAATGATTTATTAATGCGTGCACGTGAGCAAGTAGCAGATATTTTGCAAACAGAAGCAAAAAATGTGCTATTTACTTCAGGTGGTACAGAATCGAATAATGCGGCGATTTTTGGAATAGCACGGAGTAATACACATATAGGAAAGCATATTTTAACGACTGAAATAGAACATCCTTCTGTTTTAGAGACTGTTAAACAGCTCTCAAAAGAGGGCTTTGAAGTGGAATATTTAAATGTTGATCAGCATGGTGTTATTTCGTTAGATGAACTTCGTGCAAAAATACGTAAAGATACAATTTTGGTAAGTATGATGCATGTAAACAATGAAATGGGTGCGATTCAACCGATAGGGGAAGCTGCTAAATTAATCCATGAAATGAGCCGGGCAGCTTTGCATGTGGATGCTGTACAAAGCTTTGGAAAATTGGCTGTATCCTTTAAGGGTGAAGAGGGACCGGATTGTATTTCAATCTCAGGCCATAAAATTCATGGCTTTAAAGGCTCCGGTGTATTAGCATTTCGTAAAGCGATAAGATGGCAGCCATTTGCACTTGGTGGTGGCCAAGAATTTGGATTGCGTAGTGGGACTGTTGCTGTTCCACAAGCTGTCGCTTTATCAAAGGCAGCTCGAATGGCCATCGAAACTATGAATGACCATGCAAAAAATTATCGTCAATGGCATGATGAAATACTTGCACAGCTACACGAATATGGAGAAGCTATTCATATTTTATCGACTCCGCAGGGAGCGTCACATATTTTATCTTTCAGTGTTCGCGATTTAAAAGGGGAAGTCATCATTAATGCGATGCAAAAACGAGGCGTTATTGTATCAACATCCAGTGCTTGTTCTTCGAAGCAAACTAAAACAAGTCATGTTGTCGAAGCATTGCATCTAGATGAGCATTATAAAAAAGGTGTCATCCGTATTAGTTTTGGTGCACATAACACTGTCGAAGATATTGAAAAGTTTAAACAAGTATTAGCAGAAGTAATGCTAGAGCTTAAAGGAGAAATAAAGTAATGATTTGGAAAGAAATTTTAATTAGATATGGCGAACTTTCTACAAAAGGTCGCAACAAGATGGATTTTATCCGCCGTTTACGTGAAAATATCCGTCATGCTTTTGCGGATTTAGGACATCTCCATATTCGTACAGAACGTGATCGAATGTTTATTGCGATAGAGGATGAAGCACAAATGCAAACACTAGTAACAGGTTTGCCTAAAATTTTTGGTATTCAATCATTTAGTCCTGTTGCAGCATGTGAAAAAGATATGGAAAGTATGAAAAAACTGGCGATTACGATAATGGAGACATTTAAAGAAAAGCCATATACGTTTAAAGTGGAAGTGAAACGTACCGATAAAACCTTCTCATTAGAATCACACGCGATACAAAGGGAGATTGGTGGATATGTTTTACCTCAATTTAATAATTTATCTGTTAAAGTGAAGAAACCTGATATTGAGTTACGAGTAGAAGTGCGCCATGATGCAACCTATATGATGGCACAAGTCATTCCAGGTGCAGGCGGAATGCCTGTAGGATCAAACGGGAAGTCATTGTTAATGCTTTCAGGTGGTATTGATAGTCCAGTTGCAGGTTATTTAATGATGAAACGCGGAGTCCGTTTAGAAGCCATTCACTTTTTTAGTCCGCCCTATACAAGCGAAAATTCATTGGAAAAAGTAAAAGTGCTTGCAAATGAGTTAACGAAATTTGGAGCTAATATACGATTGCATGTTATTCCTTTTACTGAAATACAAGTTCTGATTAAAGAAAAAGTACCTTCTAATGTATCGATGACAACAACTCGTCGTATGATGTTGAAGGTTGCTGATCTAGTGCGAGAAGAAATCGGTGCTCTTGCGATTGTCACAGGAGAAAGTCTTGGACAAGTAGCAAGTCAAACACTTGAAAGCTTAACGGCAATAAATGCAGTAACGAATACACCTATTTTACGACCGTTAATTTCATCAGATAAATTAGAAATCATTGAGTTAGCTGAACAAATCGGCACATATGAAACATCTATTCAGCCTTTTGAGGACTGCTGTACAATCTTTACGCCTGCTAGTCCTAAAACAAAGCCTAAGCTCGAAAAGGTTGAGCATTACGAAAGCTTTTCTGATTTTGATGAACTGATAGCACGCGCGGTCAAAAATCGTGAGGTCTATATTTTCCCTAAGAAAGAAGAAGAGCAAAAGCAAGATAAGTTTGCTGATCTTTTATAAATCAAAATTTCAAAATCCGTCTCAAATAGCTTATTTGAGACGGCTTTTTTGTATAGTTCGCCAAATGCCAATAGAGGTATATTTTACCTTTATTTTTTTTGTATTAAAAATCTAATAACGCACATTCTATATTCACAAGGAGGTGAGAAACATGGCTTCAAACAACAACCGCAGTTCAAACCAGCTTGCAGTACCTGGAGTACAACAAGCACTTGATCAAATGAAATACGAAATTGCACAAGAATTTGGTGTTCAATTAGGGGCTGACGCTTCAGCTCGTGCTAACGGTTCCGTTGGTGGTGAAATCACTAAACGTCTTGTACAAATGGCAGAATCTCAATTAAAAGGTATGCCAAACAACAACAACTAATAAATGCTAACTAAGCATTTATAAACTCAAAACCAGTGACCGTAAAAGGCACTGGTTTTAGTTTGTTTATCAATCATTATTTTATGCGAGATAAAGACTTAAACATGGATACTGTTTGTACAATATCCTTACTGTCACAGATAGCAGAAATAACAGCAACTCCGTCAGCACCAGCTTGCAAAACAATATTAGCGTTTGTCCAATTTATTCCACCTATAGCTACGATGGGCAAGTTAGGTTGCAACTTGGAAGCTTGCTGTAAAAAATTTGTGCCACATGGTGGTTGTGCATCACTTTTAGATGTTGTGGCAAAAATAGGTCCAATTCCTACATAGTCCGCATGATGGTCAATAGCCGTTTGTAGTTCTTCCTGTGAATGTACAGAAACGCCAAGGAGCCGGTTTGCCATTTTCTTACGTGCAATGGCAATTTGTTCATCATCTTGACCAATATGAACACCATCAGCACCAAGTCGAACTGCTAGATCCACATCATCGTTGATGATAAACGGCACACGGTAATGTTGACATCGTTTTTGGCATTGGTGGGCAAATTGCTCATAAGCTAATCCTGTTAATGCATAAGGACCCTTTTCGCGTAATTGAAACATAGTAATGCCAGCCCGTAGCGCTTGTTCGAGTACAGCTAAAGGTTCCTGTTGGGAAACATTGCTTGTACCCATAATAAAATAAAGCTGTAAATCTTCACGTTTCAAGTAACTTCACCTCGCAGGCACCTTTATGCAGCTGATAAGCAAAATGATTTGTGGGGCCATGACCTTTACCAATGGCTAAATCATGCATAATGGCTAATTGTATAAATCTTTTAGCTTCGATAATAGCTTTTTCAATGGTCAAACCTTGACCAAGAAAAGCAGTGATAGCTGCTGAAAATGTACAACCTGTACCATGTGTGTTTTTCGTCGTAATACGAGGAGACTGCATGGAAAATGATTTGTCATTTTTTATAAATACATAATCAATTGCATATAACGAATTGGGTAGATGCCCACCTTTAATGATGACACATTGAACACCTAGTTGGAAAAAGCATTGAGCAATTTCCTCCATATCCGAGAATTGATTTATTTTTTTTCCCGTAAGTGCCTCTGCTTCCGGTATATTTGGTGTCACAATTGTAGCAAGAGGAAGTAAAGACATGCGCATGGCCTCGATAGCCTCTTGCTGCAATAAGCTTTCTCCACCTTTTGCAATCATAACGGGATCAACGATTAGTGGGATTTTTAAATCGTCAATAATGTGTGCAATACCTTGAATAATTTCCGAGGAATAAAGCATACCTGTTTTAATCGCAGTAATCGAAAAATCTTCTAGTAATGCATGAAATTGTTTTTCAACAAAGTCAACTTCAATTGGGAAAACCCCTGTTACACCAAGTGTGTTTTGAGCAGTTAATGCTGTAATAACGGAGGTGCCAAAAACCCCTAATTCCTGGAATGTTTTTAAATCAGCCTGAATACCAGCGCCACCGCCACTATCTGAGCCTGCAATTGTCGTTACAATATGCATGAAGCCTCACCCTCCTTTGAAAGACGATGTAAGGCATTAAGCAAAGCAATTTGAATATCCCCAATATCCTCTGTAAATGCGGATGCTAACTCAGCTGCTTTTTTATAGTATGTGAGTGTTTCCGCTAATTGGCTGTACGGATCATCTCCTGAAGAGAAGGCTGCTCCACATATAGCACTAAGTAAACAGCCTGTACCCGTTACTTCAGTCATTTGTGAATTTCCACCTGTAATCCATTCGCTCTGCACACCGTCTGTCATAAAATCATGTTTGCCTGTAACAATGACTATACAGTTGTAGCGTTGAGCCAATAATGTAGCCTCAGTCTCTATGTCAATAAATCCCTCACCACTATCAACACCTTTTTGTTGCCATTCCACATTGGCTAATGCCGCAAGCTCTCCCTTGTTACAACGTATGACTGCAAATTGAATAGCTGAAAGTAATAGGTGTACGGTTTCCTTGCGATAAACTGTGGCACCTGCGCCAACCGGATCTAATATAACAGGAATGCCAAGGGTATTTGCTTTTTTTCCTGCTAACAGCATTGATTCTTTTATTCGATCATTTAGTGTACCAATATTGATTAAAAGAGCGTCTGCATTGGCGACCATTTCCTCAACCTCATGGCTATCATCAGCCATGACAGGAGAGGCACCTAATGCCAATAGACCATTGGCTTGGAAATTAGCCACGACATAATTAGTTATACAGTGAATAAGCGGTTGTTGTTGACGAATTGTTTGAAAAATCATTTTAGTCCTCCTTTATGGGTGGACGTAAGCATGCAAAAAAGGCCCTTTTTACGTAAAAATGCACGAAAAAGAGCCTTTCATCTGAAAAAACGATGTTCATTGCTCCCTACGTCAGTATTAACTAACAGGTTCAAAGGGTCAGGTTTTACCTTCTCAACTCTTTATGAGTCCCCCTGCAATCTTGCTTTTAGTTGACCAAAATGTACCATACTTTTCGTATGTATTCAATAGCAAGTTTTCCTATCGACAAAACGTGACTGATGCCATATAGCTAAGCATGATAGTTGTCATGACTTTACTTAAATCAAGTGTAAACCATTGAAAATACTAAGAAAGGAGTATAATGTGTCTTAACAAAAGGGGGCATTTGCCATGAATAGACAAGAATTAGTAGCACCAGAATGGTACAACATAACAGATGAATTTGAAAAATATGCAAAGGATTCAACTAAAAACGCATTGATTATTTATAATGAGCATTATGATGTACAATTTATCACCTACGCACATTTACTTGAAAGAGCGAATCAGGCGGCACATGTCTTTACAAAAAATGGATTAACTAAAGGTGATGTCATTTTAGTGATGGTACCACGCTCAGTAGAAGCATACATTGTCTATATTGCTGCATTAAAAGCGGGATTAACAATCATTCCAAGCTCTGAAATGCTAAGAACAAAAGATATTGAGTATCGTATTCATCATGCTGATGCTAAAGCTGTAGTAGCCTTTGAGCCCTATATTGAGCAATTTGATCAAGTAGGAAATCTACAAAATATACAGCAATTTGTTATCGGAGATGCACATGAACCATGGCAGCCGTTAGTAGACAAAATGCGAAAGCAACCAACAACTTACATAAGTTCTACACCAACAAAAAGTACAGACCATGCCTTTTTAGCTTACACAAGTGGCACAACAGGTAACCCGAAAGCTGCTGTTCATACTCATAGCTGGGGCTATGCACATTTACGGACAACAGCCCCACACTGGCTAGGCGTACAAGAAAATGATATTGTATGGGCAACTGCAGCACCAGGATGGCAAAAATGGATTTGGAGTCCGTTTCTCGCGATTTTAGGCAGCGGTGCCACTGCATTTGTTTATAAAGGAAAGTTTGATGCAGCAACATATTTAGCGTTGCTTGAAAAATTTAAGATGAATGTCTTATGTTGCACACCGACAGAATATCGTTTTATGGCAGCACTTGAAAATTTACAGGAGTATGACATCAGTTCAATTCGACAAGCTGTTTCAGCAGGTGAACCATTGAACAGTGAAGTCATTAAAAAATTCTCAGACACTTTCCATCTACAAGTGCGAGATGGTTATGGTCAGACTGAGAATACACTTCTTGTAGGGACTATGGTTGGTATGGACGCAAGAGTTGGTTCGATGGGTAAACCTACGCCAGGCAATACCGTTGACATTATAGACGATTTTGGCGAGCCAGTTGCTATAGGAGAAGTAGGTGATATTGCTGTTCATCGAGAAACACCTGCACTTTTTAAAACATATTTAAATGATCCTGAACGTACTAATTTACAATTTCGTGGTGATTGGTATATAACAGGGGATCGAGCTTATAAAGATGCGGACGGCTATTTTTGGTTTGAAGGCCGCGGAGATGATGTTATTATTTCCTCAGGTTACACAATTGGACCTTTTGAAGTAGAGGATGCGCTGATGAAGCATCCGACTGTGAAAGAGGTTGCTGTCATTGCAAGTCCCGATAAAGTTCGTGGAAACATCGTTAAAGCGTTCATTATCCTTCATAATGGTGTTAATGGTAATCAAGAGCTTATTCAATCCCTTCAAAATCATGTCAAATCATTAACGGCCCCTTATAAATACCCACGTGCTATTGAATTTGTTACGGAGTTACCCAAAACTGCATCTGGTAAAATTAGACGTGTCGAATTAAGACAACAAGAATTAGAACAGCTTGTACAATAATCATTTCCTAGGAAATAATGTCGAAAATCAAAGTTCATGCAAAGAAATGAACTTTGATTTTTTTTATATTTTTAGGTAAGGTATTATGAGGAAATAAATAGAATAAAACTTTTTGCATATTATTGCAAAAAAATGAAACAAATGAGCAAGTCATACGTATTACGAGTTAAGGAGGCGGAAAGACATGAATGTTAAAAGGTGGGTTGCATTGATAGTGGCTGGTGTTCTTTTACTGTTTTCATTAGGGATTAATACCATTTTTGCACTATTTAAAGCAGATTTCCTAGGTAATTTTGACAGTTTAATGGCAGGAAATAACCTAGATGTATATGAAAATGTAATTGAAGGAGATAATTATGATAAAAGGATTGCCTATTTAAAGGTAGATGGAACAATCCAAGATATTGGATCAAGTTCACTATGGCAACCTGTTGCATATGATCATCAATTTTTCTTAGATCAATTGGATAATATTTTGTACGATGATACGATTCAAGGGATTGTTTTAAGTGTTAACTCTCCGGGTGGAGGGGTAAAAGAATCTGCTGAAATTTATAAAAAGCTATTAAAAATTAAAGAAGAACGACAAATTCCAATTTATGTATCGATGGATTCGATGGCAGCATCTGGTGGCTATTATATTTCAGCTCCAGCAGATAAAATATTTGCCCATCGTGATACAATTACAGGCTCGATTGGTGTAATCATGCAATCTATTAATTATCAAGCATTGGCTGAAAAAGTAGGTGTCAAATTCGAAACGTTTAAATCTGGCGAGCATAAGGATATGCTAAGCCCAATGCGTGATGTGACACCAGAGGAACGAGCGATGATGCAGGATATGATCAATGAAACATACGAAGAATTTGTAGATATCGTTGAACAAGGACGTAATATGTCAGAAGCTGATGTGAAGAAAGTGGCGGATGGACGTATCCTTGGCGGTACAAAAGCACTTGAAGCAGGTTTAGTTGATGAAATTGGCGACGAAGAAGCTGCCATTGCTGCCTTACGCGCAGATTTTGGACTAGAAGATGCTGTATTATTTGAATATGCCTATGATATGGGTGGATGGCAATCTTATGTTGGAATGAAAATTGGCTCTATGTTCGGTCCTTCTGCAGAAGAAAAAATGCTAATGAAAATTATGACTGATTACAATGCACCGAAAATGATGTATTTATACGGTGAATATTAAGGAGGGAGTTCAATGACAAACAATGAAGTTGTTATGCAAGGTTCACCCTCAATGGAAAATGGCTTTTTTAACAATGGCACGGAAGATTCCACAAGTCAAAAAAATTACACATTAAAAACGGCAGGCTTTTGGATCAGATTGTGGGCATTTCTATTGGATGGATTTATTGTATCTGCTGTAGTTGGCATACTCATTAATCCTATCTTTTATTTAATGGACTGGTCCTTATCAGAATCAGTTTGGTATGCTCCAATCTCCATTATATCTGCGATTCTTTATTACAGTTATTTTGTCCTTATGACGAAATTCTTTGGTCAAACGCTAGGGAAGATGGTATTTGGGCTACGTGTTATTTCATTAAAGCATGATAACCTTACTTGGTCAGATGTGTTATTCCGTGAATGGATTGGGCGTATGATTAATAATATTGTGATGCCTCTCTATATTTTGGTAGTTATTTTGCCAGACAATCAAGGGTTGCATGATTATTTCGCCGATACAACCGTGGTGCATGAGAAAGTCTATATTGAAAAGAACTTGGTGCCACTTTCTATAGAGAAAAAGGAAGAGCAGATAGCTTCTATTGAACAAGAGGGAAAACCTGAGCTAGAAAAACTAGAAGAAAAAAATGAACAATAAACAAGAGACTGTCTCAAATGAAGAGACAGTCTTTTCTATTACTAGCTAACACTTAGAATAAAGTAAGCTATCTTAGTTGCAATTAATTCCCTTCATTTAGTAATATTATGTACATATGAAGATTAGGAGGCGTTTATATGGCACAAGTAACATTTAAAAATGGTCCAGTGACACTAGTAGGTAATGAAGTAAAGGTGGGCGATTCTGCACCAGATTTTACAGTATTAGCGAATGACCTTTCACCTGTAACATTAAAAGATTCAGAGGGGAAAATTCGTTTATTTAGTGTAGTACCATCATTAGATACTGGTGTATGTGATGCGCAAACACGTCGTTTTAATGAAGAAGCAGCTAACTTAGGCGATAATGTAGTGATTTATACAGTATCTGTGGATCTTCCATTCGCTCAAAAACGTTGGTGTGGGGCAGCAGGTATTGATGCCGTTCAAACAGTTTCTGATCACCGTGACCTTTCATTTGGTGAGGCTTATGGCGTGTATATTCAAGAATTACGTCTTCTGACACGTGCAGTATTTGTTGTGGATGCAAACAATAAAGTAACATATGTTGAGTATGTACCTGAGGCAACAGACCATCCAAACTATGAAGCGGCTATTGAAGCTGTTAAAGCACTAGCATAATGGCCTGCTTTTAGGCTAAGATAATACTAGACAAAGGGGCTGTGACGAGTGTTTGTCACGGCTCTTTTCTGCTTGAAAGGAAGTTATCTATGGAAAACATCGAGAAATTATTTGGTATGCTAAATGAGCATGCTGAAAAAATCGAAAAAGAACACAATACAACTTTGTTAGAGGGGTTACTAGATGGGCTAGAGGCGTGGCTGGATGGAGAAGTGGATTTCTCACAAAAGGATGCGACAAAAGAGGATATTCGCAAGTCTATTCAAATTGCCATTCTAAAAGGAATGCGTAAAAGTTCTCAACCAAACCATCAAATGACGCCTGATACGTTAGGATTATTAGTGGGCTATTTTGTTGAACAAATTTTTGCTGAACGTCTTGAGCATGACAAAATTTCGATTATGGATCCAGCAGTAGGTACGGGGAATTTATTACTAACAGTTATGAATTTATTAGATGGTAAAGTAGAGGCTACTGGTGTAGAGGTAGATGAGCTCCTTATACGTTTGGCTGCAGCAACAGCTGATTTAACAGAGCAACCGATTTCTTTATATCGTCAGGATGCCTTACAAGATTTATTGGCAAATCCTGTAGATGCAGTAGTATGTGATTTACCTGTTGGTTATTATCCAAATGAAGAAATTGCCCTTGAGTATGAATTGTGTGCGCCTGAGGGAATGAGTTATGCCCACCATTTATTTATTGAGCAGTCTATGAATTATACAAAGGAAGGTGGCTACTTATTTTTCCTTGCGCCATCACATCTTTTTGATTCAGAGCAGTCTAAGCAACTTCATAAATACATTCAAAAGCATGCTTGGATTCAAGCGATTATTCAACTACCTGATTCCATGTTTGCCAATAAATCATTAGAAAAGAGCATTGTCATCTTGCAAAAGCAATCGAAGGAATGTCAATCACCTAAAGAAGTGCTTTTAGCAAAAGTACCAAATATGCAAAACAAACAGGCACTTGCTTTATTCTTTGAAAAAGTGAAAATGTGGAAAGAGGGCAAGTAATTGCTCATAGAAGTCAAAAAGGTATCCTACAGTAGGATACCTTTTTATGTATTGCTGATTAGTTTTCAGGTGTGCGGATGACAAGAACGTCACAATTAGCTGAACGTACAATTGCTTCAGATACTGAACCAATTAGGAAACGCTCTACTGCATTTAGACCTGTTGCACCACAAATGATTAGATCTGCGTCTACAATTTTAGAAAGCTCTTTAGTAATAATATTTTTTGGAGAACCATATTCGATGATTAGGTTAACGTTTGCGATACCTTCATCTTCAGCTTGCTTTTTGTAACCATTTAATAGTTCTTCAGAAAATGCTTGAGCACGTTCTGCAATGGAACGGTCGTATGCTTCAATCGCAGCGAATGAACGTGTATCAATAACATTCACTAAATTTAATACAGAACCCTCATTACGCTTCGCCACGTCAATTGATTTACGAAAAGCGTATTCAGCTTCCTTAGAACCGTCTACTGCAACCACAATGCTTTTATAATGATTAGCCATTTGAAAAACCTCCCTGATTTGTATATGTTGATTATACCAAATGATTTTCTAAAGGAAATACTTTCCGGAAGAAAAATTATGAAAAAGTGAAGGCATTTCATGAAGAAAATATAATTACTTAATTCCCACTATTAGCAACGTGTAAACGTAATTTTGGCTTTCGTAATCGAAGAGTATATATCACTATAATTTTCCTTTTTATTTTATAAATATAATAATTTAGTATGTAAAATCACCGTTTAAATATTTTGTATTTTTGAAATGTTAGAAATTTTATTTGTATTTATTTTAATTAAAGCTTTTTTTTTATTTGTTTGGTAATATGGAATTGCAAGGGGTGCATCAATTTTTAATTACATAAATGATGCTGATTTTTTACGTAATGGAAGGGGATAGGAAACTATGAAAATTGGTATTCCAAAGGAAATTAAAAACAATGAAAATCGTGTAGCAATGACTCCAGCAGGAGTTGTTACTTTAACACATGCAGGCCATGAGGTGTACATTGAAACTGGAGCAGGCTTAGGATCAAGCTTTACGGATGCTGATTATATTGCAGCTGGTGCCCATATTGTGCAAACTGCTAAAGAAGCTTGGTCGCAAGAGATGATTATGAAGGTAAAAGAGCCTGTAGCTTCTGAGTATGATTACTTCTATGAAGGTCAAATTTTATTTACTTACTTACACTTAGCGCCAGAAGTTGAATTGACTCAGGCACTTTTAAATAAAAAAGTTGTAGGGATTGCCTACGAAACAGTTCAATTAGCAAATGGTTCACTACCATTATTAACACCGATGAGTGAAGTAGCAGGTAAAATGGCTACACAAATCGGTGCACAGTTCTTAGAGAGAAATCATGCTGGTAAAGGTATTCTACTTGGTGGTGTATCAGGTGTACAACGCGGTAAAGTAACAGTCATCGGTGGTGGTATCGCGGGAACTAACGCTGCGAAAATCGCTGTTGGTATGGGAGCAGACGTAACAGTTATTGATTTAAGCCCTGAGCGTTTACGCCAATTAGAAGATATGTTTGGTCGTGATGTTCAAACATTGATTTCTAATCCTTATAATATTGCAGAATCTGTAAAAACTTCCGATTTAGTAATTGGTGCCGTATTAATTCCAGGCGCAAAAGCACCAAAGCTTGTATCAGAAGAAATGATTCAATCAATGCAAGCAGGCTCTGTAGTAGTGGATATAGCTATTGACCAAGGTGGTATTTTTGCTTCTTCAGATCGTGTCACAACACATGATGATCCAACATACGTAAAACACGGCGTTGTACATTATGCAGTTGCGAATATGCCTGGAGCAGTACCACGTACATCAACAATTGCTTTAACAAATAATACAATTCCATACGCACTTCAAATTGCGAATAAAGGCTATAAACAAGCTTGCCTAGACAATGTTGCACTGAAAAAAGGTGTTAATACTTTAGATGGACAACTAGTATATAAAGCTGTTGCAGATTCACAAGGACTTCCATATGTAAATGTGGATGAGCTTATTCAATAATTACATGTAAAAATGAAAAATCCTTCGAGAAATTCACTCTCGAAGGATTTTGTTATTTTTCTTCTAAACATTTATCTAGTAAAGATCCTAGTTCAATGGAATAAAAAGACAGGAAGGCATTTGGATGCTTCCTTTTTATATTATAGAATGATTAACTCTTTCGGGAACTTTGTTAATACTTCCACACCATCTTTTGTTACAACAACATCATCCTCGATACGTACACCTGTTACATCTGATTTATAAATTCCAGGCTCAATCGTGAAGACCATGCCCTCTTCCATTGTCATGTCATTTGTTCCTGTAACAGATGGGAATTCATGTACAGAAATGCCAAGACCATGTCCAAGACGATGTGTGAAATATTCTCCAAATCCTGCTTCGGTAATCGTATCACGTGCAATTTTATCTAAGTCCATAGCACGTACACCAGGTTTCACAGCTGAAACTGCATTTTGGTTAGCTGCTAACACAGCATGATAAATTTCTTTTTGTGCTTCACTTGGCTCTCCAAAGGCAACTGTACGCGTAATATCAGAGCAATAGCCATCGTAAATGACACCAAGGTCAAATAGTACCATATCCCCTTTTTCTATTTTTCGTGCACCTGGATGACCATGAGGAGAGGCTGTTTTTGGGCCACTCAGTACCATCGTTTCAAAGGACATTTTACAACCTTTATCTTGAATAGCATTTTCAATGGCTGTTAAAATTTCCATTTCTGTTTTACCTTCAGCAATTTCCTTGCAACCGATTTCAATAGCATAATCAGCTAACTCCGCAGCCTTGCGTAATTTGTCTAATTCACTTTCATCCTTAATTACGCGCATTGCATTAATTTTTTCGTCTAGACGTACAAAATTTGCTTGTGGGAAGGACTGCTGTAGGGCCTCTAAGCGTTCCACAATGAGCTGTGCCTTTTCAATGGCAAACGTAGTTGGTTGAATGTTACGTGATGTAATGGCTTGTGCAAGGACCTCCATCGAATTGTCAGTGTCTTGATGGCCAATAACCTCATAAGACCAACCAGCCGCTTTTGCATCTGGAATTTCCATTTGCGGACAAATTAGAAAAGGTTCAGCATCTTTAAAAATCATGACACCTAGTAATCTCTCATGTGGATTACTTTTAAAGCCTGAAACGTAAAAAACATTGTCAGGAGTAGTGATAAATGCCGCATCAATGTGATTTTGCTGCAAATAACTTTGGATTTCTTCAACCTTTGACATAAATATGTCCTCCTTTTTAGTACATTGGAAATTTTAATGAGGAAACTTCGATTTTCTAAAGAAAATGGCTGTTCCTTTTTATCACTGAATAATTGTGATCTAACAACGTATAAAATTGTTAGAGAGTGATACGATTATTCTCTGTACAAGCATATCAAAAAAAGGGAAAAAGCGCATGGGTAGCGAATTAAAATGGAGGGGTTTTCATTTATAAATCAAGGAGGACATTAAGATGGAAATAAGCTATCATGGACATTCTATTGTCAAAATACAAACAAATGGGAAAACAATTTTAATTGATCCTTTTATTAACGGTAATGGACAAACAGATTTAAAGGTTGCTGAGGAAGCACCAGATATTATTTTATTAACACATGGTCATAATGATCATGTTGGAGACACCGTAGAACTAGCAAAGAAAAAAGATGCGCTAGTTATTGCTCCAAATGAATTAGCCAATTGGATTTCCTGGCAGGGAGTAAAAACACATCCAATGCATATTGGAGGGGCTAAGGAATTCGATTTTGGGAAGGTGAAGTTTACGCAAGCTTTCCATGGCTCTTCTTATGTAACTGATACAAATGAAATTATTTATATGGGTATGCCAGCCGGGATATTACTATTTGTTGAAGGGTTAACGATTTATCATGCAGGCGATACAGCTCTATTTGGTGATATGAAATTAATTGGTGAGCGACATCCAATTGATATAGCATTCCTACCAATCGGTGATAATTTTACAATGGGTCCAGAAGACGCTGCATGTGCAGTTTCATTCTTAAAGCCTAAGATTGTCGTACCTATTCATTACAATACATTCCCACCTATTGAGCAAGATCCACAGGTTTTTGCTGATTTAGTACAAAATTCAGAGGTTCAAATTTTAAAAGCTGGTGAGAAAGTAAACTGTTTCTAATCGTTGATAATGCTGTACTATATGAATTGACACCACGCTGGTAGTTGAAATGGTGGGGGTTTTTAAACAATTTGATCACTTTATATTAAATATTTTTATAAAAAATATGGTACACTAAGAGCAGAATTGAAGCTTAGGAAATAGGTGATATTTTGTCTACAAAACATGAGAAAATTTTACAATACATCGAGTCACTACCAGTGGGCGATAAAATTTCGGTACGTCAAATTGCGAAGGAAATGCAAGTGAGTGAAGGGACTGCATATCGTGCTATAAAAGAAGCAGAAAACCGTCGCTTAGTAAGTTCAATTGAACGTGTTGGAACAATTCGTATTGAAAAGAAAAAGAAAGAAAATATTGAACGCTTAACTTTTGCAGAAATTGTCAATATCGTAGATGGTCAAGTTTTAGGTGGAAAATCTGGTCTACATAAAACGTTAACGAAATTTGTCATAGGGGCCATGCAATTAGAAGACATGATGCGCTATACAGATGCAGGTAGCTTATTGATTGTAGGAAATCGTATTAAAGCCCATGAAAATGCCCTTCGAGCAGGTGCTGCTGTTTTAATTACAGGTGGTTTTGATACAACGGATGCCAATAAACAGCTTGCTGATTCATTGGATTTACCAATAATTTCAACAAGCTATGATACGTTTACTGTAGCAACGATGATTAACCGAGCGATCTATGATCAGCTCATCAAAAAGGATATTTTATTTATTGAAGATATTTATGTTCCAATGACTGACACAGCAGCGTTGAGAAATGATGAGACCATCCGTCATTTCCAAAAGATGAATGAACGCACAACACATGGGGCATTTCCAGTTGTCACTCATCAAAATAAACTTGTCGGAATGATTACTGTAAAAGACGTTATTGGTCGAGAAGAAAATGAGCTAATTGAAAAGGTTATGACGAAGAATCCAATTGCTGGCTCCATGAAGATGAGTGTTGCTTCAGCCGGGCATCGTATGATTTGGGAAGGTATTGATCTGTTACCAATCGTAAATGATGATAACATTTTACAAGGAGTCATTAGTCGTCAGGACGTACTTAAAGCATTACAGCTAGCTCAAAGACAGCCACAGCATGGTGAAACTATTGATGATTTAGTGAAAAATGAGATGAAGGTACTTGGTGATGAAGAGCTCGTTGTGGAGTTTAAGGTTACACCGCAAATGACGAATCAATACGGGGCGATTTCTTACGGTGCTTTCACGACTCTATTAGCTGAAGTGGGTTCATTTGCATTAAAGCGTCGAAAACGTGGAGATGCAGTGGCCGAGAATATGACCATTTACTTTATTAAACCAGTACAAATGGAAAGTACACTTACAGTCAAGCCACGAATATTAGACATGAGTCGTAAGTTTGTGAAAATGGATTTTGAAGTGTATAATCAACAAATACTTGTTGGTAAGGCAATGATGATGTTCCAGCTTTTAGAACGTTAAGGATTGAAAGGGATGGCCTAGCGCAATTGCTTGGTCATCCCTTTGTTACATATTATCGATTAATGCGGAATTCCTCCTCAACAAACTGACCATAATGACGCGCTTTTTTCGTATTTTCTACAACGACAAAGATACCTAGCACGACAAGAATTGCTACAATTATAAATGTATATAAGCTAGGGAATAAGTAGGCTTGATTGAATCCGAAAAACAGTAGGAAGGAACCGAAGCCGATATTCGCCTTACTTTTATACCAATTTTTAGCGATTGGTAATGAAGAACGGAATTGTTTTGTTTTAAAATAAAAATAAAAGACAAAAGATATAATTATCGCAAACACAAATATTAAATTGAGCATAGTAAACCTCCTAGCATAACTAGACATTATTGTAACGATAATTTTGAAAAAATGCTAACGGTTCTTACTATCATTTTGGAGGAATTTATTGTGAAAAGACAAATCATCGACACAATTGCTGCCTATGAAACAATCATTATTCATCGTCATGTACGACCAGATCCAGATGCATATGGCTCACAACTTGGGTTAAAAGAATTGATTTTAGCAAATTATCCGGAGAAAAAGGTTTTTGCTGTAGGTGACCATGATGCTTCTTTAACATTTATGGCACAGCCTGATCAAGTAGCGGATGACGTTTATGAACATGCTTTAGTCATTGTGACTGACACAGCTAATACAGAACGTGTTGACGATCAACGCTATACAAAGGGAAAAAAGATGATTAAAATTGATCATCATCCAAATGATGATGCCTATGGTGATCTTTTATGGGTGGATACGACAGCAAGTTCTTGCAGTGAAATGATTTACGAGCTGTATGAGGAAGGTAAGGAAGTAGCGAACTGGCAACTGTCAGATACTGCTGCACGATTATTATTTGCAGGAATTGTAGGGGATACAGGGAGATTCCAATTCCCAAGTACTACTGCTAAAACATTTAAAGTAGCCGCAGACCTGATTACATATGATTTTGATCGAAATCAAATTTTTGATGGTATGTATGAAATGGAGCAAAAACTGCTCAATTTACAGGGCTATATTTATCAGAACTTTACAATGGATGAGTATGGAGCAGCCCATGTAAAACTAACAAAAGAATTATTAGCAGAACATGATATTGTACCATCAGAGGCGTCGTTGCTGGTAGGATGCCTAGGAAGTGTTAAAGGGATCTGTTCATGGGTTGTATTTATTGAAGAAGAGGATCAAATTCGTGTGCGTTTACGTTCAAAGGGTCCTATTATTAATACATTAGCAAAAGAGTTTAATGGTGGTGGACATCCGCTCGCTTCTGGAGCTACTGCTTATTCATGGAAAGAGGCAGATGACGTCATCGAAAGATTACAAGAGATTTGTAAAGCGTATCATTAAAAAGAAAAGGAAGGGATTCATTTGACACACGTATACACAAAGATGCATACGAGCGCGGATTTATTGAAAAGCACAATTCGGCTTGAGCAATTGATTCCTTTTTTACAAGAACAAAAGACACAAGCCTGTGCAATCGTAAATACGAAATTGTACGGGCTTTTGCCTTTTTGTAAAGCCATACAGCAAGCAAATATACATGCTGTCATTGGTCTTTCTATAAATGTGCAATGGCATGACAAAACGTTTCCTCTTGTGCTGTATGCACAGTCTCAGGAGGGCTATCAGCATTTATTGAAAATAAGTAGTGCAGTTTCAATTAGGGAAGATGAAGTGCTGCCTTGGAAATGGCTAGAGGGCTATGCAGCAGGCTGCTTGGCATTACTTTCTTCAGATGATATAGGTGATGTAGAAGATTGGCAAGCATTAGTTACTGCCTTAGCCCAACTCTTTCAGCATCATTTTTATATGGGAATTACCAGACCTGGAGGGGTAGCGCAAGCTAATGAGAAAGAACTTGTAGGGTGGTGTGAAGGGCAGACAATTCCACTTGTAGCCGTTCAAAGCTGTTATTTTTTACGTCCTGATGATCATTTTGCATATGAAGTAGCAAGAGCTATCGATACAGGAGACAAGCTTGGCGATACGATGCTAACAGCTAATTTACAAGGTTATTTTGCACCTACAGCAGAGGAGTGGCAAAGTTGGTTTGCTGATCGACCAGAGTGGCTTGAGTCTTGTGGACAAATGCTTGCTAACTGTCACGCTATTATCCCAGAAATGTCTGTACAAATGCCTAAATTTCCTGTGCCAATTGGCGATACAGCTGAGAGCTTACTTGTTAAAGAAGCATTTGCCGGATTAGAGGGGCGGTTCAACCAGATGGATATTCCGAATGGTTACCGAGAACGATTACAATATGAGCTTGAAATAATATGTTCAATGGGCTTCGCTGATTATTTTTTAGTAGTAGCTGATTTTATGCGCTTTGCGAAAGACAATCGCATTTTGACTGGACCTGGTCGTGGTTCTTCCGCTGGGTCACTAGTTGCCTATAGTTTAGCTATTACGCAAGTAGACCCCCTTGCCTATGGTTTATTATTTGAACGATTTTTAAATCCTGAACGGATATCTTTACCTGATATAGATATTGATTTTGTCGATAGTAAACGACATCAAGTAATCCAATACGTTGCACAAAAGTATGGTAAAGCCAATGTGGCGCAAATCATTACATTCGGTACATTGTCTGCCAAAGCAGTTGCTCGAGATGTCGCGAGAGTATTTAGTTTCGACGCAGAGACATTGGAAAAAATTTCGAAAATGATACCGAATAAACCAGGTATTACATTACAAAAGGCTTTAGAAGAATCCTATGATTTACAGGGCTGGCTCTCTGAGAATGAACGACATCAGCGATGGTTTGAAGTAGCGCTAAAACTAGAGGGGCTACCGAGAAATTCCTCTACCCATGCGGCAGGCGTTGTTATTGCACCATCCCCATTAGTAAATACAGTCCCTATAGAGGATGGACATGAAGGCATCTATTGCACACAATGGCCGATGGGGGATATCGAGGCACGTGGTCTCGTCAAAATGGATTTTTTAGGTTTACGTAATCTTACTATTTTAGAGCAAATGCGTTGGTCCATTTATAAAGCCGGTGGACCGTGGATTGATTTTGAACGAATTCCTATGCATGATGAAAAGACTTTTCAATTATTGCAAAAAGGTGATACGTCAGGTATTTTCCAATTAGAATCAGAAGGTATGAAACAAGCATTACGAGACATTCATCCTACACACTTTTTAGATATTGCTGCCGTAAACGCACTTTATCGTCCAGGTCCAATGGAATTTATACCTGTCTATGCTAGACGAAAAGCCGGCAAAGAAATGGTTATTATGCCTCACCCTGTGCTAGAGCCCATTTTACAAGAGACTTTTGGTGTTATTGTCTATCAAGAGCAGATTATCAAGATTGCCTCTGTGCTTGCAGGATTCTCAATGGGACAAGCAGATTTACTTCGCCGTGCAGTTAGTAAGAAAAATCGCCAAGTGCTAGAGGAGCAACAGGTTTCCTTTGTGCAAGGGGCATTAAAACAAGGCTATGATCAACAGGTGGCGACAGAGGTGTACGAATTAATTGTCCGCTTTGCCGATTACGGATTCCCTAAAAGTCATGCTGTAGCCTATAGTGTTATTTCCTATCATATGGCTTATTTAAAGGCTCATTTCCCTCAAAGCTTTTACGCGGCATTATTATCTAATGCGACGGGAAATATAGATAAAATTCAACAGCTAGTGCAAGAGGCCAAGGACAAAGGTATCTCATTTTATCCACCTTCATTAAAGGACAGTACAAAGTATTTTACTGTCGAGCAAGAGGGAATACGTTATAGCTTATCAGGAATTAAAGGTGTCCCTCATACTTTTATAGAGAATATCCATACATTGCGCCAAACAAACCCTCTGGCATTGCATAATCTTTTTGATTTAGCTGTGGCATTAAGTGCACAGCATTTTAAACCAAAAGTAATAGAAGCATTAATTTATGCTGGAGCCCTAGATTATTTAGAGAAAGACCGTGCAGTACTGATTAAGACAATAGACGCTGCTTTAAAACACGCTGAACTCCTACGACCAACTGAGGATATCGATATATCAACTGCTACAGAATTTAGCTTTGGGAAGCCAAAATATATGCAGGTGGATGATATGCCACAAAAGGAAAAATTGATGCATGAGAAGGAAAGTTTAGGTTTTTACATTTCTGCCCATCCCGTTACGCAAGAAAGACTACATTGGGCTGATGTGAATAGTACTTGTCGTGAGTTAAAGCAGATGCGAGATGGTACGTATGTGAAAATGATTGGTGTCATTGAAGAAGTGAAAAAAATTCGTACTAAAAAAGGAGAGCAGATGGCCTTTGTCCAGTTACAGGATGAGCATGGAGCTGTTTCCGCTACGTTATTCCCGCAAGTTTTCCAATTCGTTCAAGACTTGTTAATAGAAGATGAAATTCTGTTTATAGAAGGAACTATAGAAAGACGTTTTGGAAAACCACAAATTAAAGTAAAACATGCGCAAGCGACGAAAATGATATGAAATGAAACGAGAATTTAGAAACTGCATTAAATTTTATGCAGTTTTTTCTTTACTTTTGATTAGTTATTTTGTAAGCTAGAGTCAACGTTAAAAAGTGGTCTGACCACTTTTTTGATAAGGGGAGTTAGTCGTATGGATAAAAAAACCGAACAAAAAAAAGTGTTTTTAGAAATCGTCCAACAACTACGTCAACTCATTAAATTGGAAAAAATTCAAGCAGGTGAAAAGCTTCCCTCCGAACGAGTCTTATCTGAGCGTCTAGGTGTCGGGCGATCCTCTGTCAGAGAGGCATTGCGAAGTCTAGAATTGCTAGGTCTTATAGAAACGAGACATGGTGGTGGTACTTTTCTTGCTTCCACACATAAGCATCAGCTTGTAGAAATCCTGTCGATGTTTATATTAGAAGATGAAAAATCAAAAAAAGATGTCGAATTTACGCGACAAATTCATGAAAAGGAAGCTATTCGCGTAATAAGTTGTACAGAGATTCTTCGCACACTACCTGTGTGGGATAGTTTTTTTGTGAAACTAGAATTAGAAGGTATGGTTAATTGTCGTGATATATTGCGAGAACTTTTAATCACAACAGGTAATCGTTTATCATTAAAAATCTGGTTTCAATTGGCAGCTTATGATGGCGACCGTTTAAATCGAAACTCAACAGAAGATGAAAAAATAATCATTCAAACTATGTTGAAATCGATGCAGCTAGGGTACGAAAAAGAAGCACTAAAAGCTTATGAGCAGTGGATGAGTACTGTACAAAGCACTTAGACAACAACAAAGGGGGAGTCAAACATGGCAATACGTAGCTTATTTAGTGGTAATCGAAAAAAGAAAGAGGATGGACAAGAAAAGGCATTTCCAGAAGGATTAATGACAAAATGTCCTGAATGCCGCCATATTCAATTAACGAAAGAACTAGAAAAGAATGATAAAGTGTGTTCGAGATGTAGTCATCATTTCAAAATGACTGCACAAGAACGTGTGGACTATTTCTTGGATGAAGGTTCATTCGTTTCGATGGACGATCATTTACAAACAAGCAATCCATTGAATTTCCCAGCATATGTAGAGAAAATTTCAGCTGACCAAGAAAAAACAGGCTTGAATGAAGCTGTACTAACAGGCGTTGGTACATTAGATGGAGAAGAAATTGTTGTTGCCATTATGGATTCTCACTTCCGTATGGGGTCCATGGGTTCAGTTGTGGGCGAAAAAATTACTCGCGCAGTAGAGAAAGCAACTGAATTAGGTGTGCCATTTATTATCTTTACGGCTAGTGGCGGTGCGCGTATGCAAGAAGGTGTACTATCTTTAATGCAAATGGCAAAAACAAGTGTTGCCTTAAAGCGTCATAGCGATCAAGGTTTGTTGTTTATTTCCATTTTAACGCATCCTACAACTGGTGGGGTTTCAGCAAGCTTTGCCTCTGTAGGTGATATAAATATTGCAGAACCACAAGCATTAATTGGCTTTGCAGGCCGACGCGTTATTGAAGAAACTGTAAGAGAAAAACTACCAAATGATTTCCAAACAGCAGAATTTTTATTAGAGCATGGCCAACTTGATGCCATTTTCCCTCGCAAAGATTTACGTAAACAAGTTTCTTTACTTGTAAAAATGCATACGAAAGGCGGCGTGCAACATGTCTAAAAATTTAGCGTTTGAAGAACCAGTTATCCAATTACGAGAAAAAATTGATGAATTAAAAACAATAGCTACTGAAGCTGATGTCGATATGACGGGTGAAATCGAGAAACTAGAGACACGGTTATCACAATTAGAGCAATCTATTTATGCGAATATGAAGCCGTGGGATCGTGTGCAAGTAGCAAGACATCCAGAAAGACCTACCACTTTACAATATATTGAAGCGATATGTGAGAATTTCATTGAATTGCATGGAGATCGTACTTTTGGTGATGATGCTGCAATCCTTGGTGGAATTGGTATTTTTGAAGGGCAACCTGTAACAATAATCGGACACCAACGTGGTAAATCAACAAAAGAAAACATACGACGTAATTTTGGTATGCCTCACCCAGAAGGTTATCGTAAAGCCCTACGTTTGATGAAGCAAGCAGAAAAATTTAATCGACCAATAATTTGTTTTATTGATACAAAAGGTGCTTATCCTGGTAAAGCTGCTGAAGAACGTGGGCAAAGTGAAGCAATCGCTAGAAACCTTGTTGAAATGGCAGGCTTAACAGTACCAGTCATCAGTATTGTGATTGGAGAAGGAGGAAGTGGTGGTGCACTAGCATTAGGTGTTGCAAATCGTGTCTTTATGCTAGAAAACTCAACCTATTCGGTTATTTCTCCAGAAGGAGCGGCGTCGATTTTATGGCGTGATGGTAGCCTTGCTAAGCAAGCAGCTGAAGCAATGCGTATAACAGCACCAGATTTAAAAGAGCTTGGTGTTATAGATGGTATCGTCCCTGAGATTATTGGTGGTGCCCATCGCAATGTAGCAAAACAGGCACTTTATATTAAAGAATGCATCAGCACTACACTTCATGCATTAAATTCTCTAAATGGAGAACAATTAATTGACGATCGTTATGAGAAGTTCAAAAAAATTGGACAATATACAGAAGTATAAAACACATTTTTGGAAGGCTATCTTCTGATAGCATCAAAAATATGGAGATATGAATTTGCTCGTTAAGAGACAAAATTTGTTTCTTAACATATTAAAAAGCTATTAAAATTAAAGAAGCTAGTTACGCAATCTGAACGTCAGACTTCTTGAAAATTTGTTAGATTTAGGATGTTTTTGGATGGAAAGAGTGTGTGAAAGCGCATTCTTTTCATTTTTTATGTAAAAGTTATGTTTTTGTATCCTCAGAACCCTTACATAGTTTGTTTTTTCATGTTAATGTGAATAATAATAGTAACTGCAGGAGGTTCGACAATGAAAAAAATTGCTGTATTAACTAGTGGTGGAGATGCGCCTGGGATGAACGCGGCTATTCGAGCGGTTGTTCGTAAGGCAGCATTCCATGGAATTGATGTTGTCGGAATTAAACATGGTTATGAGGGCTTAGTAAAAGGTTATTTAGAAGAACTTGATCTAGGTTCGGTTGGTGGTATTATTCAGCGTGGTGGTACCCATTTAAATTCTGCGAGATGTCCAGAATTTAAGGAAGATGCCGTGCAACTACAAGGCATTGAAAATTTACGAGCTGCCGGAATTGAAGGACTTGTTGTCATTGGTGGTGATGGTTCTTATAGAGGGGCTATGGATTTAGTGAAAAAAGGCTTCCCTGCTGTAGGTGTACCAGGCACTATCGATAATGATGTTCCAGGAACAGAATATACGATAGGCTTTGATACGGCACTCAATACAGTAGTAGAATCCATCGATAAAATTCGTGACACAGCTACTTCTCATGAAAATTCTTTCATAGTTGAGGTTATGGGTCGTGATGCAGGAGATATTGCTTTATGGGCAGGACTTGCTGCCGGAGCGGAAACAGTCTTAATTCCAGAAGAGGATTATGATTTAGATGACATTGTGGCACGCTTAGATCGTGGTGCAGCACGTGGAAAGAAGCATAGTATCATTATTGTGGCAGAAGGCGTTATGTCTGGAAATGAACTGGCTAAGTTGATAAAAGAAAAGACTGGTAAAGAAACACGCGTTTCTGTATTAGGTCATATTCAGCGTGGTGGTTCCCCAACTGCACGTGATCGCGTATTGGCAAGTCAGTTTGGCGCACATGCAGTGGAGTTACTAATGGAAGGCAAGTATGGTCGAGCGGTAGGTATTCGCAATCATCAGGTTATCGATTATGATATGCCGGAGGCTTTTGAAAAAAATCATGAGGCAGATGTAAGTCTATACACACTTATGAAAGAACTATCAATATAATTTGTTATAAACGGAGTGGGCAAAAATGAGAAAAACAAAAATCGTATGTACAATTGGACCTGCAAGTGAGTCACCAGAAACATTAGAAAAATTAATTGAAGCAGGTATGAATGTAGCCCGCTTGAATTTTTCACATGGCTCTCATGAAGAGCATGCGGGACGAATTCATTTAATTCGTGAAGTGGCACAAAAGTTAAATAAACCAGTAGGAATTTTATTAGACACGAAAGGTCCTGAAATTCGTACGCATAACATGAAAAATGGTGAGCTTCATTTATCGGCTGGCCAAGTGATTGATATTTCAATGACGGAAGTGGACGGTACGGAGACAAGCTTTTCTGTCACTTATGAGCAGCTAGTAGAAGATGTTGAACAAAACTCAATTATTTTACTTGATGATGGTTTAATCCAATTACGTGTATTAGCTACAGATGTTGAAAAAGGTTTAATTCATACGATTGTAGAAAATGCTGGCGTATTGAAAAATAAAAAAGGTGTCAACGTACCAGGTGTTTCTGTACAACTTCCAGGTATTACTGAAAAGGATGCACAGGATATTTTATTTGGTATTGAACAAGGTGTTGATTTCATTGCTGCCTCATTCGTTCGTCGAGCAAAAGATGTGCTTGAAATTCGTGAGTTGCTTGAGCAAAATGGTGGTGGGCATATCCAAATCATCCCGAAAATTGAAAACCAAGAGGGTGTCGATAATATCGATGAGATTATCCTTGTGTCCGATGGATTGATGGTAGCACGTGGAGATCTCGGTGTTGAAATTCCAGCAGAAGAAGTACCTCTTGTACAAAAGAAATTAATTCTAAAATGTAATCAAGTAGGGAAACCGGTTATTACGGCTACTCAAATGTTGGATTCTATGCAACGTAACCCACGTCCAACACGTGCAGAAGCAAGTGATGTAGCGAACGCCATCATCGATGGTACAGATGCGATCATGTTATCAGGAGAAACTGCTGCGGGTCTATATCCAGTGGAGTCAGTACAAACAATGAATAAAATTGCTCAACGTACTGAAAATTCATTAGATTATAAATCGATTGTTTCTACACGTAGTCGTGAAAAAGAAGCCAATATGACGGAAGCTATTTCACAAGCAGTCGCTTATACATCCATTAATTTAGGTGTTAAAGCCGTATTAGCCCCAACAGAAAGTGGAAATACAGCTAGAATGATTGCCAAATACCGACCTGGTGTACCAATTGTTGCAGTAACAGGCTCAACAAATACGGCTCAAACATTAACATTAGTGTGGGGTGTACATCCAATTGTTTGCCAACGTGTTACAACAACAGATGAGATTTTAGAATTAGCTGTAGATGAAAGCTTGAAACACGGTTTTGTCACACATGGTGATGCTGTTGTAATTACAGCAGGTGTGCCAGTTGGTGAAGCGGGTACTACAAACCTAATGAAAGTACACATTATTGGCGATTTACTTGCTCGTGGGCAAGGGATTGGCAAGGCATCGGTTGTAGGTAAAACGGTTATTGCTAAAAATGCGGCTGAGGCACTTGCTTATGATACGGAAGGAAGTATCCTTGTAACAGTTGGTTCAGACCGTGAAATGATGCCAGCAATAGAAAATTGCATTGGGCTAATTACTGAAGAAGGTGGACTAACTAGTCATGCTGCAGTAGTTGGACTAAGTCTTGGTATTCCAGTAATTGTAGGCGTAAAAGAAGCAACAACATTATTACGCCACGGTCAAGAAATTACGATGGACGCTGAAACAGGCGTTATCTATAAAGGACATGCGAGCGTTCTTTAATTATAAACAAAAAGCTCTAGTGCGATTTGTTGTACTAGAGCTTTTTTAATAAGGGTTGTACAAATTAACTATATTTCGTGCTATATGGAAAGCTACTTTTTATATCTCCATCAAGAAAGATAAGTGATTTGGTATTATTTGATGGGAGGCATTCATTTTTTTATGAAACTAAATGGGCTATAATAACGTATAAAAGGTATACCTTTTCAAGTAGAAAGGAGAAAAATATGCGAAAAATTTTTCTTGGTTTCATTGTCTACGCATTAGCCGAATTGGCGTTATTAATAGTTATTGGACAAAACATTGGTGTTTTAAGTACATTATTACTCATTACTGCCACTAGTGTACTTGGGGTTTATGTAATGAAAAATAAAGGTATGAATTCTATCCAAAATGTAAAAAATACATTAGCACGTGGAGAGGCTCCGGGATCTGCGTTGGTTGATACATTATTAACTTTTAGTGGTGGACTGCTTTTAGCATTACCAGGATTTATGACAGATCTTATTGGCTTACTACTGCTTCTGCCTTTTTCACGAAAAATGTTCCAACCTGTTGTCTATTATTGGATGCGTAAAAAAATGAAAAAAGGTCAATTTATTATCGTTCAAAGATAGAGTTTTCTTTTAGCTTAACCGCTAAAAATAAAAAGATTGGGCTAAGTAATATTCCATAAAAGCCAAATAATAGAATAGAGGCGGCGCTGATGAAAAATGTATGGAATGTACGTAATTGAAGCGTGTTGGACCAAAGCATTGAGTCAGCTAGCTGCCTTGTTAATTGTACAAATAAATACAACAGTAAAATGGCTACACATAAAAATGTATTTCCATTGAAATAAAAATAAATACTCATCGGCACAAGAAATACACCGATACCGAAAAATGGCAGAACATCTGCGAAGGCTACAATAAAAGCTTTAATAATAGCTTGTTCAAATTGAAGGATCATAAAGCCTCCACAAAGAATAAGTAAGGTTATTGTAAATAATTGAAATTCCACATATAAAAAATAATGAAAAAGTTGCATGATTTTCGCGAAATGTGATTGCCACTCTTGACGATATTTCTTTGGCACATATTGAAAAAACCAATAGCGAGATTTACGCGTTTCTAGGAGAGCGAAATAATAAGCTACCAAGAAAATGAATACCTCAATGACATGTTTCATTAATAATTGGAAAAGATCAGCTGTATATATGATGATCGAATCAAAAATAGAAAGTGATTTCTCCTTCAAAACTTGTATAAACATCGATTCATATTCACTGAAAAGTGGGAAGTTTTGTAATGTATTACGAATCTCCGGAAAAATGACAATCACACTATTGATGGATATGACGACAAGCAAAAAAATACAAGTTAAAATCAATACCTCCACAATTATTGCTGCTATCCAATAGGCGATCCTGCAATATTTATGCAAGAAATTTATGACAGGGTACGTCGAAAATGACAAAAAAATCGCAAGTGATACTGGTAATACAAACCAAAGTATGACTAAATAAAAAATAAAAAGTAAAATACTTGTGGTTCTTTCGTATGAAAAATACTTTAAATTCCTCATTTTAACAAATTCACCTCAAATCATAATGTCAAAAAATACAATAAAATCTCTTTAGGGCGAATATATAGTCGTTCGGACGTCTTTTTCTTTATTTGAAGGATTTTCATTCACAAAGCTGTCAAAAATGATTATAATAGCAATGTAAGCGATTTACTTAATGGTTCATATGAGCAAAAACCGTAAATGCAAGAAAAAAACGCATTTACAACAAAATATAAATATGAGGGAGCGATAATTTATGTCAGCAACTAAAGGATTAGAAGGTATCGTAGCAGCGGAATCTAAAATCAGTTCAATTATCGATGACACACTTACATATGTTGGTTACAACATTGATGATTTAGCACAAAATGCGTCATTTGAAGAGGTAATTTACTTGTTATGGCATACTCGTTTACCAAAAGCGGACGAGCTAGCTGAGTTAAAACAACAATTGGCAGACAATATGTCAATTCCGCAAGCGATTGTCGACCAATTCAAAACATACCCACTTTCAACTGTACATCCAATGGCTGCACTACGTACTGCAGTATCTCTACTTGGTGTATTCGATGAAGAAGCGGATGTTATGGACCCAGAAGCAAACTACCGTAAAGCAATTCGTCTTCAAGCTAAAATTGCTACAGTAGTAACTGCATTTGCACGTGTTCGTAAAGGTTTAGAACCAGTTTCACCAAAACCTGAACTAGGATATGCGGCAAACTTCTTATACATGCTTAAAGGCGAAGAGCCAGCAGATATTGAAATTGAAGCATTCGACAAAGCACTAGTATTGCATGCTGACCATGAGTTAAATGCATCTACATTCACTGCACGTGTATGTGTAGCTACATTATCAGACGTTTATTCTGGTGTAACTGCAGCAATCGGAGCTTTAAAAGGGCCACTTCATGGTGGAGCAAATGAGCAAGTTATGAAGATGTTAACTGAAATTGGCTCACTTGAAAATGTTGAATCTTATATTCAAAATAAATTAGACAACAAAGAAAAAATCATGGGCTTCGGTCACCGCGTATATCGCAAAGGCGACCCTCGTGCACCACATTTACGCGTAATGTCTAAAAAATTAACTGAACTAACTGGTAAACCAGAGCTTTATGAGATGTCAGTTAAAATCCATGACATGATCGTTGAACAAAAGAAATTACCAGCTAACGTAGATTTCTTCTCTGCGTCAGTGTATGATTCTTTAGGTATTGATCATGACCTGTTCACACCAATTTTCGCAGTATCACGTACTTCAGGTTGGGTGGCACACATCCTTGAGCAATATGCAAATAACCGCCTAATCCGTCCACGTGCTGAGTATGTTGGACCAGGCATGCAAAAATATGTTCCAATCAGCGAGCGCTAATTTGGAAAATATGCTAGAATGTTTGGGACTGTGTTATCACTAACACAGTCCTATGATTATGAATTTAGGAGGCAACAGAATGTCAAACAAAATTGTAGTTGAAAATGGCGTACTTAATGTACCAAATAATCCAGTAATTCCTTTCATCGAAGGTGATGGAATTGGTCCAGATATCTGGGCAGCAGCATCACGCGTAATCGACGCAGCAGTAGAAAAAGCTTATAACGGTGAAAAGAAAATTGAATGGTTAGAAGTTTTAGCTGGTGAGAAAGCATTTAACCAAACTGGTGAATGGTTACCACAAGAAACTTTAGACAAAATTAATGAATACTTAATTGCAATCAAAGGTCCTCTTACTACACCAATCGGTGGTGGTATCCGCTCTCTTAACGTAGCATTACGTCAACAACTTGACTTATATGTATGCTTACGCCCAGTACGTCACTTTGATGGAGTGCCTTCTCCAGTTAAACGCCCAGAAGACGTTGATATGGTTATCTTCCGTGAGAACACAGAAGACATCTACGCTGGTATTGAATTCGAATCTGGTTCAGAACAAGCTCAAAAAATCATCAACTTCCTACAATCTGAATTTGGTGTAAATCAAATCCGCTTCCCAGAAACTTCTGGTATCGGTGTTAAACCTGTATCTAAAGAAGGTACTGAGCGTTTAGTACGTTCTGCTATCGAATACGCAATTAAACATAAACGCCCATCTGTTACTTTAGTTCATAAAGGTAACATCATGAAATTCACTGAAGGTGGATTCAAAAAATGGGGTTATGAATTAGCAGAAAAAGAATTTGCTGATCAAACTTTCACTTGGAACCAATACGATGCAATCAAAGCTGAACAAGGTGAAGAAGCAGCAAACAAAGCTCAATCTGATGCTTTAGCAGCTGGCAAAATCTTAGTAAAAGATTCTATCGCTGATATCTTCTTACAACAAATCTTAACTCGTCCAACTGAGTTCGATGTAGTAGCTACAATGAACTTAAATGGTGACTATATTTCTGATGCACTTGCTGCACAAGTTGGTGGTATCGGTATCGCTCCAGGAGCTAACATTAACTATGTTACTGGACATGCGATCTTCGAAGCTACTCATGGTACAGCTCCAAAATATGCTGGTTTAGATAAAGTAAACCCATCTTCAGTATTACTTTCAGGTGTATTAATGCTTGAACACTTAGGATGGCAAGAAGCTGCTGACATGATCACTAAATCTGTTGAGAATACAATTTCTTCTAAAGTTGTAACTTATGACTTCGCTCGTTTAATGGACGGCGCTACAGAAGTGAAATGTTCAGAATTCGCTAATGAGTTAATCAAAAACTTATAATTTTCTATTCTGATATAGAAATTTTTACGTAAAAGTATGCATTTTAAATGCCGATATAATTAGGGTAAAAGTGAATTTTCGTTAAATAAAATATTTACGATGAACTTGTTTAATCGAGGGAGTGAGATGTATTTCTCCTCCCTCTTTTAAAATATATAACCCCATTTTAAAGGAGCGTATTCAAATGTCTCTGAAACGAAAAAAATTATCAGTAATCGGTGGAGGATTTACAGGTGCTACCGCAGCTTTTTTAGCAGCTCAGAAAGAACTTGGTGACGTTGTATTAGTAGATATCCCACAAGCAGAAAATCCTACAAAGGGAAAAGCTCTAGATATGTGGGAAGCAGCGCCAATACAAGGCTTTGATGCTTATGTAAAAGGTACATCAGATTATGCGGATACAGCTAATTCTGACGTAGTCATTATTACAGCTGGGGTAGCCCGTAAACCAGGTATGAGTCGTGATGATCTTGTACAAATCAACCAAGGCGTCATGAAAACAGTGTCCAAAGAGATTGCCGCACATTCACCAAATGCCACAATTATCGTCCTTACGAATCCAGTTGATGCCATGACCTACACAGTTTATAAGGAAACTGGTTTCCCAAAAAATCGTGTTATCGGTCAATCTGGTGTTCTTGATACGGCGCGCTTCTGTGCATTTGTTGCAGAAGAGCTGAATATCTCAGTAAAAGACATTACTGGTTTTGTATTAGGTGGTCATGGAGATACGATGGTGCCTTTAACACGTTATTCTTTTGCAGGTGGTATTCCATTAGAAACATTAATCCCTGCTGAACGTCTAGAAGCAATTGTAGATCGCACTCGTAATGGTGGTGCTGAAATTGTTAACTTACTTGGAAACGGTTCAGCCTACTATGCACCTGCTGCAGCATTGATTGAAATGGCTGAAGCTATTATTAAAGATCAAAAGCGTATTCTACCATCTATTGCTTATTTAGAAGGTGAATATGGCTATAGCGATTTATATCTTGGTGTTCCTACATTACTTGGCGAAAATGGTATTGAAAAAATCTTTGAGCTTGAGTTAACAGGCAAAGAAAAAGCAGCTTTAGACCAATCGGCAGATGCAGTACGCAACGTAATGAAAATTTTAGTGTAGATTAATGATGTCCGACTCAAGGTGCTTTCAGGCAGAGTCTTTAGGGCAGCATGTCGATCTCTCTCTTTCAGCTATCGAAAAAATATATAAGCAATGTCTCTATATCTGAAGTTCAATATCAGTACATGAGTCTGAATTAAGAAAACGAGTAGGTAACTCCTGCTCGTTTTTTTTGTGCCTAAGTGGTGGTAGGGTTAAGGTACTTCGGCTTTTCGTTGTACTTTTGGCATAAAATTGATACTATGAATGTAGTATGATAGAAAAGGGGTTGGCGTATCTTTGCTTCAAAAAAATAGTAAACTTGGTCTGACAATCGATGAAATTACAGTTGGCGAAAAGATCCATATAACTGAAAAGATTGAGGATAGAGATCTGTTGCTGTATTTAGGGCTCACGAACGATAGTAATCCACTTTATATTCAACATGATTATGCGGCGATGACACCTTTTGAAAAACCGATCGTCCCGACCATCATGTTAAATGGTATTATTACATCAGCTGTGTCAAAGTATATTCCAGGACCAGGTGCACGAATTATTGAGCAACATTTAAAATATTTAGGGCCTCTCTATCATTATGAATTGTTTGATACGCTTTTAGAGGTAACAGCAGTCAATAAATACGAAAATACGATTACTGTGTCTGTACACTCTTATAATGAGCAGAAGCAGCTTGTGATTGAAGGTATGTTGTTGGTGACACCACCACTTGCATTATAGACGTCTTGAGGTTTGAAATGGGGGTTTCAAATCACTAACGGAGGCATTATATTATGACGAAAACGATATTAGTTATTGAAGATGAATTTTCAATCGCAACATTATTGAAATATAATTTAGAACAGGCTGGCTATCTAGTGGAAACAGCTGCAGATGGACAAGAAGGTCTGGAAAAAGCAATTGACATACAACCTAATTTAATTCTGTTAGATTTGATGCTACCTAAACTAGATGGTATGGAAGTATGCAAACAAATACGTCAGCAGCGTATGAATACGCCTATAATAATGTTAACAGCAAAAGATGACGAATTTGATAAAGTACTTGGTCTAGAATTAGGTGCAGATGATTATATGACTAAACCCTTTAGTCCACGGGAAGTATTAGCACGCGTTAAGGCAGTGTTAAGACGCTTTACTCAAAATGTTGTATCAGATGAGAAAGATGAACCTCAAGAGAAAATGTTTGAGTTTGGACAATTACGTGTATTTCCAGAACGCTTTGAAGTCTTTTTACAAGATGAGGCACTGGAGTTTACGCCAAAGGAATTTGAATTACTCATTTACTTACTTGAAAATAAAAATCGTGTATTAACACGTGATCAGCTATTAAGTGCTGTATGGAAATATGATTTTGCTGGCGATACTCGAATTGTGGATGTTCATATTAGCCACCTTCGCGATAAAATTGAAGAAAATAGCCGTAAGCCAATGTTTATTAAAACAATCAGGGGGCTTGGCTATAAATTTGAGGAGCCGAAAACGTCATGAAATCAATGAGCAACCGCTTATTTTTGACATTCATGCTTTTACTTGGAACGATATTAGCTGTCCTAATGATTGTTATAGGTCAGCTTTTTCCTGTTTATATTAAGCAATACAATGAGGATGCAAATACTCATAAACAAGCATCAATGACTCAAGTAATAGATGAACGTAAGCTCCAGCTTTCAGAGGAAGATCAAGAAGCATTATTTGCATCACAGAGCTTAGATCTAGAAGATTCTTTGACCTTTGTGCGGGCCAGACTCTATATCATATTGGCCATTCTCTTCACGATTACACTGATTTTAATCGGAATTGTCAGTCGCTATATGATACGGAATTTTACAGCACCAATCGATAATGTTACGGAAACTGCTCTTGAACTTGCAAAGGGGAACTATCGTGCACGTGCCCAGGAAAATGAATATGAACGCATGATTCCATTAAGTCATTCCATTAATATTTTGGCTCGTAATCTACAGGATATTACGACTGTTCGTGAAGTAGAGGAAGAGAGGCTGAAAACGTTAATCGAAAATATGGGTAGCTCTCTCATGATGATTGGGCGTGAAGGCAATATTTCTATCGTAAATCGCGTATTTTTAGAACGTTTTGGGATGCAGATTGATGAAGTTCAGGGAAAGGTATTCCGGACAATTGGCTTACCAAAATCATTAGAGCAGTTTATCGATCACGTATTTCTTACAGAGATGCCTTATCGACAGCAAATTAAAATGGAGATAAAGCAGGAGCTCTATAATAAAGAAGTATATGGAGCACCTGTTATTGGGGACCATGGACGATGGCTAGGCGTTGTTATTGTTATGCATGATATAACGGAGCTTGTCCGTTTAGAGCAAATTCGCAAAGATTTTGTTGCCAATGTATCCCATGAATTGCGAACACCTATTACCTCTATTAAAGGCTTTTCTGAAACCTTATTGGATGGAGCCTATAAAGACGAAAAAATGTTAATATCTTTCTTAGAAATTATTTATAAAGAGAGTAATCGTCTTCAAATGCTCATTCAGGATTTGTTAGAGCTTTCTAAAATTGAACAGCATGGGTTCACGGTTAACATTATGCCAATGGGCTTGCAGGATGTGCTGATTCGTGGAGCAGAGCTAACAGCGCCACGATTAGATGAAAAAAATATGAGCTTTCAAGTGGATATTGACCGTGACGTACAAGTAATGGGTGATGCCAATCGTATTATTCAGATCGTGACGAATTTAATTACCAATGCAATCACCTATTCTCCAGAAAATACAACGGTGTCTATTCGTTTAAAAGAAAATGAAACACATGGTATTATTGAAATTGAAGATCAAGGAATCGGAATTGAAAAGCATGAAATAGCCCGAGTCTTTGAGCGCTTTTATCGTGTTGATCGCGCACGAAGCCGAAATTCAGGTGGAACAGGCTTAGGCTTAGCAATTGTTAAGCATCTTGTAGAAGCCCATCATGGACGTATTCAAGTAGAAAGTGAAGTGGGCGTAGGGACAACCATGATTGTGATGATTCCGAAAAATTAACAAATCCTTTACATGAACAACATGTTACATTCATATTTGGGAACTATACTTATAACTAGAAACCCCCTTATATGATTGTTAAGACTATAAACTAAAAAATCGCGCTCACCATTTTACTCGGTGATGACAGATTTTTTAATAACTGTTTTATTTTCACCACAGAAGAATCTATTGTCTAATTATTAGGCACTAGATTCTTTTTCTGTTTTACAGAGAGGATAAATAGGTGTAAAGTATAGTAGCATAAAAGTTTACCATCAATCTGTAGTAGATTGTTTGTCAAACTAAAGCTTGAACAGTCAGTGAAATCATAACTTCTTTTCATTTGAATCGTGTTTTTCTGACTGTTAAAGCAGAGAAAAAAATGAGAGAAGGATGACCATGAAAATCGTCAAAAGTATCGTGCAAATCGGCTTTCTTTATTTCCTATTATTGATTGGGAATAGTATTGCACGCCTACTTCACTTGCCGATTCCAGGGAGCATAATAGGACTCGTTCTATTATTTTTACTTTTACAGTTTCATATTATTAAGCTTGAATGGATTGAGCTAGGGGCAGCATTATTACTAAGTGAACTCTTACTTTTCTTCATTCCATCTGCCATTGGTGTCATCGATTACGATGCATTATTCGGTGTGCAGGGCATGAAGGTTGTGTTGGTCATTGTTGGAAGTGCGATTATTGTCATGTTTGTAACGGGCTATACGGCACAATGGCTAGGGCGTCGAAAGAAGGGTGATGCAGTATGAGTTTATGGATAGCTGGTAGTAGCTTACTTGGAACAATTATTATTTTTTATATTTGTAAAATAATCTACAAGAAATATAAAAAGGAATGGCTGACACCTATGCTGGTGACGCCGATCGTTATTATTATCTTACTATTAGTAACAGGCATACCGTATACAACTTATAATGCAGGGGCTAGTGTTTTAACGAATTTACTAGGACCAGCAACGGTTGCTTTTGCGGTTCCTATCTATAAAAATGTCAATTTATTAAAAAAACATGCCTTCGAAATCTTTATAAGTATTGCGGTTGGCTCCACAGTCGCCATTATTTCATCTTTTATAATGGCCTTAGTAGTAGGGTTAAACAATGAGCTTGTGCATAGTTTAGTGCCACGATCAGTGACAACACCTATTGCAATGGACATTTCAAATATGATTGGAGGCTCTCCTACTTTAACAGCTGTCTTTGTTATGACGACAGGCATTTTAGGAAGCCTACTAGCACCTATTGTTATTAAAATATGTCGATTCCACAACCCATCGTCTAGAGGCTTAATGTTAGGAATGGGCGCGCATGGGGCAGGTACATCTAGAGCATTTGAATTTGGTGAACTAGAGGGTACATTTGCCAGCTTAGCAATGATTGTTGCTGCTTTAATGAGCATTGTATTAACCACAACCATTTTCCCAGTCTTCGAACATCTAGTTATTAATATCCTGTTACCATAAAAGGTAGCAGGATTTTTTTATGCTAAATTCACTATATTTTGAAACTTTTTATAAAACTCTTCCGTAAACAATAGTAATCAATAAAAGGGAGGAACAGACATGAGTGTGAAAAGGACACTAATGATGGTTGGACTTGGGATTTTTGGAGTTATTGCACTTATTACCGTATTTACATCCTGGTACACAGTAGATGAATCAGAACAAGCGGTTGTCATTACATTTGGACGTGCCGATGAAATGGTTACAAACCCAGGACTTCATTTTAAATTACCTTGGCCAGTTCAATCAGTTGAAATTTTATCGAAGGAAACGTTCAGTTTACAGTTTGGCTATAAGCAAAATAAGGCAGGAGAGCTAGAAGCCTATGATGCTGAGACAAAGATGATTACAGGAGATGAATATATTGTATTAACTGATCTTGTTGTACAATGGAAAATTACCGACCCTCGTAAATTTTTATTTAACGCACAAAGCCCCGAAGAAATTTTACATAGCGCCACATCAAGCGCCATTCGTTCGATTATTGGTAGCTCTACCATTGATGCAGCATTAACAGATGGGAAGGCTGAAATTGAAGCAAAAACACGTGATTTGCTAGTGTCCTTAATCGAAAAATATGATATTGGTATTGGCGTATTAGGCGTGAAGTTACAAGACGTTGAATTACCAAACAAGGAAGTGCGTGCTGCTTTCACAGCAGTAACGGATGCACGTGAAACAAAGAATACAAAAACGAATGAAGCACAAAAGTATATGAATCAGCGTAAAAGTGAAGCTGAAGGCGAAAAAGATGCTATTATTTCCAAGGCACAAGGTGCAAAAACAGCACGTATCGAGCAAGCTCAAGGTGATGTAGCTGTCTTTAATAAGATGTATGAGCAATATAAAGGAAATCAACAAATTACACGAGAGCGATTAATTTTAGAAACACTTGAAAATGTCTTACCGAAGGCGCAAATATACATTATGAATGATGATGGCAGTACGATGAAGTACTTACCACTACAGCCATTACAGCCTCAGCAGGCACAATCAGATAAAAAGGAAGGGAGCAGTAATTAATGGACCAAAAAAATAAGGACCTTGACAAATTCCTCAATTTTTTATCAGGAAAAAGCAAAAAAGCGGCTCCAGCAGACAGTGATACGGGAGACAATGTCGTGAAAATGAAGAAAAAAGGCCCGCTCAACCCTAAAAAATATCTGTCTATTGTCATCACATTAACAGTTGTTTTTGCTGCAGCTATCATTATTTTTGCGAATGTTTATATTGTAAAGGAATCTGAATATGCCGTGGTTCGCCAGTTTGGAGAAGTAGTGAAATTTGAACGAGATCCGGGCTTAAAAATAAAAATACCTTTTATACAAAGTGTTACACGACTGCCAAAAAATCAGATGACCTATAATATTTCAGAGGAAGAAATTAATACAAAGGATAAAAAAAGAATTATCATCGATAACTATGCTGTTTGGCGTATTACAGATCCAAAAGCTCTAATATCCAATGCAGGTACACTTAGTAAGGCAGAGACTCGAATGGAGGAGTTTATTTACTCCGTCATAAGAACAGAGCTTGGCCAACTGCGATACGATGAGATTATTAATGATGAAAAATCTTCACGAGGAAGCATCAACGATCGTGTAACAGAGCGAGTTAATGAACTGTTACAAAATGACAAGTATGGTGTAGAAGTAGTGGATGTACGTATTCGTCGTACAGACTTACCAGCAGAAAATGAACAGTCTGTATTTACCCGCATGATTTCAGAGCGTGAATCAACGGCTCAATTATATCTTTCAGAAGGGGATGCAGATAAACGACGTATCGAAGCCCAAACGGACCAACAAGTGCAGGAAATGTTAGCTACAGCGAATAAGGAGGCATCCATTATTCAAGCTGAGGGAGAAGCAGAAGCTGCGAAAATATACAACAAATCATTCTCTCAAGATCCTGAATTTTACTCTTTATACCGTACGTTAGAATCCTATAAGAAAACGGTTGGAGAGGATACGGTCATTATTTTGCCAGCATCATCACCTTATGCAAAAATTTTATCTGGTTATTTAAAATAATAGATAGCAAAGTCGTCTTCCCTATTAGGGAGGCGACTTTTTGTTATTATAAAAATTATAAATATCCCTACAATTGACTTGTTATATTGTGAAAATAATAGAAACATACAAATTTCTATTCCCCAACTGCCTATAATTTGATAGAATGATAATGTTTAAAAAAGAACTGTTGGGGGTAATAGCTGTGAAATTGCGAATTAGCACTTGGCTCCAAAATGTTGGAATTGCTTGTAGTATAGCATCGTTATTGACTCTGTTCTTCCGCCTATCTGATTTTGCATGGATGACAAAGAGTGTTTATCATATACCTGTATTTTTTGTCAGTATCTTTTTAGTTAGTATTATTATTGCAAATGATGTAAGAAATCTGTTTAAAAGGTTGTTTTGGTATGAAAAACGTAAGGTCAAGCGTCCTATATGGCAAGTCGGTATTGGCTTCATTTTCTTTTTAGCTCAAATTAGTGCTGTAATGGTATTTAGTAAAGAGTTAACACAGCCACAACTGGGTGGAATGCCATTATTTTTAGTATTTGCCTTTATGAATGCCTTTATCTTAACGATTATATATGAAGAAATTTTTCATCGAACAGCCAATCAGTAATATCTATAATAGAACTTTCATTCACTGGGACTTTCTCTGTGAATGGGAGTTTTTTTACGTTTTTATGCGTTGAATACGAGGAATCCTATACTATCGAGGCGAACAAGTTACTAATTACATTAAATGAGGCAATAATATACACTGATCCTGTGACAGGAGAAACCTCATTACCTGCTGTTATGGATTTTCACAATAAAAGGTTCACATTCGCTATAGGTTGAAATGCAATAGTGATGGATAGCATGTTAAAAGTAATAGATAAAACAAAGAAAGTGCCGGATAGCAAGCCCAAAGTGGCGGATAAAACCAGAAGAGTGACGGATAGCGAGTCAAAAGTAGCGGATAACCTTAGGGAGGACCTGTCTGCTTTTTTTACTTGAAATGTATTGTTATGATAAAGTAGAAGGAAGTAGAAGACAACGCAGGAGGATAATATTATGACAAAGGAAAAATTACTATTATTGGACGGTAATAGTTTAGCATATCGCGCGTTTTTTGCGTTGCCATTGTTGACGAATGATAGTGGAATTCATACTAATGCTGTGTACGGCTTTACAACGATGCTACAAAGAATATTAGAGGAAGAGCAACCAACGCAAATGTTAGTGGCTTTTGATGCTGGAAAAACAACTTTCCGCCATGAAACCTTTACAGAATATAAAGGTGGACGACAAAAGACGCCACCAGAATTATCGGAGCAATTCCCTTATATACGCAAGCTAATTGATGCTTATGGAATTAAACAATATGAACAAGATCTATATGAAGCGGATGATATTATTGGGACGCTGGCAAAAGAGGCTTCATCACAGGATATGGATGTTATCATCGTATCTGGAGACCGCGATTTAACACAGCTTGCGACAGAGCAAGTAACGGTTTATATTACGAAAAAAGGGATTACGGAAATTGAGAGAAACACGCCAGCCTTTATTGCCGAAAAGTACGGTTTAACGCCCCTACAAATTATTGATATGAAGGGCTTAATGGGGGATTCTTCAGATAATATTCCTGGTGTGCCAGGTGTTGGCGAAAAGACGGCTGTCAAACTATTAAAAGAGCATGGCTCCGTTGAGGCACTTTACGAGGCGATGGATACATTGAAAGCTTCTAAGATGAAAGAAAAGCTCGTAGCGAATGAAGAGCAGGCTAAGATGAGTAAGAAGCTGGCAACGATTTTTACAGATGCCCCAATTACCATTTCACTAACTGATCTCGCGTACCATGGACCGAATGAAGAAGAATTGATCAATGTATGGCGTGAGCTCGGCTTTAAATCACTGCTCGAGAAAAGTGATTTTACTGTGCAGGAGCAAGAGCAAGCACCTTTTGATTTTGAACAAATTCAAGAAGTACGACAAGAAGACTTACAAGATGTGATGGCTGTACATGTTGAGCTAGAGAATGAACATTACCACACTTGTGCGCTACTTGGAATGGCCCTATCTGATGGGACCAAGACTCAATACATTCCTTTTGACATTGTGGCAAAATCAGATATTCTTCGCCGCTGGTTAGAGGACTCCTCAAAAATAAAATATATGTCTGATTCCAAAGCATCTCAAGCAGCATTAAAACGAGCAGGTATTCAATTAGCTGGCGTTGACTTTGATTTAGTGCTTGCTTCATATATTAATAATCCTGGACTTAGTGGGGATGATGTTGCCACTCTTGCAAGGGAGCTTGGGTATTATGATGTACAAGCTGATGAAACGGTCTATGGCAAGGGAGCCAAACGTGCTATACCTGAAATAGATAAGCTTGCACAGCATGTTAGCCGAAAAGCTTATGCTGTCTGGTCATTACAGCCGAAGCTAGAAGCATTATTAAAGGAAAATGAACAATTTGATCTTTATAAAGACTTGGAATTGCCACTGGCAGCCATTTTAGGTGAGATGGAAAGTGAAGGCATTACCGTTAACCGTGCTACGCTCGAAAAAATGGGCCAAGAGCTTAATGAAAAGCTTGTTGTGCTTGAACAAGAAATTTATGCGGTGGCAGGAGAAACGTTTAATATTAATTCACCAAAACAATTAGGTGTTATTTTATTCGATAAATTAGGTTTACCTGTTATTAAAAAAACGAAGACGGGCTATTCAACGGCTGCTGATGTATTAGAGAAGTTAAAATCCGAGCATGCCATTATTGAATATATTCTGTTATATCGTCAGCTTGGTAAATTACAGTCTACTTATATTGAAGGGTTGCTAAAGGAAATCCATGAAAAGGATAGCAAGGTGCATACTCGTTTCCAACAAGCCTTAACCGCTACAGGACGACTAAGCTCAACAGATCCAAATTTACAAAACATCCCTATCCGTTTAGAGGAGGGACGTAAAATCCGTCAAGCATTTGTCCCTTCAAATGAGGATTGGATACTGTTTTCGGCGGACTATTCTCAAATCGAATTACGTGTACTCGCACATATGTCGGAGGATAAAAACCTTGTAGAGGCCTTCCGTGAAGGAATGGATGTTCATACACGAACAGCGATGGATGTATTCCATGTATCCGAAGAGGAAGTTGATAGTAATATGCGTCGTGCAGCGAAGGCTGTTAACTTTGGGATTGTTTATGGTATCAGTGATTATGGTCTATCACAAAATTTAGATATTACCCGTAAGGAAGCGGCAACGTTTATTGAGAAATATTTCGCTAGTTTCCCAGGTGTTAAACAGTATATGGATGATATTGTGCAAAATGCGAAGTTCAATGGCTATGTTACAACAATTTTAAATAGACGTCGTTATTTACCAGATATTACGAGCTCAAACTTTAATTTAAGAAGCTTTGCAGAGCGTACGGCGATGAATACCCCAATTCAGGGAAGTGCTGCGGATATTATTAAAAAAGCGATGATTGATATGGATGCTCGACTAAAAAAGGAAAATATGCAGGCAAAGCTACTTTTACAAGTGCATGATGAGTTAATCTTTGAAGCACCTAAGGAAGAGATTGCATTGCTAGAAAAAATTGTGCCAGAGGTAATGGAAAATGCAATCGAGCTTTCCGTACCGCTTAAAGTAGATTTTAACCATGGTTCGACATGGTATGAAGCAAAATAAGGAGGGGTTCAAATGCCTGAATTACCAGAGGTAGAAGGTGTCGTCCAGGCATTGAAGCCAAAGGTTGAAGGACGTACAATTCAACATGTAAAGCTATCTGAAAGGGTACACTTTTCTTTTAGTGAGGGGAAACAATGTATTGTTAAGCAAGCAGAGCCTGATGCATTTGAATTAACGTTGTCTGAAATGACGATTACAAAAATTGAACGACGTGCGAAATATATTTTCTTTCACTTATTGAAAGATGAGGTTCCTTATGTACTTGTTAGTCACTTAGGAATGACAGGTGCATGGTTTGTTGTGAATTCACCAGAAGACATCGATGAAGCAAAATTCCAAAAGCATATCCATGCTACATTTAAGATGGCTGATGGTGGTTACTTAATTTATTCAGATATACGACGCTTTGGTGAACTTCGATTTCTGACAAAAATTGAAGATCATGTACCATTAACAAAAATGGCGCCAGAGCCGTTTGATGAATTAGCGTGTGATTTTTTTATAACAAAATCAACATTATCGAAATATGCGAATAAAGCAGTAAAAGAAGTGATTATGGATGGGCAAGTCGTTTCGGGCTGTGGCAATATTTATGCAACGGAGGCGCTGTTTGCTCAAAAAATTCATCCTGCACGAAAAATGAATCGTATAAGTGAGAAGCGTAAACGAGCACTATTTGAGGAGATCGTTGCTGTTTTGCGTCAAAGTATTGAAGCGGGTGGTTCAACCATCTCTGATTATCGAAATATTAATGGGGAAGCTGGGAGCATGCAGAATCGTTTGAAAATGTATGGGAAAAAGATATGCCCAACATGTGAAACGGCAACAAGTCAGATGACGATTGGTGGGCGAACATCGGTTTTTTGTCCAAATTGTCAACATTAAAGGGGATTTAACAATGATTATCGGACTTACAGGAAGTATTGCAAGCGGAAAAAGTACAGTAGCAAAAATGATGCTCGAACTAGGATTACCGATTGTTGATGCAGATATTGTAGCGCGAGATGTCGTCGAGCCAGGAACGGAGACACTGGCATTTATTGCAGAAAACTTCGGCCAAGATATTTTACTAGAGGATGGCAATTTAAATCGGACAATGCTCGGAGATATTATTTTTCATGAGCCTGCCAAACGCAAAATTTTAAATGATATTATGCATCCGGCCATTAGAAAGGAAATGCTACGACAACGTGATGCCTACTTAGAGGGTGGCCATGAGCATGTTGTCATGGATATTCCCCTGTTATTTGAAAGTAAGCTTCAGCATTTTGTAGAGCGTATTATTGTAGTGTCGGTAAGTGAAGAGGTTCAGCTTCGACGCTTAATGGAACGCAATCATTTATCAAAAGAGGATGCCTTAGCACGCATGCACTCACAGTTGCCTATGTCTGTCAAAGAAAAGGGAGCTCATGCGGTCATTTATAATAATGAGAATCTGGAAAATACAGAGGAACAATTAAAGAAAATTCTAGCTTTCTGGGATGTAATTTAAAGTGTTTCGAGCTAAAAGTGTGTAGTAAGTAAATCTTGCTACACATTTTTTTATGGGCAAATGCCATAATAAAAGATAATTTTTCAGAAAATAAGAACTTTTATAATATGACTATTTAATGTTCATCTTTTTTAAAATTGTGTTATACTAATCACCATAAAGTATATAATTAATCTGAGTATGTACTCACAGGAGGATTTTTAAATGACAGTATCAATTGCTATTAATGGTTTCGGACGTATCGGACGTATGGTTTTCCGCCAAGCGATCGTACAAGAAAATTTAAATATTGTTGCTATTAACGCTAGCTATCCAGCAGAAACGTTAGCACATTTGATTAAGTATGACACAAATCACGGAACATTTGAAGGTACAGTAGAACCAGCAGGCGATGCTTTAGTTGTAAATGGCAAACGTGTTCAAATTATTAGCGAACGTGATCCATTAAAATTACCTTGGGCTACAATGGGTGTTGATATCGTTATCGAAGCTACAGGTAAATTTAATGAACGTGACAAAGCAGCAATGCACTTAGAAGCTGGCGCGAAAAAAGTTATCTTAACAGCACCTGGTAAAAACGAAGATGTAACAATTGTTTTAGGTGTGAATGATGACAAACTTGATATTGCTAAACATGATGTAATTTCAAACGCTTCTTGTACAACAAACTGCTTAGCACCAGTAGCAAAAGTATTAAATGATACATTTGGTATTGAAAATGGCTTAATGACAACTGTTCATGCTTATACAAACGATCAAAAGAACTTAGATAATCCACATAAAGATTTACGTCGTGCACGTGGGTGTGCACAATCAATTATTCCTACATCTACAGGCGCTGCCAAAGCATTAAAATTAGTTCTACCTGAGTTAGAAGGTAAAATTCATGGTATGGCACTTCGCGTTCCAACACCAAATGTTTCTTTAGTTGACCTTGTAGTAGATTTAAATACAGATGTAACAGTTGATGCTGTTAATGCAGCATTCGTAAAAGCTGCAACAGAAGGTCCAATGAAAGGCATTTTAAATTTCTCAGTTGAACCACTAGTATCTTCTGATTACAACACAACGACTTACTCATCAACAGTTGATGGGCTTTCCACAATGGTATTAGGTAACCGTAAGGTGAAAGTACTTGCTTGGTATGACAATGAGTGGGGTTACTCTGCACGCGTGGTTGACCTAGTGAAAAAAGTGGCTAATGCATTAGAAACGGTAAACGCATAATATATTCATTTTGAGCACATTGAAATCTAACTGGTTTCAATGTGCTTTTTTTAAAAACTTTCCTTGTACTTTAGGTGCTTTAGGTTTATCATGAGCTCACTACGTGAATGCACTTTTCTTATATGTAGGAAATTTGTTATAATAGAAATATTAAATTGTTGTAAACCAGGAGAGTAATTATATGAGATGTCCATCTTGCCAATTTAACGGAACGCGTGTTGTGGATTCGAGGCCAGTAGATGATAATAAAGAAATTCGTAGACGTCGTGAATGTGAGTCATGTGGCTTCCGTTTTACAACGTTTGAAAAAATTGAAGAGACCCCATTAGTTGTAGTGAAAAAAGAAGGTTCACGAGAGGAATTTAGCCGTGAAAAGGTACTTCGTGGACTTATTCGTGCCTGTGAGAAACGCCCAGTTGCGCTTGATATACTGGAGCAACTTGTCCTATCAATTGAAAAAGATCTTCGTCGTATTGGAAATTCAGAAGTACGCTCAGAAGATGTCGGTGAATTGGTAATGGATCGCTTAGCCAAAATTGATGAGGTGGCGTATGTCCGTTTTGCATCGGTCTACCGACAGTTTAAAGATATCAATGTCTTTATCGAGGAGATTAAAGATATTATTCAACGTCAAACGGAGCAGAAATCATAGAAAATAGAGAGGATGAATGACGTTGATTCATTTATTTAAGGAATTGCAGCCTGGCGATCCTTTTGACATTCGTCTACCTCATGCATTTTCTACTCAAGAGCGTCAATTAGTAACATTATTCTATCAACCGTTAACGGGCTCAGACCCTATTAGCCTTTATTTAACTTTATGGGCAGAAGCAGAACAGATACCAAAGCCGCAAATGACACATTATTATTTAATGAATGTGCTCGGACTGCCTATTGGTAAAGTGTTTGAGGCACGTATAGCCCTTGAAGCGATTGGTTTACTACGTACATGGAAAAAAGAAAATGCTGGTGAGCGAAGTTTTTTATATGAGTTACAGCGCCCATTAGATGCGGAAAGCTTTATGAAAGACCCGTTGTTGTCGATGTTTTTATTTAGCAAAATTGGAGAGCAGGCATATCGTAATTTACGGCAACGGTTTATATCCCCTGTGAGGGACGCGGATTTTAAAGATGTATCTCGTGCCTTTATAGATGTCTATAAGCCCGTTCATTCCAATATTCCATCAGATTTACAAGTAGATACGAATCGTAAGGATAAACAACAAAAGGTGTATCCTTTTTATTTGGAGCAATTTGACTTCGATCTGTTGCAAGCAGGTTTATCTGAGCAACTGGTGCCATCCAATTTACTGACATTAGAAGTTCGTGAGGCTATTGCTAAGCTGGCATTTTTATATCACTTAACAGCGCTTGATATGCAAAAAGTAGTGATTCTTGCTTTAGACGATGATTTAGGGATTTCCCAAGAGCGCTTACGCAAGGCAGCTGCTGATTTCTATAAGTTAACGATGTCAAAAGAGCCACCAAAAATAGCGAGAGTTAGCGAGCCATTGCCAGTAGAAGAAACTGGACAAAAATCAAAGGATCAGGAGCTACAACACTATTTAGAGACTACGGCTCCTATTCAAGTGTTGCGTGACATTAATAATGGGAAAGAACCTTTGCAAACCTCTGTACAACTTGCCGAAAGTTTAATTGTGCAGCACGGCATGCCGATTGGGGTAGTCAATGCGTTACTTGAGTATGTTATGTTAACAACGGATATGAAGTTACCTAAAAAATATGTGGAAACAATTGCGGATCATTGGGTTCGTAAAAATATCCAAACGGCTAAAGAAGCAATGGAGCTTGCACGCCAAGAGCATGATAAATATACAACTTGGAAAAATAAACCTCAAACAACCACTAAAACGAGCCAGCGAGCTAAGGGACGTTCAGGACATCAACGAGAAGAAAAAGTCCCCGAGTGGTTTTATAAACGTGATGAGAAACAAGAGGAAAGTACTTCTAGCACGATAGATTTTGAAAAAGAACGTCAAAAAATATTAGAGATGCTAGGGAAAAGTGAATAGTAAAGAAGGTGAGCAACAATCGAACCTATAAATGGACCATTAAAACGAGCTATTAATGTACCCTCGTTTCAAGAACGCTATGAAGCCATGCGACGTGAAATTTTAGAAAATCCACGCGTCCAAGAATTTCTAGCACGTCATGCAGATGAATTAAGCTACGATAATATCGAACGAAATTTACCTAAGCTCCATGAATTTATTAGTCAATCTACGGAATGCTGTGGTTGTGATAACACAGAACATTGTACAAACTATTTAAAAGGCTTCCTTCCTACTTTAAGGGTAGTTCGGAATACAGTTGAAATTGATTATGTACGCTGTGAGCAAAAAATTAGAGAAGAAGAGCGTCGGGATGTCGCGAATATGATTGCTAGTATGCATATGCCTAAAGATGTGCTTCAAGCAACGATTCACGATTTAAGTATTGATGATGAGTCTCGAGTGATGATCGCCCAAAAAGCAGCGCAATTTGTTAAAGCGACAAAAGAATCGGGTCATTTACCATCAAAAGGTTTTTACTTATACGGTAAATTCGGCGTAGGGAAGTCTTTTGTACTTGGTGCACTTGCCAATGAATTAGCGTCTATTAAAATACGTTCAGTTGTTGTCTTCGTGCCAGAATTTTTACGGGAAATGAAAAATGCTATTGGCGATAATACATTGAATGAAAAAATAGACTATATAAAAAAGGCTCCAGTTTTAATGCTCGATGATTTAGGGGCAGAAACAATGACCGCATGGACAAGGGATGAAATTTTAGGGACTATTTTCCATTATCGAATGGCTGAGCAATTGCCAACGTTTATTACATCTAATTTTAATTATGGAGAATTAGAACACCATTTAGCCCAATCGCAAAAAGGTGATATTGAGGTTGTCAAGGCGGGCCGTATAATGGAGCGTATTAAAGCCTTAACAGAGCCAATTGAAATGCGTGGCAATAACCGTAGAATGTAACATTGGTAGTTGCATTTTTCGACAATCGAGCGTATACTGACTCATATACTAAATATCAATATGCATTGATGAGGACATGAATTTTGTGTATCAGCTTCTAGAGAGGGAAGTCAACGGCTGAAAGCTTCCTAGTATGAACGCATCATTTACTACCTACTGAGCAGCGAAAGGGATAATCTTTCGCCGGTCCCTAGCCCGTTAGCTAGCCTTGAGCTTCGTCTGACTTGATAAGTCGGAAGGAAGAAGGGTGGAACCACGAGCATACGCTTCGTCCCTTTCGTGAGGGACGGGGCTTTTTTATTTTGTGGAGAGACCTCGCTCAATTCGAGGTGAAGAGCGCTCATATAAGCAGCCATATCACTTGATTCATTAGTCAACATTTCATCAATCATTATGTATTCAAACAATAACAAAGGAGTGCAACGAATATGTCAGAAATGATTAAATTAACTTTCCCAGATGGCGCTGTAAAGGAATTTGTAAAAGGTACATCAACAGATGACGTAGCCTTATCAATCAGCCCTGGCTTACGAAAAAAAGCTTACGCAGGTAAAATTAATGGTGTATTAGTAGATTTAAAAACACCAATCGAAGAAGATGCTGCCATTGCCATTATCACACAAGATGATGCAGAAGCACTTGAAATTTTACGTCACTCAACAGCCCACTTAACTGCACAGGCAATTAAACGTTTATTTCCTGATGTAAAGCTTGGTATTGGTCCTGTTATCGATGGTGGATTCTACTACGATATTGATTCTCCTACACCGATCACTGCCGAAGATCTACCAGCAATTGAAAAGGAAATGAAAAAAATTATTGCTGAAAATCTAGAGGTAGAACGTAAAAATGTAAGTCGTGCGGAAGCACAAGCAATGTATGAAGAAATTGGCGATGAATATAAACTAGAATTGCTAGAAGCAATCCCTGCAGATGAGCAAGTGTCCATTTATTATCAAGGGGAATTTTTCGATCTTTGCCGTGGTATTCACGTACCATCTACTGGTAAACTTCGCGAATTTAAGCTGTTATCATTAGCAGGTGCCTATTGGAGAGGAAACTCTGATAACAAAATGCTACAACGTATTTATGGTACGGCGTTCTTCAAAAAAGAAGAATTAAAACATCATCTACAAATGTTAGAAGAAGCAAAAGAACGTGATCACCGTAAAATCGGGAAGGAATTAGAGCTATTTACTACTTCTCAAAAGGTCGGCCAAGGTTTACCACTTTGGTTACCAAATGGTGCAACAATTCGTCGTGTTATTGAGCGTTATATCGTCGATAAAGAACTATCTCTTGGATATAAGCATGTTTATACACCTGTATTAGGTTCAAAAGAGCTTTATCAAACTTCAGGTCACTGGGATCATTACCAAGATTCTATTTTCCCACCAATGGAAATGGACAACGAGACATTAATTATGCGTCCAATGAACTGTCCTCACCATATGATGGTTTACAAAAATAGCATGCATTCTTACCGTAGTTTACCATTACGTATTGCAGAGCTTGGTACAATGCACCGCTATGAAATGTCGGGAGCAGTTTCTGGCCTACAGCGTGTACGTGGAATGACTTTAAATGATGCACATATCTTTGTTCGTCCAGACCAAATTAAAGCAGAGTTCCAAAAAGTCGTGCAGTTAATTTTAGAGGTTTATAAAGATTTTGATTTAAATGATTATTCATTCCGTTTATCGTATCGCGACCCTGCAGATACTGAAAAATACTTCAATGATGATGCTATGTGGGAAAAAGCACAGAGCATGTTAAAAGAAGCAATGGATGAGCTTGGCTTAGATTACTTCGAGGCAGAAGGTGAAGCAGCCTTCTATGGCCCTAAACTGGATGTGCAAGTAAAAACAGCAATCGGTAAAGAAGAAACTTTATCAACTGTTCAGCTAGACTTCTTATTACCAGAACGTTTCGATCTAAGTTACGTTGGGGAAGATGGCAAACCACACCGTCCAGTCGTAATTCACCGTGGCGTTGTATCAACAATGGAACGTTTCGTTGCCTTCTTAATTGAAGAGTATAAAGGTGCATTCCCAACTTGGTTAGCTCCAGTGCAAGTAGAAGTCATTCCAGTATCGAATGAAGCGCACTTCGATTATGCAAAACAAATTGAAGAGCAATTAACAGCAGCGGGCTTACGTGTGGAAATGGATGATCGTGAAGAAAAATTAGGCTATAAAATCCGTGAAGCACAAATGAAAAAGATACCGTATATGCTTGTCATTGGTGATAAAGAAGTTGAAGCTAATGGTGTAAATGTTCGCCGTTATGGCTCTAAAGATTCCGAAACAATTAGCTTTGAGAATTTCCTAGCAGCTATAAAAGCGGAAATTACAAAATAATATTTCCTAAAAAATCTCACTTGCATAAGTGAGGTTTTTTGTATAAAATGAATCTTGCTGTTGTATAAATTATTTAAGATTAGGTCAATCTAGGTATGATAAGAAAATTAATATTTGACAGCTTATCATATACATGCTAATATAATTAAGGTTAATGAATACAAAGTTTGTGGTTGAAGTAGAGGCTGCCCGCTTCTCACCTGATACAACGCTTTAAAGGCTGTGAACAGGTATGACACGTTGAATTGTTTTGCGTAGACTTGCGCATGCACATATAGCGGGCGGACATCTTCAAAAATGTCCGTCCTTTTTTTATGGACATGACAAGAGGATGTACCGTTCAACCGGGCAAGGCTTTGCCCAAACCATGTATTCGCGACAACTACTTGGAGGTGGATTACTATTAGCAAAGACATGTATGTAAACGAAGGCATTCGCGCACGTGAACTTCGATTAATCGATCACAATGGTGACCAGCTTGGTGTAAAGACACGTAATGAAGCGCTAGAAATCGCCACTCGTGTAAACTTGGATCTTGTCCTTGTGGCCCCTCAAGCCAAGCCGCCAGTCGCTCGTATCATGGACTATGGTAAATTTAAGTTTGAACAGCAAAAGAAAGACCGTGAAATTCGTAAAAATCAAAAGGTCATCGTAATGAAAGAGGTTCGTCTGAGCCCATCAATCGATGAACATGATTTCCAAACGAAGCTACGTAATGCGATTAAATTCCTTGAAAAAGGCGATAAAGTAAAATGTAGCCTACGTTTCAAAGGTCGTGCGATTACACACAAAGATATTGGTCAACGTGTGTTAGATCGTTTTGCTGAAGCTTGTGCTGAAGTATCAACGGTAGAACAAAAACCGAAGATGGAAGGCCGAAGCATGTTCTTAGTTCTTCAACCAAAGAACGAGAAATAATATTAGACGAACAGTTTAGGAGGAATTCGACATGCCAAAAATGAAAACTCACCGTGGAGCTGCGAAACGTTTCAAAAAAACGGGTTCAGGTAAATTAAAATATGACCGTGCTTATGGAAGCCACTTATTCGCAAACAAATCTACGAAACAAAAACGTCACCTACGTAAAGCAAACATCGTTTCATCAGGTGACTTCAAACGCATCAAATCTCTACTTGTTTACATGAAATAATTGACTACAAAAATACTAACATTCATTTTTTAATGAAAAGCAGGAGGTAATTCATATGCCACGCGTAAAAGGCGGAACAGTGACGCGCAAACGTCGTAAAAAAGTATTAAAATTAGCTAAAGGTTACTACGGTTCAAAACATACATTATATAAAGTTGCTAACCAAGCAGTAATGAAGTCAGGTCAATATGCATACCGTGACCGTCGTCAGAAAAAACGTGATTTCCGTAAATTATGGATCACTCGTATTAACGCAGCTGCTCGTATGAACGGTCTTTCTTACAGCCGTTTAATGCACGGTTTAAAAGTTGCTGGTATCGAAGTTAACCGTAAAATGTTAGCTGACCTTGCTGTAACTGATGCTGCTGCATTCACTCAATTAGCAGACGCTGCTAAAAAAGCTGTAGCTAAATAATATTTGACTCAGTTAAATATTGTTTCTGCACTGAAAGCGGATGCGACAGGTGTAAAAAAAGACTGATGGATTTTTCCATCAGTCTTTTTTGTGTTAGATTAATAATATACGTTTGTTAATAAAGGAGTAGAGAATGGGACAAGCATTATTAGCTTATATGAGTATTATATCGATTGTGTTACTCATTTTAATGGGTATGGATAAATCGCGTGCTAAAAAGCATGAATGGCGTATTGCAGAGCGTACTTTGTTTACACTAGCCATCGTAGGAGGAGCAGTAGGCGGGGTGCTTGGCATGTATTTATTCCGTCATAAAACACGCCATAATAGTTTTGCATTTGGATTTCCTCTACTTGCAGCCATCCAAATTTTTATTATCGTACAGCTTTGGTTATAAATGAAAATATTTTAAAACACATCCTCATCAAGAGGATGTGTTACGCATAAGCTGTTCAATGGGCTGCTTCCAATTGATTTTCGCACTTGGATAATTCAATAAAATTTCTTGCTGTAAATATTCAAAGTCGCCTTTTGTAAAGCCCTGCAATGTTGCAGTATCACGTGCGCCGACAAAAATAGTGACAACCTCGAAAGCATCCTCAGTTGTACCTAAATATTTTTCACCTTCAAAAAGAGCACCCTTATAGGAAATAAAGAAATTTTTCCGGACGTTTTTAACGTCATCATAAAAGTAATATTGGCCTTTTTCATAGGCTTCATCAAGTTTGCGTTTAGGATCAGTTATATAACGAATCGCTTTATAAAATACATAAATAATAAGCGCAATTACAGCAAATCGAATTAGTAACGGCAACATGTTTAAATTTCCCCCTTGAAGAAAGGTTATTCTTTCCTATACGATTAGGGAGGTCAAATAGTTTCACTTTTATTTAAATATTTTTTAGAAATTTAGGAGAAAAAAATGAATATACAACAATTGTTTATGATGCAAAAAGAGCTGGATAATTTTATTGAGCAAACTCAAAATATTCAGCAAGATGTATTTCAAGAAAAAGGACTAGCATTAATGGTAGAGCTAGCTGAGCTAGCCAATGAAACGCGCTGCTTTAAATTTTGGAGCACAAAAGGGCCATCAGCACGAGAAGTCATTTTAGAAGAATATGTGGATTCTATTCATTTTATCCTTTCATTAGGCTTATTAAAGAACTATACAACAATCGAAAAGTGGCCAGTGATAGAAGAACAGAGACATTTAACAGCAATATTTTTAGAGACACAAGGTGCTATTTTGGCATTTATCCAACAACCGACAGAGGATCGATATCTAGCAATTTGGCAATGCTATGGTTTACTTGCGTACAATTTTGGTTTTACTTTCGGAGATGTAGTTCGGGCGTATGTTGAAAAAAACAAGGAAAATTATAATCGTCAACGGACAGGATATTAAATAATTAAGAAATACACCAATTTTCAGACGATTAAGCTAGGAATATTTCGGTAAACGAAGTATAATAAAATAGATACAAGACGTAGGAGGCAAAAGGATGACACAACTAGATCCAACATTACAAATGTTTAAAGATTTAACAGATGCAAATGGTATTGCAGGCAATGAACGTGCACCGCGTGAGGTCATGAAAAAATATATTGCACCATATGCAGATACTGTAGAAACAGATAACTTAGGTAGTGTAATTGCTAAAAAAGTAGGCGATGAAAACGGTCCTAAAATCGTCGTGGCAGGACATTTAGATGAAGTAGGCTTCATGGTTACACAGATTGATGACAAAGGCTTTATCAAATTCCAAACAGTAGGTGGCTGGTGGAGCCAAGTTATGCTGGCACAGCGCGTTACAATTACGACACGTAAAGGCGATGAAGTAATTGGGGTTATCGGTTCAAAACCACCTCATATTTTACCTGCTGATGTGCGCAATAAAGTAGTAGACATTAAAGATATGTTTATTGATATTGGTGCCGCATCTAAAGATGAAGTGCTTGAGTGGGGCGTACGTCCTGGCGATATGGTAACACCATATTTCGAATTTAATGTAATGAAAAATGAAAAATATTTATTAGCAAAAGCTTGGGATAATCGCATTGGTTGTGCCATTGCTATTGATGTAATGAAAGCTTTACAAAATGAAAAACATCCTAATATTCTTTATTCAGTAGGGAATGTGCAAGAAGAAGTTGGACTTCGTGGAGCTAAAACGGCAACACATAAAATCCAACCGGATATTGGATTTGCAGTTGATGTAGGTGTAGCGGGAGATACTCCAGGAGTAACAGCTAAAGAATCAACTAGTAAAATGGGTGCTGGCCCACAAATCGTTGTGTATGATGCATCTATGGTATCACACCGTGGCTTACGTGAATTCGTATTAGACGTAGCAGACGAGAACAATATTCCGTACCAATTTGAAGCAATGGCTGGCGGTGGTACAGATGCTGGCTCCATCCACGTAACAGCAAATGGCGTACCAGCACTTTCCATCGGTATTGCAACACGCTACATCCATTCACATGCAGGTATCCTACATCGTGATGATTATGATAATGCCGTTAAATTAATGGTGGAAGTCATTAAAAAATTAGACCGTGATGCAGTCAATAAAATTACATTCGATTAATTGAATGGAAAAAACTAATTAGAATTACATGCGGTTTGCCTTCTAACTAAAATGTTAGGAGGCTTTTTTCGTTGGTAGGAATCGCAACGATTTAACATAATGGTTATTAATAGTAATCATAAGTACATGTTATGAGCACGATGAAAATGAAACGAAAATACTATATTTAAAAATTATTTTTATATGGTATAATTTCCTATAAAAGGAGTGGATTAATTTGGGAATTCGAAAAACAATCAAGTTTTTAATATGTTTATCTATTAGTTTATGCCTTCTAACTTATCCAAGTATTTCATTTGCTGAAACACTTGATACTAATAGTTCTAGTGATATTGATACGGGTATAGCAAACTTGAATTACAACAACAGGGAAATATTAGCAGTGAATGGTGATAGGGTGGATAGCTTTGTTCCTAAAGAAGGAGTTAGCTCAAATGATAAATTTATAGTGGTGGAACGTAACAAAAAATCACTGACAACTTCTCCAGTGGATATATCAATTATTGATTCTATGGCGAATCGTACATATCCAGGAGCATTACAACTTGCAAACCAAGCTTTTGTAGACAATCAACCTAACCTATTGGTGGCTAAAAGAAAACCACTTAATATTAGCATTGATTTACCTGGTATGAAAAGAGAAAATACTTTAACTGTGGATAATCCGACATATGGAAATGTATCTGGTGCAGTGGATGAGTTAGTGTCTACTTGGAGTGAGAAGTATTCCACAACACATACTTTGCCTGCAAGACTACAATATTCAGAATCTATGGTTTATAGCAAATCTCAAATAGCAAGCGCTTTGAATGTAAACGCCCAAGTTCTCGACAATTCGCTGGGGATTGACTTTAATGCAATTGCCAATGGAGAGAAAAAAGTGATGGTTGCGGCATACAAACAAATTTTTTATACCGTAAGTGCTGAATTGCCTAACAATCCATCAGACCTTTTCGATGATAGCGTTAATTTTGCAGAGTTAACTCGTAAAGGAGTAAGCAATGATGCCCCTCCTGTTATGGTGTCGAATGTAGCCTATGGGAGAACCATTTATGTGAAATTAGAGACAAGCTCAAAGAGTAAGGATGTACAAGCTGCTTTTAAAGCATTACTGAAGAATGCTAATACGAATGTAGAAACTAGTGCACAATACAAGGATATTTTTGAGGAAAGTTCCTTTACGGCTGTAGTATTAGGCGGAGATTCACAAAAGCATAATCAAATTGTCTCAAAGGACTTTAATGATATTAGAGAAGTAATTAAAGATAATGGAGAATTTAGTCTTAAAAATCCAGGCTATCCAATCTCATATACAAGTGTTTTCTTAAAGGATCATTCAATTGCTGCTGTTCATAATAATACAGATTATATCGAGACGACAGCTACGGAATATTCTAAAGGAAAGATCATCCTCGATCATTATGGTGCATACGTTGCTCAATTTGAAGTAGCTTGGGACGAATTCTCATACGATGAAAATGGAAATGAAGTATTAACCCATAAAACTTGGGATGGCAATTGGAAGGACAAAACTGCTCATTTCTCTACAGTCATACCGCTTCCGGCTAATTCAAAAAATATAAGAATTTATGCAAGAGAATGTACAGGTCTTGCATGGGAATGGTGGAGAACGGTTATTGATGAATATAATGTTCCCATGTCTAATGAAATCAAAGTCTCCATTGGAGGAACTACATTATACCCAACAGGTAGCATCGAGTAAGTAGCAATATATAAAGGTAATGACATGTATAAAATTTTACCTCCTAACAAATTATTGTTAGGAGGTTTTTAACGTTTTCAATTTCTTTCAATAACTGCTCTTCCTTTTCTTTTTTTCTTCTTAATCCACCTTTCTTTCAGTGAATTTATACAAAGAAGTCAATCGTAAAAATGGTTGTTATGCATAAATATTCAAATTGAAGAATTTTTGTCACATTTAATATTTCTTTAATAAAATTATAAAAATTCAGTTGATTTTATATTTATGCATGATATACTGATTTCAATAGCAATGATACAAGGAGCGAAGGCCATGAAATTACTCGAAGAAGTACAGCTAAAATTAGTTTCTAGTTTAAAAGGGAAAGACCTATTAACTTTGCTAGACTATACAAGCCAAGAAGTTGAAGAACTTGTTGAATTAGCAACACAGCTTAAAATGATTACCAAAGAGGGGAAATGCCCAAGATTATTGGAAGGCAAAACACTTGGTATGATTTTTGAAAAACATTCAACGCGTACTCGTATTTCATTTGAAGTTGGTATGAATCAGCTAGGTGGAAAAAGTATGTTTATGCATGCGCGTGATTTACAAATAGGTCGTGGTGAATCCATTTACGATACAGCACATGTCTTATCAGGCTATTTGGATGGCATTATGATTCGAGCAAATTCCCATGTAATGGTAAAGGAACTAGCAGAGCATGCAGCTATTCCTGTCATCAATGGATTAACAGATATTTATCATCCATGCCAAGCTTTAGCGGATTTAGAAACAATTGCAGAGAACAAGGGTTATTTAAAGGGGCTTAAAATTGCCTATGTAGGAGATGGCAACAATGTAGCACATTCTTTAATAGTTGCTTCAGCACATGTTGGGATGAATGTAGCTGTGGCGACACCAGCGGGCTATGAATGTGATGCGGCAGTTATCACTAAGGCACAAGCAATTGCCGCGGCAAATGGCAGCACAATTCTGGTGACACATGACCCTGTGGAAGCGGTATTAAATGCAGATGTTGTTTATGCAGATGTTTGGACATCAATGGGCCAAGAGGAAGAAGCAGCAAAACGTTTGCAAGATTTTGCTGATTACCAAATTAATGATGAGCTTGTAGCGTATGCAAAACCGAACTACATGTTCCTGCACTGCTTGCCAGCACATCGTGAGGAAGAAGTGGCAACATCTGTTATTGATGGCCCTAATTCTTACATTTTTGAGCAAGCTGAGAACCGACTTCATGCACAGAAAGCAGTTCTTGCATCGATTCTAGCGTAAAATGTGACCTTTACTGTAAGGGTGAGAAGTACAATAAATAGAGTTTACATGGGCAACAGAGGGTGCCTATGTGAATAACATACAAGTGGCTGACAGACAGAGGGATGTTCACCACGCGCGATGCTTGTTGTCAAGATGGATGGCTACATCGCTACATAGTTAAGTAACCTGGGAGACGCTGGGTTACTTTTTTCTTTTGTATCGAGGGGTATAGGACTAAAAACTAAGTTTTCCTATAAAATATAGAGAATATAAAGAATTATTTATATAATAGAGTAAATAAGGAGTGAAGGGATGGAATTCACATGAATATAGATCATATCGAGGCTTTTTTATATGTTGTCCATTATAAGAGTACGCATAAGGCTGCCAACGCCTTGTTTCTTTCTCAACCGACTGTGACTGCACGCATCAAATCATTGGAGCGGGAGCTAGGGGTTGAGTTATTTTATCGAGAGGGACGAAGTGTAACCTTATCAGATAAAGGCAAAGATTTCTTACCTTTTGCGACTCAAATCGTACAAACATTTCAGCAAGGAAAGAAGCAATTAGAAAAGACACAGAAAACAGATGATGTATGTATTGGTGCAAATGGCGTAACAGCCCAATATTTTTTAGCGTATGCGTTGCCTAAATGGAAAGAACAATTTCCTAATTTGCGTTTTCAATTGGTGACAGGTTCAACAGCTAGTCTATTAGAGAAATTAGAGAGTCACCAAATTCATGTAGCTTTTATTCAGTATGTGCACAGAGAAGGAATATGTAATGAGTTTTTATTAAATAATGCGGTGAAGCTTGTGAAGCATTGTGAACATCCATTACGACAATATGAATGCATCGAAGCGAAAGAATTGGCACAACAGAAAATGGTGTTTTTTGAGTGTGGAGCGTTTGATTGGAATTATGTGCATAAAATGTTCGAGGTAGAGGGTGTAGCAGCCAATATAGAGGTTCGAACCGACCATTTAGAGGTCGCTAAGGCTTTCATTCGCACAAAAAATTATATTAGCTTTTTACCACAGCTTTGTGTCAAAAATGAACTTGAAAGCGGCGAATTTATTGAAGTAGATATCAAGCATTTACTGGATATGAATCAGCATATCTTCCTAACTTATAAAAATAAAGATACATTGACATCAGCTTTTTGGGAGACAATCTGTCAGACAGCGAAGGATTTTGAAAGGGTACAAATGGTGGAGTGATAAAATTTTTTATATAAACGCTAAATTTTTTCTATTACTGAACCTATTGCAAATTGTCTGAATGAACTGTAATATCATTCTCAATCCAAATTTATTTATGAGTAATCGTAAATAAATATTTTTTTAACACAAAAACATACTTAACCACTATGTTTAGTAAAAAATAAAAATGAGGAGGAATGGATATGGCGAGACAAGACAAAATTCGTTTTGGAGCAATTATTCACGGGGTAGGTGGTAATATTTCAAGTTGGCGTCATCCTAAGGTAGCGAGCAATCAAAGTGTCAACCTACCTTTTTATATTCAACAGGCACAAAAGGCAGAGGAAGGGAAATTTGATGTTGCTTTTATTGCGGATGGCTTATTTATTAATGAAAAATCGATTCCTCATTTTTTAAATCGTTTTGAGCCTATTACGATATTATCAGCATTGGCTGTAGCAACTAACAATATTGGGTTAGTTGGAACAGTATCGACTTCCTATAGCGAACCATTCACAGTGGCACGCCAGTTTGCTTCTTTAGATCATATTAGTGCAGGGCGTGCAGGCTGGAATGTTGTCACTACTCCTTTAGAAAGTACTGCTTTGAACTACAATAAAACGATTGAACAACATCCTAGTCATGCAGAACGCTATCAAATCGCTGAAGAATATTTAGAGGTTGTCAAAGGTTTATGGGATTCCTGGGAAGATGATGCCTTTATTGCAGATATCGAAAACGACCAATTTTTTGATCCAGAAAAATTGCACACGCTACATCATAAAGGGCAATATTTTTCAGTCCAAGGTCCACTTAATATTGGACGAACAAAGCAGGGTCAGCCAGTTATATTCCAAGCTGGGGCATCTGATGCTGGGATTCGGTTGGCTGCCAAGGATGCAGATGCCATTTTTACACATGGAGCATCTATTGAAGAATCTCAAAAATTTTATAAAAGAGTAAAGGCAGAGATTGTAGCATTTGAGCGAAATCCTGATGAGGTAAAGATTTTTCCGGGTATTTCCCCAATCATTGGCGATACAGTGGAGGAAGCAGAGGCAAAATACCAGGAAATTGTTGAATTAGTTTCCATTGACCGTGCTTTGGCTTATCTTGGACGTTATTTTGATCATCATGATTTTACACAATATGATGTGGACGCACTGTTTCCTGAGCTAGGTGATATTGGAGCCAATAGCTTTAGAAGTACGACTGATTATATTAAACGCTATGCTAAGCAGGAGGGACTTACATTACGTCAGGTCGCTTTACGAGAGGCAACGCCTAAAACAGCATTTTTTGGAACGGCAGAGCAGGTGGCAGATCTTGTACAGGAATGGTTTGAGCAAGAGGCAGCAGATGGCTTCATAATCGGTGTAACGGTACCAGGTGCCTTAGAAGATTTTGTTGATAAAGTAGTACCGATTTTACAAGCTAGAGGACTTTATCGAGAAGACTATGAAGCAGATACATTGCGTGGGAATTTAGGTTTACCATTTAAAGAAAGCCGGTATATCAAACAGTCTGTCTAAAAACCTAGTAAATTTATTTGAATAAGTGAAATTAAGGAGGCTGTGTATGAGTTATACATTAGGCATATTAGATCAAAGTCCAATTATTGATGGAGATACAAATGAGCAAACCTTGCAAAAAACGGTCGCATTGGCACAGAAAGCGGAGCAGTTAGGCTACTCTCGTTTTTGGGTTTCGGAGCATCATCATACGGATGCACTGGCAGGGTCATCACCAGAAGTATTAGTGTCCTATTTACTTGCAAAAACCGCGTCTATTCGCATTGGGTCTGGTGGAGTCATGCTTCAGCATTACAGTCCATACAAAGTAGCTGAAAATTTTCATGTTCTTGCATCATTAGAGCCGGGGCGAGTTGATTTAGGCATTGGGAAGGCACCAGGTGGTTTACCGCTTTCTACAAAAGCTTTACAATATGGCACGCTCAATCAAGGAGAGGACTTTGAGGAAAGACTAGCATTTTTACAGCAATTAATTGAACAAAATGTACCTACGAATCATGATCTTCATGGCGTGCAAGCAACACCCATTCCGAAAGTAAAGCCGTCTCTATTCTTACTAGGGGCAAGTCCGCAAAGTGCAGAACTTGCAGGGAGACTTGGTATTGCATTTGTCTTTGCCCGATTTATTAATAGCGACAATGAATTATTGGCACAGTCGTCTAGCATTTATCGTGAACATCATCCAAATGGTCATTTTGCTGTCTCGATTGCAGCCGTTGCAGCACCGACAAATAAAGAGGCAAAAGGCTTGATTGAAGACCAAAAAATTACAAAAGTCCATTTAGCAAGCGGTAGGACATTGACTTTACAATCAGTAGAGCTAGCAGAAAAATTTGGGCAGGAATCTGGAGAAGCATATACGGTCAAACAATATGATGCGGATATCGTTTATGGGTCGCCAGAAGAAATTAAAGATCTACTAGATCATTTTCACGTGCAATATGAAATAGATGAATTCATTTTGCACACGCCTGTACGAAAGGAATTTGAACGGCAACGCTCCTTTGAGCTTTTAAGTCCTATTCATTTAAAGCTACAGCAACAAGTAACGGTAAGCTAAGGAGGAAAATTAATGGCAGTGACAAGAGATATTATTGTTTGGTCGAAGCAGGGATGTAGCTATTGTGATGATATAAAAGCGTATTTACGTGAACAGCATATTCCTTATAAAACAGTCGATGTAACTAATAATGATACATTTAGAGACATTCTTGACTTAAAATATGGCGTTCGATATGTGCCGATTGTGGAAATTGGCTCGAGTGAAAGTGGTGTCTATAGAGCCATAACAGAAATTGGATTAGAGCATGTAAAGAATGCACTTGCCGTGGGCTTACCCTCACATATATAGAAGAAGGAGAGGGAAATATATGAAAAAAATATTGTTTTTGCTGTTACTTTTACTGATGACGCTATTAACAGCATGTGCGAGTTCGGAAAAAATGGACGGAGGTTCAAATGAACAAAAAACATCACAAGGTGGGAAAGATGTCCAAAAAATTATTGTCGGTACAGGTACACAATTTCCAAATATTTGTTTTATAGATGAAAAAGGAAACTTAACTGGCTATGATGTAGAACTAGTTCGAGCAATCGATGAAAAGCTACCTGAATATGAATTCGAATTGAAAACAATGGAATTTTCAAATTTATTACTAAGTTTAGAAACGAGAAAAATAGATTTTATTGCCCATCAAATGGAAGTTAATAGTGAACGAGAAGAAAAGTTTTTATTTAATAAAGAACCCTATAATGTTTTCCCATTAAAGGTGACAGTTAATGAAAAGAATAATGAGATTCAATCTATTGAAGATTTGAAAGGAAAGAATGTGAGTGTTTCGCCAACAAGTAACTCCGCTGTCTTTATTGAAAAATATAATAAGGACCATCATTTAGGCGCAAATATCGTTTATTCTTCAGGTTCAGTCGATGTGAATAATCAACTGGCAAGTGGCCGTATTGATGCCATTATTACGACACCCTTTGCGGTGAAATACTATAACGAAAGCAATGAGGCACAGCAAAAGGTCGTTGGGGATGCATTATTAAATTCGAAGGTTTATTTCTTATTAAATAAGGATGAAGTGAAGTTACAAGAGCGTTTAGATGAGGCCATTGTTGAGCTAAAGAAAGAGGGAGTGATTAGCGATCTAAGTAAGAAATGGTTAGGAGATGATTACACAGTAGACTTCTAACAATCAGGAAAGGAAGAAAGAAGTATGGATAATAATTTTGATTTCGTACTTATTGCGAAAGTACTTCCGACATTGCTTCAGTATTTACCAGTAACAGCTGAAATACTAGTGTTCTCCATACTTTTTGGTATGGTGCTTGGAATTATGCTAGCTATACCAAAGCTTCTAAACGTAGCGGGATTAAAGCAACTTATTACAATTTATATTTCATTTGTTCGTGGCACACCCATTTTAGTGCAGTTGTTTTTAGTATTTTATGGTGTACCAGCACTCCTCAAGCTTATTCATATTGATGTTACTCGAATGGATGCGATGTATTTTGTCATTATTACGTATACTTTGAGCAATGCGGCAGCCTTTGCTGAAATATTTCGTGCAGCCATATTAACTGTTGATCGCGGGCAAATAGAGGCAGCCTATTCTGTGGGATTAAGCAGTCCTCAGGCTTTTCTGCGAATTGTTTTCCCACAAGCAATCCGTGTTGCTTTTCCAAATATAGCGAACACAATGATTAGTTCGTTAAAAGATACATCACTCGCTTTTTCCATAGGTGTAATGGATATGGTTGGGCGTGGAGAAACTTTAATCGCGTCCACAACTCGGGCATTTGAAATATATGTGGCATTATCGATCGTTTACTTTGCGATTGTCATAATTCTTGAAAAAATATTCAAATTCAATGAACGTTATTTCAACCGCTATATGCCAAAAGAAGTTGCCACTCATTAGGGGGAAGTGCTATGACCATTGATATTGCATTTGTTTTAGTGGCTTTACGAGAAATTAGTAGAGTAATACCGCTAACTCTATTCATGACATTTACACCTGTTTTATTAGGCATTGTAATTGGAATACTTATAGCCTTTGTGCGGATAAAACAAATAAAATTTTTGACACCCTTCTTAAATTTTTATGTTTCCTTTTTCAGAGGCACACCTATTATAATGCATATCATGCTTGTTTATTTTGGATTTCCCATGCTTGTGGATGTTGTGGCCAATACTTTCCACTTATCATTTCAATCCAGCTCCATTCCAATATTATTTTTTGTCATACTTGCACTAACATTCAGTGCAGGTGCTTATGCATCAGAAATTATTCGTTCTGGTATTTTAAGTGTACCGAAAGGGCAATTGGAAGCGGCGTATGCAATAGGTTTAACGTTTACACAAGCAATGAGACGTTATATTTTACCCCAAGCATTTGGTAAGTCCATTCCTAACTTTACGAATGTCTTTATAGGTTTTTTACATGCTACATCATTAGCCTTTTTTCTGTCGATTAAAGAATTGACAGGAGTGGCGAACATTGTTGCTTCTGTGAACTTGAAGTTTTTAGAGGCTTTCATTGCGGTTGGTATCATTTATTGGGGGATATCAATTATTACAGAATGGATCTCACATCATATTGAAAAAAGAGTAACGGCCTATAGTAAAAGTGGCCTATAGTAGAAGGGGGAAAATATATGACAATAGCGGAAATTGTTATTGAACATTTACAAGAGGAAGATTATGCAAATTATCTTGAGGTTTTAGTAGAAAGCTATGGGCAATATGAAAAGGATTATAAGGACCCGGAGAACTGGGCTTCGTATTTAAATGATATTCGAGCATCCGTTGGCAATCCAAACGCCGAAACGATACTAGTTGCAAAGCGAGGTGATGAGATTTTAGGAGGACTACAATTATTTACCGATGCGGAGAAAGCATATGGGCTGCCTGAGCTTAATATTCAATCGACCATCGTGCGTTTATTGGGGGTCCATCCAAAAGGGAGAGGGCAGGGAGTGGCCAAGAAATTATTACAGGAAAGCTTTTCCTTTGCAAGAAAGAGACAGGATCAAGCCCTATATTTGCATTCAGGAGATATTATGCAGGCTGCCATTAATCTTTATTTATCTTTAGGTTTTGTAAGAGACGAGTCGAAGGAATTTTATAAGGGAGATATATTAGTAAAGAGCTTCCGCTATGATTTATAAATAAAAACCGCTGATTATTGGAATCAGCGGTTTCTTTATGGCTATAGGGAGAAAATTTTCCCTGGATTCATGATGTTAAGGGGGTCAAGTGCTATCTTAATACTTTTCATGACAGCAAGGGAGCTACCGTGTTCAGTAGCCTGATATTTCATTTTGCCAATTCCAACACCGTGTTCTCCTGTACATGTGCCACCACGAAGTAGAGCATATTGAACGATGTGCTCGTTGAAGCGGTCGGCTTTTGCCTGCTCCTCCGCATCATCGGGATTTAACATTAACAGCGCATGGAAGTTACCGTCTCCTACATGCCCGACAATTCCTCCTGCTAGTCCAACAGTATTTAGTTGCTCCCTAGCATATAAAATAGTTTCTGCAAGCATGGAAATAGGAACACAAACATCTGTCGACATAAGCTTTTTACCAGGATGAGCATGCATATAAGCATAGGCCAATGAATGGCGTGCTTCCCAAAGCTTATTACGTCCAGCATTATCGTGTTCAAACTCAACAGATAGGCAATGAAAGTCCTCAAAAATTTCCGTAGCAAATGCTATGTCTGCATGCATACCTGCTTCATTTCCATGGAACTCTAAAAAGAGTGTCGGCTTTTCGCTAAAGGCAGTGTCATTATAAATATTGGCTTGTTGAATGGAGGCCTCATCGACCAATTCCACCCGACCAACTGATATTCCTGTTTGTAATAATGCTGTGACGGAACTGACTGCATCACCGACTGTATTAAAGACAGCCCGCCCCGCGGTCACAAATTCAGGTATTCCATATACTTTCAGTGTAAGCTCTGTAAAGCAACCAAGCGTACCTTCTGAGCCAACGAATAAACCGTTTAAATGATAGCCAGATGAGGACTTCGCTGCCAAATTTCCTGAATGGATGACAGAGCCGTCTGCCAGTACTACTTCTAAATCACGAACTTGATCGCGCATAACACCGTAGCGAACCGCAGTAGTGCCACTAGCATTAGTAGCTGCCATACCACCTAGTGTGGCATCTGCACCCGGGTCCACTGTAAATTGTAGCCCATGCTTTTTTAATTCTTTATTCAATTGTGAACGTGTGACGCCTGGCTGTACTTTTACAAGAAGGTCTTCAGGTCTAACTTCTAAAATAGCATTCATTTCAGAGAAATCGATTGAAATACCATTTGCTATGGGAATTGCATTTCCTTCAAGGCTTGAGCCAACACCGAATGGTACAACTGGAACACGTTGTGCATGCGCGACTTTTAAGATGGCACTGACATCAGCGGTGGAACGGGGAAAAACAACGATATCAGGTAAGCTCATCGGATGATGGGATTCATCCTTACCATGTAGCTGTCGTACCGTTTCGTTTGTTGACACTTGTTCTTCTAATAATACCTGTTTGAGTTGATTGACAATAAATTCTACTGCAACAGTCATTCCAATCCCTCCAAATTTTCTGATAAGTAAAACATTATCATGCATTTATTGGAAATGGAATGCATTGCTTATAAAAAATCAGTTTGCAAATGCTTTTTCTAACTTTTGAACGAATGCTTCCTGTTCAGTGGAGCTTGATTGCTTCCACCATTTTTCAAAAAATACCCCAAGTCCTGGCAGTAAATGCTCTTCTCCACGGCTAATGGCATCTTCAACAATGTCTTTAATTTCTGCTGCAGATTGACCGTGTACATTGGCTGTAATCGCATCTCTAATTTGAAAATTCATCTATTTCGCCTCCTTACTAGTAATTTGTCCAAGTATCGTTTTAATATGTACGAAATGCCAAAGAAAAAATATCAAATTTGCAAAAATAAGCCGTAATTATGATGAATACTGAGAGGGATTTGAACCATATTAAGCGATCAAATACTAAAAGTGAACATTCGATTTCGAGAAATATCCAGTTTAAGATAATGTCACCTAGGAATATTAGACTGTGCATAGTCGATAGGAAGAGACAAGTGACCATTCGTAACAATCGAAAGCTCACAACTACCCAATCATTTGAGGAAGTCTTGGAAAGCGTGCAACCGATGATTAGCTCTATTCTTACAAGTTTGAGAATTTATAAAGATTATGATTATTATCGTCAAGTGGCGGCTATTGCTGTTTGGAAGGCATGGCTAAAGGCAGATCCATCAAAAGGACAATTATCTGGTTATATTTATTCCACAATAAAAGGGGAACTATTAAATGAATTAATAAAGGAAAAAAACTATTTAGAGAAAATAGCAACAGTGGATGATGAAACCCTTGATTTTCTTTGTAATGAGTTTGAGCGGGAGGAGTATAACTATCCACAAAGTTCCAACTTTCTAGAAGGTTTGATGTGCCAGTTTAAACAGGTAGAAAGGAGCATTTTATACCTATATTATGTAGAAGATCTGAGTGATCTAGACATCGCTAATATACTAGGTTTTTCAGTAGAAGCCAGTAAAAAAAGAAGGCAAAGAATCATTAAGAAGTTAAGAAATAAGGATTTTGAAGTGAGAAAAAAGCAATAATATATCAAAAGTATGCTAATATTGTAATAAAATGAATATTAGCATACTTCACTTGAATGCATACAAATTACGATAAAAGTGTTATGATTTGTAAGTAGTCAAAGAAAAATACAATTTTACATAAATTATTCAATTGTGATAGTTAAAAATACCTAGCGATTTTTTTACATAGTAGTATGGAGGGTTTGTGTTGGGCAAATGGTTTAATCAGATCGATAAAAAAGAGGTTTGGTACATGGTATTACCATTACTGCTGGTCATACCATTATTAAGTTTTAGCAATCAAATATATGGTGTTTTTCAAGGTGAAATTTATACAAATTTAAAATTGATTATACAAGTATTAATTATTGTATTTACGATGGCAATTGCCATACAATCGTATTTAGTTTTTTCCCACTTACTATCAAATCAAACTTTATACATAGGAAATGTGTTTTTTATTTTAGCATTACTTGAATTAGTCAGTTTATTTTTTAGCCATAATCATTCCATCAGATGGGCCTTTATGGAGGATACTTTACATATATTAATACGTTTTTACTTATCACTCGGCTTTTTATTCATTATTTTATACCCTAAAAAACAATTAACAATGAAGCATCGAATCCTTAGTTATAGCGGTTCTCTACTTTTTGTTATAGCAAGTATTGTCCTAGTATATATCTCACCAAAATTATTGCCAGTGCAATGGATAGATCATATTGATAATATCGTACACCTATTTTCTATTGTTCTTCAACTGATAACAATAAACATTATTAGTAGGTTCTTTAAGAAAATGCCAAAGCGTTCCATGTGGCTCATCAGTGCAGCTATCTCGCTCATTGTAAGTGATACGTTTTTCATTATAAGCCAAGATACGCATGCGATATGGGATTTCTCCGCCCTTATCTATCAATTTTTAGCTTTTTACTTTTTCCTAAAGGCGATTTATTATACATCTGTTGAAAAACCATTTCAACAACTGTTAAAAATAAAGAAGGATCTTGAACAATCACAACGGGAGCTACAATTCCAAGCCTATCATGACGATATTACACTATTACCAAATGAGCATTTATTACTAAAAACATTAAAAGAAAAATTACATGAAAATGGACATCAAAAGGCGATCATTGCCATAGAAATTGATCGGTTTGCAGCCATTCGTTCTTCCATAGGGATCAGTCATTCTAATAAAATGATGAAGCTAGTGGCAGAACGTATACAAACAATCCTACCACCGCATTATTTTGCGACCAAACTACAAGAGGGCCAATTTGTCATTTATATTCATCATGTAAAGACAATTGAAGAGCTATTACAATTTTGTTTGAATTTAAAAAGTGCCATGAAAAAACCTTTACAGGTACAATTATTTTCGTTAAATGGCAATTTAAATATGGGAATTGCCTTACAGGAGGAAAAGTGGACGGGTGAAGAGCTATTGATGCATGCCCAATTAGCCATGCGAGAGTCTAGACAAATACCGCAAAGATTTCTTTTCTATAAGCCATACATGTCTAAAGGAATAGCAGATCGTATCTTGTTAGAGCAAGATTTACATAATGCGTTAGTCAATAACGAATTTTATTTAGATTATCAACCACAGATAAATTTAAAAAGTGGGGCGATTGAGTCAGTTGAAGCATTAGTGCGCTGGCGACATCCAAATCGAGGATTTGTGTCACCTGAAATATTTATTCCGATTGCAGAAGAATGTGGTCTCATCATTCCTCTTGGTAAATGGATATTAGAAACAGCCTGTCAGCAGGCGAAACAATGGGAAGAACAAGGGTTACCTCCAATCAAAGTGGCTGTTAATCTTTCACTTGGACAATTATTTCAACAGGATTTAGTTGAAATGGTGGGTGAAATATTACAGCGTTCGAAATTAGATGCTCATTATTTGCAATTAGAAATTACGGAAAGTATGACAATGAATATTGATCAAATGACACAGCTACTGCATGAATTAAAGGCGCTCGGTATTCAAATAGCAGTCGATGATTTTGGAACAGGATATTCATCTTTATCCTATTTAAAGGATTTTCCCATTGATTGTCTAAAAATTGACCGTACTTTTGTCAGAAATGTTCAACATAATCCAAATGATGAGGCTCTTGTGTCGATGATTATTTCGATGGCGAAGCATTTACGCTTGAAGGTTGTAGCGGAGGGCATCGAAGAGGTTGAGCAGCTGTCGTTTCTGATGGAAGGTGGATGTGATTATATTCAAGGTTATTTATTTAGTAGACCGATTTCACCTCAGCAAATTTCGGAAACCTTTCATGATTTACACAATCATGTAGATGAAGTCTTAACGCAGCTTCGATATAAAGAACAATATAGTATGTAAAGCAATGCAAAGAACCTGCTTAGGTAAAGATAAGCAGGTTCTTTCTTTTCTAGTGAACGAGATATTCTTCCTTCAGTTCAGATATATCTACTTCAGACCGTTCCTCTAAAGAGCGGCGTAGGTGAACAGTCGCTGTTTTCTCATCATGGAGTTTATCGATCCAAACGGATACACCATTATAGCTTACTTCATATTCTAACGGTGAGGCGACAATTTCACGTGCACGTTGAAAATCCAACAGAAGCCCCCCTTATTTTTTCTTCTTATTGTGCTGTTTTTGCGTTACTGTATTTATCAGTTCCATGAACTCTTGAGAAAATTCCTCGCTAACCTTATTAGGGGCGATTTTCTGGTTTTTTGGCGTTTGAGGTAATGAACCTTTATTGTTACTTTGACCTTGTTTATTGTCTCTTCCCATGTGAGTTGCTCCTTTCAAATTGGTATATCTTAATATGGCTTTGAAAGGAGCTTTTTATCATGGGAAAAAATCGGGAAAAGTAGCATATCTTTATTAGTTGAGTGCACAATAAAAAAACTACGGTTTTTTTATAGAAAAATTTTCATTTAAAAGTACCCAATTTTGTGGGAATGGGAAACCTAAAGCCCAATAACTAATTCCCCGAAGATTATATTGTTTGACCATGTCAAATTTAGCTTGTGCACTTCTCGCATCTTCGAACCATACCTCATGATTTCTTCCTTGCTCATCGGCATAACGATAAAATGGGGATTGCGCTGTTTGGTCATATTGGATGGTGGCCCCATTTTTAATGGCTCGATTAAGAGCCTCCTGTGGACTAAATGTCTCGGCTTCTTGGCCTTTGACATGAGGTAATAACCAATCACGGGCATAGAGCTCAAAGCCTAATAAAATTTTATCCGCAGGTATTTCTGTAAGTGCATATTCAACAACTCTTTTCATTTCATTAATAGGGGAAATGGCTTGAGGAGATCCAAAACGATATCCCCATTCATACGTCATCAAAACTACAAAATCTGCTATTCGACCATGTGCTTCGTAATCATGTGCTTCATATAACGTTCCAACTTGCGTTGCACTGGTTTTAGGTGCGAGTGCAGTTGATACGAGATAACCCTTTGGATGTAGCATATCCACTGCTAATTGGATAAATGCATTGTAATTTTCTCGATCAGCAGGTAAAACATTTTCAAAATCAATATTCAAAACTTGATAGCCCTTCTCTTGCATCACCTGTAAAACATTATTCATCACTTTGACACGTAACTCTTCATTGGACAAGACAACATGTGCCAAATTAGAGCCTTCTTCTGTTGAAGTAAAATTAGTGAGTGTTAACATAGGAATGATGTTTTTAGCCTGTGCAGCTGCTATCATTTTTTCATCATTTATAGGCTGTAATGTACCATCTTCCTTCATCTTATAAGCAAAAGGACTAAAATAAGTAAGTAGATGACCAACAGCATTAATGGAATCAATTGCTTCATCAGGTGGTTGGTAAGAATAAGCATTTACTTCGATAAGTGGTAATTTTCTAGGGATGATTAATTGAGCACCAACATAAATCATATTAGGGTTGTTAATATGATTTGCAGCAATAATTGCTTGGATGGTCGTATCATAATTTTGAGCTATTTGCCATAAAGTTTCACCAGGCTGCACAATATGAACGACTGGTGGAATAATTAATTTAGTGCCAGGTGTTAACATATCAGGGTTCGTTAGATGATTGTCTGCAATGATTGCTTGTAGCGGAACACCAAATTGTTGGGCAATCGACCATAATGTATCTCCGCTTTTCACGGTATAAGTGGTATACGATGAAGGGATAACAAGTGATTGTCCGATGGCTAATTGATCTGGTGTAGCTAACGCATTTAACAGGGTAATAGATTGCACAGATATCCCATAACGATTGGCAATATGCCAAAGCGTTTCCCCAGCACTTACTACATGAATAATCATAGAACACCTCCTAAATGATAGTTCATTACTGCATCATATGATTCAAATGATGAAATGAGTATTTTATAAGAGATATGCAAAAGCTTAAAGCTTCAAATTCTTTCCTTAGGATACCTAGCATAGGATATGACATAAATTAGATGTGATGGGGAAGGGGTTTAAGGTGAAGAAGGCGAAACTTACAGGTAGAATCGTTACTCCTGAAGATCCGAATTATGAACAAGCGCGGACGAATAATAATTTAAATAATTCCAAATATCCGAGTATAATTGTATTTTGTCAAAGAACAAAAGATGTGGTCAATGCCATAAAATGGGCAAGGGAAAACAATGAACCTTTCAGGGTTCGCAGTGGCCGGCATAGCTATGAAAATTTTTCGTTATTAAATAAGGGTCTTGTTATTGATATAAGTGACATGAATAATATGGCTATTAATCTCCAAGACATGTCGGTCAAAATCGAGGCTGGTGCCAATTTAGGAAAGGTATACAGAGAATTATGGGAAAAAGGTGTAACAATACCTGCTGGTACAGAAAGTAGCGTTGGCATAGTTGGCTTAACCCTTGGTGGAGGGATTGGCATGCTGTCACGACTTTTTGGGCTAACTTGTGATAATCTCCTCGAAATAGAGATAGTGATTGCAAGTGGACAGGATGGTGCCAAGATGATCCAAGCAAATAGGCAACACAATAATGACCTTTTTTGGGCCAGTTGTGGTGGCGGCGGTGGCAATTTCGGTATTGTCACTTCATTAACATTCAAGCTCCATGCGATCAGTGATGTTTCGCTCTTTTCTATCACATGGGGATGGAGTGATTTTGAGCTTGCTTTTGATACATGGCAAAAATGGGCTCCATTTACTGATAGGCGTCTGACATCACAAATTGAATTAAAGACGAAGGAAGTTGGGGAGATCGTATCTCAAGGAGAATTTGTGGGTTCCACAGCGGAATTAAAAAAACTTCTTCGACCATTAAGAAAGGCAGGTTCACCAATAAATATATGGATAAAGGAAGTACCCTATATAAAGGCTGTAGAATTTTTTGATCTACCAAGTGGTAATCAACCTGCGCTCTATAAAAGATCAGGTTCTTTTATTGAGAGACCGCTTCCTTTTGAGGCCATTAAGAGAATGAAGGAATTTTTAACGCATGCCCCTAATCCAAATACGACAATTTGGCAGCAATCCTTAAGAGGAGCCGTCAGTGAAATTGCTCCAAATCACACAGCCTATTTCTACCGAAATGCAATAATGGCTCAAGAATACAATACCTCTTGGAAAAATCCAGATGAAGAAAGGCAAAGTATAAAATGGGTGGAGGACATACGGAGGACTTTATCTCCATATACCACAGGCGATTATGTCAATTTCCCAGATCGATTTATTCAAGATTGGCCAACAGCCTATTATGGTCGTAATTTTAGAAGGTTGAGAGAAGTGAAAACAAAATATGATCCATTTAATGTATTTCAATTTCAGCAAAGTATTCCGCCTATTAGCAAATGGTTATAGTCTATAAGATGAGCAGTATGCGGGCGCATTGCTGCTCTCTTTTTATAGTGAAAGCATGTCCGATCTATAGGTGGAAATTAATCTTGATAATTACAGTACCAAAGGTCACAATAAAACTATTACATATATTTCTAAAAAGGAGTAAGTAGTATGGAAAATATTACCTTTCGTAATCATGTGAAAGTAATTGGACAAGGAGATCAACCGATTATTTTTGGACATGGTTTTGGCTGTGATCAAAACATGTGGCGTTTTATTACGCCTGCATTTATGGACAAATATAAAATTATATTATTCGATTATGTCGGATCTGGAAGCTCAGATAAAAATGCCTATACATCAGAGAAATATCAAAATTTGCAAGGCTACGTGCAAGATTTATTGGATGTTATTGGATCTTTAAAATTACAGCAAAGTATTTTTGTAGGACATTCTATTAGTTCTATGATTGGATTACTTGCATCCATCAAACGACCTGAATACTTTAAAAAATTGATTATGATTGGACCTTCTCCGTGTTATTTAAATGATGGCGAATATATTGGTGGATTTGAGCGTAGTGATATTTCGGAATTATTAGATATGATGGAAATGAACTTTGCTGGTTGGGCAAGCTATATGGCTCCTATCGCAATGAGCAATCCTGAAAATCCAGCATTAACGGATGAGCTCCAACAAACATTTAAATCTGCAGACCCTGTCATTGCGAGAGAATTTGCCGAGGTAACATTTTTATCGGATCATCGAAATGAATTATCAAAGGTAACAGTCCCAGTTTTAATTATCCAATGCTCTGAGGACAGTATTGTGCCTATAAGTGTAGGAGATTATTTACATAAACATATTAAAGGCAGTACTTTTAGCTTAATGGAAGCGAAAGGACATTACCCTCACATTAGTCACCCAAATGAAACCATCCTGTGTATTATGGGTTTTTTGTAGGGAAGAATAATGAAAGGATTATTGTAAATGGAACAACGACTGAATGATGCGCCATGTGGTTTTCTTTCCATCACTCACGAAGGAGTAATTGCAGAGGTCAATCACACCTTATTAAATTGGATAGGCTTTGAGCAGGTAGATTTGCTGCAACAGCATCTAGAGATACTTCTATCTACTGCTAATAAATTAATTTTTCACTCGTATTTTTATCCGATGATAAATTTAGAACAACAAGTAGAGGAATTGTTTATTCATCTCAAACATAAGGAAGGGATGGCTATACCATTTCTAATGAATGCTAGATTGTACAAGGAAGATACGGTAGAGCGAATTGATTGTATTTTAGTCAAAATGCAAAAGCGTATTGATTATGAACAAGAGTTACGTTCAGCTAAAAAGCTACTAGAGGCAGCCTACCAAGAAAAAGAACAGGCATTAGCCAATTTGGAGCAAATTCATGTAGAAATCGAACAACAACAGGCAAAATTATTAGCCGTGAATGCTACTTTAATTGAATTGTCGGAGACAGACAAACTTACGGGTTTGAAAAACAGAAGATTCTTCCAAGATAAACTTGAACAACAGCTCAATAGTTATTATGAATCAGCAAAGCCTTTCTCCCTATGTATTCTTGATATTGACCATTTTAAAAAAGTTAATGATACGTTTGGACATCAAGTAGGTGACGATGTTCTTGCTCAATTGGCACAGCTATTAACACAACGAGCGCGTAAAGAAGATACCGTTGCTCGTTATGGTGGTGAGGAATTTGTCATGATTTTACCAGACACTGAGATTGCCGCAGCAAAAGAGATAGGGGAGCAAATTAGAAAAACAGTTGCATTGGATCATTGGACAGCTGGTCAGGTGACGATAAGTATTGGAATGGCAACCGTCACATTAGAAGATACTGGTACGACATTGCTAAAAAATGCGGATGATGCCTTGTATGCATCGAAAAAAAATGGTCGTAACCAAGTGACTCATTTTTTTGATATGAAGTAAATATGTGTTATGGCTCCGCTAATAATTTTTCAATGGAAGGTAAATCGGCAGGTGCAAAAGAAAGCTTAAGCAATTGCTGACGAGGAACCCATTTTGCTTCAGCATGTTACAATATTTGTGGAGTACCTTTAACAATAGTGGCTAGATAAGTTTCTAGGTGAACAAAAAATTGTTCGTATTCATAAAGAGTTTCGTTCACTAGCTCACCAACTTGAATGAAGCAGTTGAATTCCTCAAGAATTTCTCGATAAAGTGCTTGCTGGGGAGTTTCGCCGAGTTCAATTTTACCACCAGGGAATTCCCAATAATTAGCGAGTACCATATGGTCATTTCTTAAAGCACAGAAAATTTCTTGTTGATTATTTTCAATAATGGCACCAACTACATGTATTGTTTTTTTCATCTGGATCACCTTTTTTCTTGATACTGTAAAATTATTACGAAGTATGTATCATTATAGCATGGTGGAGTTGTTAGACACTGCATTAAAATTACACTTGTCCTAGAAAAAACAGTTTTCTCACATAGCTATGAAATTTAGTATTTACTAAGGTATAATAATGGTCAATATATAGGAAAAAGGCGGTAAGAGGTAGCGATGAAGAGAATCGAATCTACGCAAAATGCGCTAGTGAAATATTGGAAAAAATTAGCGACAACAAGAAAAGAACGGGAACGATCAGGTGAATTCATAGTCGAAGGCTTTCACCTTGTAGAAGAAGCATTAAAAAATAAAGAGCAAGTCCTGCAAATTATTGTACGTGAAGGTGTAGATTTACCGATGCTATGGCCAATTGATGGCATTGCTATTGTAGAGGTTACGTCAGTAGTAGCGAAGGAATTTGCGGAAACAGAAACGTCACAAGGTGTTTTTGCTATTTGTAAACAGCCTGCATTAGAGGAGGAAGTAAAGGCATCCTGGCGTAAAGTGTTATTGATCGATGCTGTTCAAGACCCAGGCAATATTGGGACGATGATTCGTACAGCCGATGCAGCTGGATTAGATGCCGTTATTTTAGGGAAGGGCTGTGCCGATGTCTACAACCCTAAAACGTTACGAGCTGCACAAGGCTCACATTTCCACATCCCTGTAGTACGTGAAGAGTTAACGGAATGTGTAGACTTTTTACAGGATCAAGGAGTTCCAGTATTTGGTACGGCATTGGATGAAGACGCAGTGCCATATAGCGACATTCAGCATACTGGTGCATTTGCGATTATTATGGGGAATGAAGGTAGTGGTATTCAGCCACAGCTTTTAGCAATGACAGACCAAAATATAATCATTCCAATTTTTGGTCAGGCTGAATCACTTAATGTAGCTGTAGCAACTGGTATAGTTTTATATGGTTTTGTGAAATAACTGACAGAATCATGCGGGTTTCCGCTAGTTGCCCCTTGATTTGCAACTGATCGTTATTGTATAATCAATTCTAAAATGTAAGTTTAAATATGAAATGCTATGACCGGGAAGTAGTAAAGATTGTGAATGGACGACAGGGAGCGTGTGGCCGGAGATTGAGAGCCAACGCCGTACCGATGCAATTTTGAATTCAGCCCGCGAGCAGCTACCGGGACCAGCTTGATGCTGTAAAGGTAAGCCGGCTTTATCAAGTCGTTATGTGAATGAAGTGATTGTAAGGATATTGGCCTTGCAATAACTAGGGTGGTACCGCGAATATGTCCTCGTCCCTTTTTTAGGGGCGAGTTTTTTTATGCCTAAAAACAGGCGTTAATTTTCTAAGGAGGTTTTAACATGGAAGAGCAATTAAAACAATTAGAGCAAGAAGCACTTGCTAAAATTGAAGCGGCAGCAAGTCTAAAAGAATTAAATGAAGTACGTGTTGCATATTTAGGGAAAAAAGGACCTATTACTGATTTATTAAAAGGAATGGGTAAATTATCAGCTGAAGAGCGACCAAAAATGGGTGCTTTAGTGAATAATGTTCGTGAAAACGTAACGGCAGTATTAGAGTCAAAAGCTGCTGTACTTGAAGAAGCGGCTATTGCTGAAAAATTAGCAAGTGAGTCGATTGATGTTACTTTACCTGGACGTGAAATAAAAGTAGGGAATCGTCATCCATTGACACGTGTCATTGAGGAAATTGAAGATTTATTTATTGGCATGGGCTATGAAATTGCAGAGGGTCCTGAAGTAGAGAAAGACTACTATAACTTTGAAGCATTAAATTTGCCAAAGGGTCATCCCGCTCGTGATATGCAAGACTCGTTCTATATTTCCGAGGAAATATTATTACGTACTCATACATCGCCTGTACAGGCTCGTACTATGGAAGCTAAAAAAGGTGAATCTATTCGTATCATATGTCCAGGAAAAGTATTCCGTCGTGATAATGATGATGCCACGCACTCACATCAATTTATGCAAATTGAAGGTTTAGTAATTGGCGAAAATATTCGTATGAGTGATCTAAAAGGAACTTTAGATACTTTAGCAAAAAAAATGTTTGGTGCTGAACGTGAAATTCGACTTCGTCCGAGCTTCTTCCCATTCACAGAACCATCTGTTGAAATGGATATCTCGTGCTTTAAATGCGGTGGTTCAGGATGTAACGTATGTAAGAGCACTGGCTGGATTGAAATACTAGGCGCAGGTATGGTTCATCCAAACGTCTTAGAAATGGCTGGCTATGATCCGAAGAAAGTTTCTGGTTTCGCATTTGGTATTGGTGCAGAGCGTATTGCCATGTTGAAATATGGTGTCGACGATATTCGACATTTCTATACGAGTGACACTCGTTTCTTATCACAATTCGAGCGAACAGAGGCGTAAGGGGGATAAAACATGTTAGTTTCATTAGAATGGTTAAAAGATTATGTCAATACACAGGACTTAGCACCTGAGCTATTAGCAGAAAAAATTACACGTTCAGGAATTGAAGTAGACGCAGTCATTGATCGTGCAAATGCAATGGAAAAAGTTGTAGTCGGATATGTGGTATCAAAGGAAAAACATCCAGAAGCCGATAAATTAAATATTTGTCAAGTGGATGTTGGTGAAGAAGAGCCTCAACAAATTATTTGTGGTGCTCCCAATGTAGATGCTGGTCAAAAAGTAATTGTGGCTCGCCCAGGTGCCCATTTGCCAGGCGGTATTAAAATTAAAAAAGCTAAACTTCGTGGACATGAATCAAATGGCATGATTTGTTCATTACAAGAGCTAGGTATTGAAGGAAAGCTTGTACCTAAAGCGTACTCTGAGGGCATTTACGTACTTCCAAAAGATGCGCAAGTAGGAACGGACGCACTGGCTATTCTAGGCTTACGAGATACAGTGCTAGAGCTTGGGTTAACACCAAATCGATCAGATGCCCTTTCAATGCTAGGTGTAGCATATGAGGTGGGTGCTATCCTGTCAGAGGAAGTAAAGTATCCAGATATTTCTTATCAAGCTGCCAGCGAAAAAGCAGAGGATTTACTAAAGCTTCGTGTGGAAGATATGCAAGCAAACCCAATGTACGTCGCAAAAGTTGTGAAAAACGTCAAAATTGGGGAGTCACCGATGTGGCTTCAAAATCGTTTGATGGCAGCAGGTGTACGCCCGCATAATAACGTAGTGGACGTAACGAATTATGTGTTAATGGAGTATGGTCAACCACTTCATGCCTTTGACTATGATAGTCTAGCAACAGGTGAAATCGTTGTTCGTAAAGCAACGGAGGGTGAGAAAATCACAACTTTGGATGACCAAGAACGTACATTAAAAGCGTCAGATTTAGTTATTACGAATGGCAAAGAGCCAGTTGCTATTGCTGGTGTAATGGGTGGTGCTAATTCTGAGGTAACAGATTCTACAACGACTGTTGTCATTGAATCGGCTTATTTCGACGGCTTAACAGTGCGTCAAACATCTCGTCATCTTGGCCTTCGATCTGATGCATCTGCCCGCTTTGAGAAAGGGGTAGACCCGAATCGTGTTTTACCTGCAGCTGAACGTGCTGCAACATTACTTGCTGCATTAGCTGGTGGTGAAGTATTGGAAGGTACATGTGTGGTAGACGATTTAGATAAAACACCAGCTCGTGTTGTCGTATCACCAGATTTTATTAACGAACGTTTAGGCATGAAAATCGCATTAGAGGATATGCTTTCTATTTTAGAGCGCTTAAAATTCGGAGTAGAGGCTGCAAATGGCTTATTAATTATTGATGCACCAACACGTCGTCAGGATATTAAAATCGAAGAGGATATCGTAGAGGAAATTGCTCGTCTTTATGGCTACGATGAGATTCCAACGACATTACCAGAGGGGGCTACACAAGTAGGTAGTTTAACCGCTTATCAAGCTAATCGTCGTGTTGTTCGTAATTATATGGAGGGTGCTGGCTTGTATCAAGCTGTGACGTATTCATTAACATCTGATGCGCTATCACAGCGATTTGCATTGAAAGCTGAACCAGTCACTCGTTTATTAATGCCTATGAGTGAAGAACGCTCTACATTACGACAAAGCCTAGTTCCACACTTAATAGAAGCAGCAGCCTATAATGTTGCCCGCCAAGCAGACAGTGTAGCTCTATATGAAATTGGCTCAGTATTCCTTGGTCAATCGGAGGAAGGGCAACCTTTCGAAGAAGAGCATCTTGCAGCCGTCCTTACAGGGAAATGGCTAGATCACGCTTGGCAAGGCGAGAAAAAAGCTGTAGATTTCTTCGTCTTAAAAGGTGTAATAGAAGGTGTTATTGGCAAGCTTGGCTTAGAAAATCGCATTTCATTTGAAAAAGCACAAATTGATGGGTTACACCCAGGTCGTACAGCTAGTATAGTATTGGATGGCGAGCAAGTAGGTATTATTGGTGGACTACACCCTGCAGAGGAAAAGGCATGGGGTGTAAAAGATACGTATGTTATGGAAATGAATCTTGTTGCTCTATTAAATGCAACTGATCAAGAAGCGCCACTTTCCTACAAACCAGTACCTCGTTTCCCTGCGATGTCTCGTGATATTGCGCTTATTATGGACCGTACAACAACTGCAGGCGAAGTCGTTAAAGCTATTAATGTAGCTGGTGTGAAATTATTGAAGGATATCCGCGTATTTGACGTTTACGAGGGTGAGAAAATGGAGCAAGGGAAAAAATCCGTGGCATTCTCGCTCACATACTTCGACCCAGAACGCACGTTAACAGACGAAGAAGTAGTAGCTGCACACAATAAAGTACTAAAAGCAATTGCTACAATCGATGGTACAGAAGTGCGCTAAAATTATAAAAAAGACTGTCGTACTAGATAGTCTCAGATTTAGTCAAAAGTCATCGAGAAGTTTACTCTCGATGGCTTTTGTCATTTTTATTACACGGTCATACGGATAATGACTTTCTCATGGAAAATAACGCCTTTACTTTATTTTGGTAAAGAAAAAAGACTGTCATCTAGACAATCTTTTTCGTTTGGAGCTTCATGTTTTTTAAATCATCTTTCTCGCTTTTTCTGTATTAGCAAAATGCCATTTTGTAATGGAGCGTAGAAATTCTTCGCCTTGTTTACGCCAAATACGTGCAGCTTGCACATCTACCTTGCTAGAGGCCCCTTTCATTAACTCTAAACCCGCTATTTCACTGAGACGATCCATTTCCTTTAAAAACGCAGCACGAGCTAGAATGGATGCTGTAGCCACGGCTACATGTAATTGCTCGGCTTTAGTAGAAAAGTACACGCTTTCCTGTACAATTTCTCGTTCGGTTTTTAAGTAATTGTAATAAACGCCTCGTTCTGCAAACTGATCAATTAAAATACATTCAGGTTTCTCAGGAGCCATTTTTGTCAGTGTGTTTTGCAGTGCCTTGTTATGCATCATGGCTTTCATTTTCCCTTGAGAGTAACCCTTTGCCTGTAAGCTGTTATATTTTTCATTGCGTAAGACGAGAACACTATGAACGCAAGCTGCGCGTAAATCAGGAGCAATTTTCCGCATGTAATCATCCGATAACATTTTTGAATCTTTGACACCAAGCTCATTGATCAGTTCAATTTTGGAGGCAGGTACATATACGGCAGCTACTGTAATAGGGCCAAAATAATCACCAGTGCCTGTTTCATCTGAGCCTAATACGGACATCGTTGCAAATTGGTCGGGTAGTGTATCACCCTTTGCTCCAATACTAGATGATTTTGAGTTCGATGTTTTTTCAATGGTCCCCCAGCGGGCAGCTTCACGTTCAGCTCCACCACCCTGAAACATTAATTTTCCTGATTTATACATGGTTATGGAGGTATCTGGTAGTTTTGCGGCGAAGATTACACCAGCAGCCTTGCGTTCAATATAATTGGATGCATAGTATGCCATCACCTCTTTTTGAATATTTGTTGAAATGGAAAGTACAATATTTGACATTTAATCGATCCTTTCTGTCCTCATTGTTCACAATTTTATACCTTTCATGGTATGATAATAAATAGCTTTTTTGTGTGATGGTGCTAGCAAGCCAAAAAAATCTTGCATGTATCGAATTTATAGGAGGGTGCGACTATGGAAAAACAAGAAAAGAATAAAATTTCTGTGGAAATATATGGTCATACATATAAAATGGTCGGCTTGGAATCCATTGGCCATATGCGACTTGTTGCTTCGATTGTTGATGACCGTATGCGCGAGATGAACGTACATAATCCCTCACTTGATAGCACAAAACTTGCTGTTCTGACAGCAGTAAATACAGTACATGATCATTTACTATTAAAAGAGCGGCTGGAGCAGCTGGAAGAAGAATTGAAAAAATTAAAGGGTTGAAGAGAATGTTAGATTTAATCATATTAGTGGTACTGTTAGCTGGAATTGGTGTCGGTGCAAAACGAGGTTTCATTGTACAAATGATGCACATTGTCAGCTTTATAGTAGCCCTAATTGTTGCGTATATTTATTATAAGCCATTAGCACAAAAATTTGTATTTTGGGTTCCGTATCCAGGAGTTACTGATACAGGTAGTCTTGGTGTCGTGATAGACAGTCTAGATTTAGACCGCACATTCTATCGTGTAATTGCTTTTGCGGTAATTTTCTTTGCCGTAAAAATAACATTGCAAATAGTGGCATCGATTTTTGATTTTATCGCTTATTTACCTGTACTGAACACAGTAAATCGTTGGCTTGGAGCGCTATTCGGCATGATTGAAAACTATTTAATTATGTTTATTTTGCTATATGTATGCGCACTACTACCGATTGATAGCATACAAAATTTAATGTCGAAGTCATTGTTAAGTGGTCTTATTTTGGAGCATACACCGGTCATTACAAAGATGTTCCAAAACTGGTGGTATATTTATATGCAATAGTCAACTATGCACTTCTCTCTGTTTGGAGAGAAGTGTTTTTACGATAGGAGGAATTATTGGTGAATAAAAAAACCATTATTCGCACGCTCGAAAAAATTGCTCTGTATATGGAATTACAAGGTGAAAATCCATTCAAGGTATCCGCCTTTCGAAAAGCAGCTGCGGCACTTGAAGGAGACGAGCGTTCATTAAGTGAAATGGATGATGTGACAAAACTAAAAGGAATTGGCAAGGGGACGGCTGCTGTTATTGAGGATTTGATGGTAACAGGTGAGTCAAGTTTGCTAAAGGAACTAGAAGAGATTGTCCCTAAAGGGTTATTGCCATTGTTAAAGTTGCCAGGCTTAGGTGGAAAAAAGATAGCCAAGCTTCACCAAGAGCTAGGAATCGACTCAGCAGAAAGTTTAAAGGAGGCCTGTGAAGCGGGCAAAGTTCGTGAATTAGCTGGCTTTGCTGCCAAAACAGAGGAGAAAATTTTAAAGGAACTTGCCAATTTAGCTAATCGCTCTGAGCGTCTACCCGTTTGGCAGCTAGAGCCTGTGGTTTTACAAATAGAGGCCCTTCTAGATAGTATGGAGGAAGTAGAACGTTTTTCTGTAGCTGGAAGTTTCCGTCGTGCTGTGGAAACTAGTAAAGATATTGATTTTATTGTTGTAACAGAAGCGGTTGAGGCAGTCCGTGAACAATTATTAAATACATTAGCCATCCAAGAAGTCGTTGCTGCAGGAGATACAAAAATTTCGGTGATTTTGGACTTAGATGAGCCAGTAAGCGTTGATTTTCGCTTAGTGAAGGATACGGAATATGCGACTGCCTTGCATCATTTTACAGGTTCTAAGGACCATAATGTACGCATGCGCCAGCTTGCAAAAGCGCGAGGTGAAAAAATTAGTGAATATGGTGTGGAGCAGGAAGGTGGAACTGTTCTAACATTTCAAGATGAAGCGGCATTTTTTGCTCATTTTGATTTACCTTGGATTCCACCAAGCTTGCGTACAGGGACAGTAGAATTTGACAAAACAGAGGATATCCAAAAATTGGTTCGACTAGAAGATATTAAGGCCGATTTGCATATGCATACGACGTGGTCAGATGGTGCTTATTCTGTTGCAGAAATGGGCAAGGCATTACTAGCGCGTGGCTATCAATATAGTGTTATTACGGATCACTCCCAATTTCTAAAAGTCGCAAATGGTTTAACACCAGAGCGTTTAGAAAAACAGCGAGTGGAAATTGAGGCATTTAATGAAGCTCACCCAGAATTTCATTTATTTTCAGGGACAGAAATGGATATATTACCGGATGGTAGCTTAGATTTTGATGATCAAGTTTTGCACGAATTAGATTTTGTAATTGCTTCTATACATTCAAGCTTTACACAAACACAGGAAAAAATTATGGCCCGTCTACTGACAGCTATGCAAAATCCTTATGTCCATATGATTGCCCATCCTACAGGGCGAATTATTGAAGATCGTGATGGCTATAATCCTGATATGCAACAGTTAATTGCCTGGGCGAAGGAGTATGGTAAAATTTTAGAGTTAAATGCTAATCCATATCGTCTTGATTTATGTGTGGAGCATTTAGAGATGGCTTTAGCAGCAGGTGTGCCAATAGCGATTAATACGGATGCGCATGATATCGCACATTTACGTTTTATGGATATTGGAGTTCGCTATGCCAATAGAGCATGGATACCAAAAGATTTGATTGTGAATACATGGACGCGTGAACAATTTGAGGCGTTCATACGACGAAATAAATAGGTTGAGGAGGTGTTCTCAGTGATTGCAGAACGCGCATTGAAAACACTAGAATACGATAAAGTACGGCAACAAGTGGCTACTCATTGTACTTCTTCAATTGGGAAATCAGCCATCGAGGAGCTTGTACCACAGACTGACTTTGATAAAGTAGTACAACTATTGGAAGAAATGGACGAAGGTTTATCCATTTTACGTGTAAAAGGTAATGTACCAATGGGTGGAATATTTGATGTTCGACCATCTGCAAGACGTGCCCAAATAGGAGGCATGTTAGCGGCGATAGAGCTAATGGAAATTTCTAGTACTATTAGAGCTAGTAGAATTCTTCGCAATTTTATTGAGGATTTGGAAGCCGATGAAGTGATTGAAATTCCCCATTTTATCGCCAAAAAGGAAACAATGCCCGTATTAACGGGATTACAGCATGAAATTAATAACTGTATTGATGATAACGGAGCTGTTTTAGATTCGGCTAGTTCAACTTTACGAACTATTCGCCAATCCTTACGCTCGGAGGAAGCAAAGGTACGCTCTAAATTGGAGAGCTTAATCCGTGGCAGTAATGCATCGAAAATGCTATCTGATACACTTGTTACAATTCGGAATGATCGCTTTGTTATTCCCGTTAAGCAGGAATATCGTCATCACTATGGTGGAATCGTTCATGACCAATCTTCTTCTGGACAAACCCTATTCATTGAGCCAGATTCTATTGTCCAAGCGAATAATGAAATTCATCGTTTGAAAATGAAAGAACAGGCTGAGGTTGAACGAATTTTACTAGCATTAAGCGCAATGGTGCAAGATGTAGCACCAGATTTATTTAACTTAGTAAAGGTATTAGGGGATATCGATGTTATTTTAGCTAAAGGCAAGTATGGCCAAGCCAATAAGTGTACAATGCCTAAAATGAATCAGGATGGCTATATTCGCCTTGTTCGTGCACGCCACCCTCTATTACCAATAGATACAGCTGTGCCAAACGATATTGAGTTTGGGAAAGACATTACGGCAATAGTAATTACGGGTCCGAATACAGGTGGTAAAACGGTAACATTAAAAACAGTGGGCTTGTGTACACTAATGGCTCAAGCTGGGTTACCAGTACCAGCATTGGATGGATCTCAGCTTGCTGTGTTTAAACAATTGTTTGCTGATATTGGTGATGAGCAATCTATAGAGCAATCGCTTTCAACATTCTCATCTCATATGGTCAATATTGTCGACATATTACAAAAATTTGATGATGAGTCACTTGTTCTTTTTGATGAGTTAGGAGCAGGTACAGACCCACAAGAAGGGGCAGCTTTAGCCATTTCTATTTTAGACGAGGTGCATGGTCGTGGTGCACGTGTGATGGCAACGACTCACTATCCTGAGCTCAAAGCATACGGCTATAATCGACCTGGTGTTGCCAATGCTAGTGTTGAATTTGATATAGAAACATTGAGTCCTACCTATCGTCTACTAATTGGTGTTCCTGGACGTTCGAATGCATTTGAAATCTCCAGTCGCTTGGGGCTCCCTGAAACCATTATTGAACGTGCTAAAGGCTTCACAGGAACAGATCGACATGAGGTTGAATCGATGATTGCTTCATTAGAGGAAACACGTCGTCAATCGGAAGATGATGCAGAGCGTTCCCATGCATTATTGTTAGAGTCAGAGAGCTTACGTAAAGAGCTGCAAGATAAATTACAAGCCTATGATGAGCGTAAAGAGGCACTTGACAAGAAAGCTAAAGAAAAAGCTCGTAAAATTGTAGAAGAAGCGAAGCATGAAGCGGAAGGCATTATTGCTGAGCTGAGAGAAATGCGAAAAAATGCCGACCAAGTTGTTAAAGAGCATGAACTGATTGAAGCGCGTAAGCGTTTGGAAGAAGCAACACCGCTTGAAAACAATAAAGTACTAAAAAAAGCTGCACAAGTAAAAGCCCGTGCGCAAAACTTAGTTGTCGGGGACGAGGTAAAGGTGTTAAGCTATGGTCAAAGAGGTACTTTGTTAGAAAAAGTTTCGAATACTGAATGGGTTGTCCAAATGGGGATTTTAAAAATGAAAATCTCTGATAGTGATTTGGAATATATTAAGCCTGAAAAAGAGCCTATTGTACGAACAGCTGGTGTAAAAAATCGAAATGGCCATGTGAAATTAGAATTAGATTTGCGTGGAGAGCGCTATGAAGATGCAATTTTAAGGACAGAAAAGTATATTGATGATGCTTTACTTGCGAATTATGGTCGGGTATCTATTATCCATGGTGTTGGTACTGGGGCTTTACGCCAAGGTATTCAAAGCTATTTGAAAAACAATAAGCGTGTGAAATCCTTCCGTTTTGGTGAAGCCGGCGAAGGGGGCTTAGGCGTCACAGTTGTTGAATTGAAATAAGCTATAAAGGGGACGGAGAAAAATGCTGAATTCTGGCTTTTGGCGATATCCAATTATCGAAACGGCAGGATACTTTAGTGTTGTTGTGTTATGTTTGGTCGTGTCGATGGCATTGTTCGAAGTCGTGACGAAGTATAAAAATTGGGAAGAAATTAAAAAAGGTAATGTTGCTGTGGCACTTGCAACAGGAGGAAAAATACTAGGAATTTGTAATATTTTTCGTTTTTCTATTGCTCGTCATAGTACATTAAGTGAAATGATTGGCTGGGGTCTTTTTGGTTTTACGTTGTTAATTGTGGCCTATTTCTTATTTGAATTTATGACACCTCGTTTTAATGTTGATCAAGAGATTGCCAATGATAATCGCTCAGTTGGTTTCATTTCCTTTACCATTTCAGTTGGTCTATCGTTTGTAATTGGGGCAAGTATTGCATAGGAGTGTCATGACATGGAAAAATTAGCAAAGGTACTAATCATTGTCTGTATTGCATTTTTGGCAGTGGGCGTCTATTATATGATGACTATTTAAGCACATTTAACGCATCCTTTTAAAAGGATGCGTTTTTTATTGAGCTTATTGCAGGTGGCTTCAACTAAATCTATTAAAGCCCTGATAGGAAAAAATGTTTTTCAAATATAGAAATATATAGGTTATTTCTAATCTGAAAAATCGGAGAATGAATGAGTATTCATCGTATCTACCCATACAAATCCTATTAAGAACTAGTCATAATAATGTTGTTAAATGCATAATAATTAATCGAAAATGCGTTTATTTTCTATTTTCTGTTTGAAAGTGCATTTCTTTTTCATTATAATAAAATTAAGAATTGACAAAGTTTGGGACAAAGGGGAGAGGACGTATGACAGCAAAACCATGGCTAGCAAATTATCCTGAAGAAGTACCATCGTCTTTAACGTTTGAGGAAATTCCAGTGCAAGAGTTTTTGACACGCGCCTATAAGAAGAATCCATCAAAAGTAGCGATTCATTTTATGGGGAAGGATTTGACGTACACCGAACTATATGAGTCTGCTTTAAGATTCGCAAACTATTTACAATCATTAGGTGTGGAAAAGGGAGACCGAGTGGCAATTATGTTACCTAACTCGCCTCAAAGTGTAATCGCTTACTACGGTGCCATGTATGCAGGTGCTGTTGTCGTACAAACAAATCCACTTTATACTGAACGTGAGCTTCAATATCAAATGGCAGATTCGGGTGCAAAAGTTATTCTTGTGATGGATATTTTGTACCCAAGAGTGATGAAAATTATAAAAGAAACCGCACTAGAAAATGTCATTGTGACAGCCATCAAAGATTATTTACCATTCCCAAAAAATTTAGTCTATCCATTTATTCAAAAAAAGCAATATGGCTTTAGTGTCAAGGTTGAACATAGTGGACAAAATCATTTGTTTTCAGAAATAATGCGTTCTGCACCAATCAAGGTAATGGATCATATTCCTTTTGATTTTGAAGAAGACCTAGCATTACTTCAATACACAGGTGGAACAACCGGATTCCCGAAAGGAGTCATGCTAACCCATAAAAATTTAATCGCCAATACGACAATGTGTGATGCATGGATGTATAAATGTGTGCACGGTGATGAGGTCATTATGGGTATCCTACCATTCTTCCACGTCTATGGTATGACAACTGTTATGCTTTTATCAGTTTTCACTCAAAATAAAATGGTGCTGTTACCGAAATTTGATGCTGAAACTGCATTAAAGACAATTGATAAGCAAAAGCCTACACTTTTCCCTGGTGCGCCAACCCTATACATCGGTTTATTAAATCATCCAGATATTGCTAATTACGATTTATCATCTATTAAGGCCTGCCTAAGTGGCTCTGCTTCATTGCCAATTGAAGTGCAAGAGAAGTTTGAAGAGGTAACAGGTGGAAAATTAGTAGAGGGTTATGGATTAACTGAAACATCACCAGTGACACATGCTACTCCAATTTGGGGCAAGCGGGTGATTGGCTCGATAGGATTACCTTGGCCAAATACAGAAGCGATTATTTTGCGGACAGGGGATACGGAAGAATTGCCAGTTGGTGAAGTTGGCGAAATTGCAGTTAAAGGACCACAAGTGATGAAGGGCTATTGGAATCGCCCAGAGGATACGGCCGCTACATTTACAGATGACTGGTTTTTAACAGGAGATCTTGGCTATATGGATGAGCAAGGCTATTTCTATGTAGTGGACCGTAAAAAAGATATGATTATTGCAGGGGGCTTTAATATATACCCTCGTGAGGTTGAAGAAGTGTTATACGAGCGTGAGGAAATCCAAGAATGCGTTGTAGCAGGTATACCTGATCCTTATCGAGGAGAAACGGTAAAAGCTTATATCGTTTTAAAAGAAGGATATTCGATTACCGAAGACGAACTAAATAAATATTGCCGTCAGCATCTAGCGTCATTTAAAGTTCCGCGGTATTATGAATTTAAAGATGAGCTGCCAAAAACAGCCGTTGGGAAAATTTTGCGCCGTACATTAGTGGAAGAAGAAAAAACAAAAATGGCGAATAAAGAAGCGAAATAAATACGTGTTAAAGTATTGACAAGCAATGACGTAAAATATAATATGAAAATATGAATGAATGACCATTCATATTTTCATATTTTTTTAGGTTCTCACGTCATACTTGATTATGTTGACGTGCGCATGTTTTTTAGGTGGTGATATAAAAGTGAAACGAGATAAGCCAAAATATAAACAAATTATTGATGCAGCTGTCATCGTTATTGCGGAAAATGGGTATCACCAAGCGCAAGTATCGAAAATCGCCAAACAGGCTGGGGTGGCCGATGGAACAATCTATTTATATTTTAAAAATAAAGAAGATATATTAATTTCTGTCTTTAATGAAAAAATGGCTGTTTTTGTAGAGTCATTACAAGATATAATAGAAAATGGGAATACGTCAAAAGACAAACTTTCCCGAATGATTGAAAATCATTTTAATGTTCTAGCGACAGATCGATACCTAGCAACCGTCACACAATTAGAGCTTCGCCAATCAAATAAAGACTTACGACTAAAAATTAATTCAGTATTACGTGAGTATTTACATTTACTTGATCAAATTTTAATCGAAGGTATGCTTTCAGGTGAGTTCAATCAAACGATGGATGTACGCTTGGCACGTCAAATGGTTTTTGGAACAATCGATGAAACTATTACGTCGTGGGTTATGAATGACTATCGATATGATTTGATGGAGCAGGTTCCAAAGGTTCAGGCATTAATCCTGAACGCCATTAAAGGTTAAAAGGATGTGGAGAAATGGAATTTCTAAGTTGGAAAGTGGAAGATGGGGTAGCAAATATTACAATTGCACGTCCGCCAGCAAATGCATTATCTCGCGGTATTATTGCAGAAGTAAATTCTGTGCTAGATGCTGTAGAACATGATGATGCTGTAAGAGTCCTTGTACTTCATGGTGAAGGCCGTTTCTTCTCTGCAGGTGCAGATATTAAAGAATTTACTGGGGTAGAATCTGGAGAAGAGTTTACGAAGCTAGCTAGCAATGGACAGCAAGTATTTGAGCGTGTGGAATCATTCCCTAAGCCAATTATCGCAGCTATTCATGGTGCAGCATTAGGCGGTGGGCTTGAGCTAGCAATGAGCTGCCATATGCGCTTTGTGACGGAATCAGCGAAACTAGGTTTACCTGAGTTACAGTTAGGCCTTATTCCTGGCTTCGGAGGTACGCAGCGACTACCACGTTATGTTGGTGTAGCAAAGGCTGCTGAAATGATGTTTACGAGCGAGCCGATTTCCGGTACGGAAGCTGTGCAATGGGGCTTAGCAAACCGTGCATTCTCAGAAGAGACACTGTTAGAGGAAACATTAAATATTGCAAAGAATATTGCCAAGAAGAGCCCAATTGCTTTGAAGGCAGCTATTCAAACCTTGCAATATGCAAAGCATGCTTCATTTTATGAAGGTATTGAAGCGGAAGCGAAATCCTTTGGCACAGTATTCGTCACAGAAGATGCAAAAGAAGGAATTCAAGCATTCATTGAAAAGCGTGAGCCTATGTTTACTGGCAAATAAATTTCCCATAAGTCGATAGCAACGAGCAAGTATGTTATCGATGTTATTGAAACTAAATATATATAATATTTATAAGTTTACTTAGAATTATAAAACGTTCCAGGAGGTATGGATATATGAATATTTTTGCATTAATTAAACGTACGTTTGATACAGAAGAAAAAATCGTTGTGTCGGGTGGTAAAATCCAAGAGGACGGCGCAGAATTCATTATTAACCCTTACGATGAATATGCCATCGAAGAAGCAATCCAAGTGCGTGACGCTACTGGCGGTAAAGTGACGGTAGTAACAATTGGTGGCGAAGATGCTGAGAAGCAATTACGAACAGCTTTAGCAATGGGCGCTGATGAAGCAGTGCTTATCAATACGGAAGATGATTTAGATGAATTAGATCAAAATGCTGCTGCTTTTCTATTAGCAGAATACTTAAAAGATAAAGATGCTGATTTAATTTTAACAGGAAATGTTGCGATTGATGGTGGTTCTGGTCAAGTGGGTCCACGTGTTGCAGATTTATTAGATATTAATTATGTAACAACGATTACAAAGCTTGAAATTGATGGAACTTCTGCAAAAATTATTCGTGATATAGAAGGAGATTCAGAAGTAATTGAAACTTCTTTACCACTGTTAGTAACAGCTCAACAAGGTTTAAATGAGCCACGTTATCCATCTCTACCAGGTATTATGAAAGCGAAGAAGAAACCGCTTGCAGAGCTTGAATTAGATGATTTAGATATCGATGAAGATGATGTAGAAGTGAAGATTGAAACGGTTGATATCTTCTTACCAGCTCAAAAAGCAGCAGGCCGTGTTCTTGAAGGCGACCTTTCTGTACAAGTAAAAGAACTGGTAAATCTACTTCACACAGAAGCAAAGGTAGTTTAAAAAATCGAATCTTAAAGGGTAACGGAGGGAATATGCTATGTCAAAAAAAGTATTAGTATTAAGTGAAGTTCGTGAAGGAAGCTTACGTAATGTTTCTTTCGAAGCAATTGCAGCAGCAAAACAAATCGCTGATGGTGGCGAGGTTGTAGGGGTACTTTTAGGGGATGCTGTAGCAAATTTAACAGGTCCATTATTTGAATACGGTGCTGATCGTGTTGTAACGGTGGAACACCCACATTTAAAACAATATACATCTGATGGCTATAGTCAAGCGCTACTAGCTGTTATTGAGCAAGAAAAGCCAGCTGGCATTGTCTTTGGCCATACGGCAAATGGGAAAGATTTATCGCCAAAAATTGCAAGTAAATTACAAGCAGGTTTAGTATCTGATGTTACTACAATTGAAGGCGCAGGCGATGATGTTGTATTCATCCGACCAATTTACTCTGGTAAAGCTTTTGAAAAGGTGAAAGTAAAAGACGGAATTGTATTAGCATCTATTCGTCCAAATAACATTACACCTTTAGAAAAAGTTGATGGTAAATCAGGAGATGTTTCGGCAGTTACTGTAGAAATTACAAACCTTCGCACAATTATTAAAGAGGTTGTTCGTAAATCTTCAGAGGGTGTTGACTTATCAGAGGCAAAAGTAGTAGTTGCTGGTGGTCGTGGTGTAAAATCTGAAGAAGGATTTGAACCACTAAAAGAGCTGGCAGATTTACTAGGTGGTGCAGTTGGAGCATCTCGTGGTGCATGTGATGCTGAGTATTGTGACTATTCGCTGCAAATTGGCCAAACTGGTAAGGTTGTAACGCCTGATCTTTATATTGCTGCTGGTATTTCAGGGGCTATTCAGCATTTAGCAGGAATGTCAAACTCTAAAGTTATAGTTGCTATCAATAAAGATCCTGAAGCAAATATTTTCAAAGTAGCTGACTATGGAATCGTTGGAGATTTATTTGAAGTAGTTCCGCTTTTAATTGAGGAATTTAAGGCTTTAAAAGTGAATGCATAAAGGTTATTGCAGGAAGGGATGATCCTTCCTGCTTTTTTCATTTTCTAAGCAAGCAACTGCTATTTGAAAATTATCGCAAAATAAAATATTGACATAATTAACAGTTACGATTATAGTGTTGAATAATCATTAAATTTACAATCATAATGTTTTTAAACGCAAAGATTAGGAGTAGTAAAAGCTCATTATTCGGTAAAGAGAGCTGCGGGTTGGTGCAACGCAGACCAATAAGACTTTGAACTTGCCTAGGAGTGGTAAGATAAATGGAATTGTCGGATTATTCTATTTGTTTGACGATTAACCTTCGTTACAAGGTTTTAAGTTGGGTTCATGATGAACCAATTAGAGTGGTACCGCGGTTTGCTTATGGCATATCGTCTCTTCTTTCATTTGATGATGAAGGAACAGACGGTATGCCTTTTTTGATTTTTAGGAGGTAGGAAAGTGGAAAAGAACAATCAGCAACAATTAAAACGAACAATGACCTCGCGTCACATTACGATGATGGCATTAGGTGGTGCTATTGGCGCAGGATTATTTAAAGGAAGTAGTGCAGCCATCGATATGGCAGGCCCATCAGTGCTTATAGCCTATTTATTAGGGGGCATTATTTTACTATTTGTTATGCAAGGTCTTGCAGAAATGGCAGTCCGCAATAAAGAGGCAAGAACGTTTAGAGATTTAGTTGAATCCGTTTTAGGTAAATATCCAGCTTATTTTTTAGACTGGATTTATTGGAAGATGTGGGTATTAAATATTGCTGCCGAATCTATAGTGGCCGCTATTTTTATTCAATATTGGCTGCCTGAATATCCAATTTGGATATTGGCGTTATCTGTCTCGGTGCTAGTGACAGCTATTAATCTGTTATCTGTGAAGATTTTTGCTGAAACGGAATATTGGCTAGCATTGATTAAAATTACAGTTATTATTGTATTTATTATTGCAGGACTCATTTTATTGCTTGTCTCATTTGGTCATCATAGTGCTGTAGGTTTCTCTAACTTAACTTCGCACGGTGGTTTTTTCCCAAATGGATCAATGGGATTAATTGCAGCTATGCTTGTGGTGATCTATTCCTATGGTGGAACGGAAATCATAGGGATTACATTAGCTGAAACAAAAAATCCTGAAAAGGTAGTCCCAAAAGCTGTGCGCAGTACATTAATCCGTATTGTTACTTTCTATTTACTGCCATTCTTTATTATCGTTAGTTTGATTCCTTGGAATGAAGTGAATGGAGTACCAGAAAGTCCATTTGTCATGGTATTTAAAATGATCGGAATTCCTGGCGCGGATCATATTATGAATGCTGTCGTTTTACTTGCCATTATTTCTTCGATGAATTCGGGCCTTTATGGTTCATCCCGTGTACTTTATACGCAAGCGGTTGACGGTCGTGTCCCTAAAATATTTGCTCAATTATCCAAAAGAAATGTTCCCGTATATGCGATTTTGATGTGTACTTTAGCATTGTATGTAGGTGTCATCTTTTCGTTATATGCTGGAAGCAAGACGTTTGATTTTCTAATGGGGTCACTTGGATATACGGTATTATTTATTTGGTTAATTATTGCAATAGCCCATTTAAAATCAAGAAAAAAACAGTCAGCCAACTCAAGTGTGTATGAAGTGAAATGGTACCCTTATACTACTTGGATAGCGATTATTGCGTTGAGTACGATCTTAATTGGTATTATTTTTACCACTTCAATAATCGTGACAGGTATTACATTAGCCATCTACATTTTCATTACGTTAACGTATTTATGGAAAGGCCGTCATCAATAAAATTAATCGATAGCGTTTAATTTTTCGACACGGATTTTCATAAAAAATACATTACAGGCAGATTGTTCGCTCAAGTGAATTTATCCATGCTATACTACAATCATAGTAAGTTTAAGGAGGATTTCAAATGGCAATTGTACATGCAACAGATGCTACGTTCCAAAGCGATATTAAAGAAGGGTTAGTATTAGTGGACTTTTGGGCTGCTTGGTGCGGACCTTGTAAAATGATTGGGCCAGTTCTTGAAGAAATGGACGCTGCAGGTAGTGCGGCTAAAATTGTAAAAGTTGATGTAGATAATAACCAAGGTACTGCTGCTGAGTATCAAATCATGTCAATCCCATCATTATTATTATTTAAAGATGGAGAATTAGTTGACAAAACTGTAGGCTTCCAACCGAAAGAAGCTTTAGAAGCATTTATCGCAAAACATGCGTAATGAATGAAGTTCACAAAAGCCGGACCATCAATTGATGTGTTCGGCTTTTTTTCGTTATATAATAAAGGAAGATAAAAATGATTCATTGAGGGGAATCTTACGTAGGGGGGCAGGTAGGTAATGAACGATTTAATCAAGCGTAAACTGGATATTCTACCAGACCAGCCTGGCTGCTATTTGATGAAAGATCGACAGGGGACAATTATATATGTCGGTAAAGCGAAGGTACTGAAAAATCGTGTTCGTTCTTATTTTACAGGAACACATGAAGGTAAAACGCAAAGACTTGTAAGCGAAATAGAAGATTTTGAGTATATCGTGACATCATCAAATATTGAAGCACTCATTTTAGAGCTGAATCTCATCAAACTGCATGATCCAAAATACAATGTCATGTTAACAGATGATAAGACGTATCCATATTTAAAAATTACGAATGAAAAACATCCTCGTCTAATTACGACACGTAAAGTAAAAAAGGATAAGGCTAAATATTTTGGACCGTATCCCAATGCCTATGCGGCAAGCGAAACAAAGAAGCTGTTGGACCGTTTATATCCACTACGAAAATGTGTGCAGCTACCTTCAAAAGTTTGTTTGTATTATCATATGGGTCAATGTATAGCACCTTGTGTGAAAGAAATTGATAGTCATGTTTATCAGGAAATGATTGAGGATATGACGAAGTTTCTAAACGGCGGTGTGGAGGCAGTCAAAAAGGAGCTTGAAGTAAAAATGCTTGCGGCTGCCGAAAACTTAGAGTTTGAACGAGCTAAGGAGTTTCGTGATCAAATCGCCCATATTGATACAGTTATGCAGAAGCAAAAAATAGTATCAAGTGACACTACTAACCGTGATGTCTTTGGCTATGCTGTGGAAAAAGGTTGGATGTGTGTTCAGGTTTTCTTCGTTCGGCAAGGTAAACTGATCGAGCGAGATGTTTCTATTTTCCCGATCTATCAAGACGCAGAGGAAGAGTTCCTAACATTTGTGGGACGGTTTTATGAAAAACCAGAGCATATTAAGCCAAAAGAAGTTTTTATTCCGCAAGCAATTGATGGTGCCATTTTAACAGAATTGTTAGGTATCAAAGTTCTTACGCCAAAAAGAGGTCAAAAAAAGGAGTTGGTAGATTTAGCGACGAAAAATGCTGAAATTGCAGTGTCCGCTAAATTCCAGCTTATCGAACGGCAGGAAGAACGTACTATTGGTGCATGCGAGGCACTTGGTGATGCGATGGGCATAACGACACCATTACGAATTGAAGCTTTTGATAATAGTCATATGCATGGAACAGATGCCGTATCTGCAATGGTTGTTTTCGTTGATGGCAAACCCGCCAAAAAGGAATATCGCAAATATAAAACCCGTACAGCAGCCAAGCATGATGATTATGGTGCTATGCAAGAGGTAATTCGTCGACGCTATATCCGTGTTTTGAAGGAAGGTCTTCCATTACCAGATTTAGTGCTAATTGATGGTGGTAAAGGTCAAATGGAAGTTGCGCGTGAAGTATTAGAGGATGAATTAGGACTAGTTATACCTATTGCTGGTTTAGCAAAGGATGACAAGCATAATACATCCCAGCTATTGTTTGGTGATCCACCAGAGGTCATTGCCTTAAAACGCACAAGTGACGGTTTTTATTTATTGCAGCGAATACAAGATGAAGTCCATCGTTTTGCGATTACCTTCTTGCGTCAACAGCATGAAAAGCATGCTATCCAATCTGTGCTGGATCAAATTGAAGGTGTCGGTCCAAAACGAAAACAGCAGTTACTGAAACACTTTGGTTCCGTGAAGAAAATACGGGAGGCTAGTGAGCTAGCTTTACAGGAAGCTGGGATGCCAGCTAATTTAGCAATTCAGATTTATGCCTATTTTCAGCAGGAGTCATTGTCAAAGGAATAGACATATGCTAAGGTTGTAAATAACATTGTGATCCAATGTTAACAGCCCACTTGTTAGATGAGGGCGGAAAAATTTAATATAATCACTTTTAAGGTGATGATAGAGGTGCAAGATTCAAAAGTAGCGCAAAAGAGGATGAACAAATCCTAAGACATTGCGTGAAAGGGGAGCTTGCCGAAGTACAGCATTGTTGTTTCCGCTGTTGTACTGGTTTTGCATTTAAAAAATGTAAGACTGTCGATTCTAAACGTTTCGGAGAGCTATCACACATGCGCAAGTTTTGTTATTGTACATGTTATAGGCAGCTTTCACGTTTTGTGAAGGCTGCCTTTTTAGTTTTCTAGAGGCTGTTTTACACCTCATTTTAGGTGAATTACATGACTGGAAAGGAGAACAAAAGAAATGTCTAGAATAGTGATGAAATTTGGAGGGGCTGCTTTAGCATCGCCCGAACAAATTCAAGATGCTGCTCGAAAAGCAATTGCTGAAAGAGATAGAGGGTTCGATGTGGTAGTAGTAGTTGGTGCGATGAGACAAACGATACAGGATGTGAAAATGAGCGTACTTCATTTCACGGATGATGTGTCAAAACGTGAATTAGATGCAGCTGTATCTTCATGCTCTCAGTTATCCAGCTCCGTGTTTGCCATTGCAATACAAGAAGCTGGCTATAATGCGGTGTCACTAACAGGCTGGCAGGCTGGCATTTACACGGATCCTATGCATAGTCATGCAAGGATCAATCATATCGATGTTAGCCGTATCGATGAGCATTTGCTGCAAAGACAAATCGTCGTTATTGCTGGAGATCAAGGCATTGATAATGACCAAAATATAACAACGCTTGGGAAAGGTGGAACGGAAACGACAGCCGTTGCACTTGCTGTTGCATTAGATGCTGAGCGGACAGACATTTACACGAATGTTGATGGTGTGTATACAGCAGATCCACGCTTTGTTGTAAAGGCGCAAAAACTACAGGAAATTTCCTATGATGAAATGTTAGAGATAGCACATTTAGGATCACACATCATTCATCCACGTGCAGTGGAGTTAGCTAAAAAGTTCCAAATGCCAGTGATCATACGCTCTAGTTTAGTGGAGTCAGTAGGTACTTTATTGAAGGAGGAAGTAGAGATGGAGAAAAATTTAGTAGTGCGTGGTGTGGCCTTTGAATCAGATGTTATTCGTTTAACAATTGGGTATGATGCTTATTCACATGCTTCATTAGCGGATATATTTTCAACTCTTGCTGAAAATCGCATCAACGTGGATATCATTGTTCAAGCAATCATTGATGGATTAAAACCAACTGTGTCCTTTTCGATTTTGAAAGAAGAATTTGCAGAAGCTTTACGTGTTTTAGAGGATAGCAAAGTATCACTTGGCTTTAGCTTTGCTGATTTCGAAATTGGATTAGCGAAAGTTTCGATAGTTGGCTCCGGTATGGTCTCGAATCCAGGTGTCGCTGCTCGCATGTTCGATCGTTTACGTCGTGAAAATATCCCTGTGAAGATGGTGAGCACCTCAGAAATTAAAGTGTCTGTTGTAGTACCGCAGGATGAAATGATTCGTGCAGCAAATGCATTGCATGATGAATTTAATTTAGAGCAGGCTCTTTACATATAATAATAGAAGAAACAGCATTTTCTGTAATTGTCCGAAATAAAAGGAAGGATTGTCATCCCGTTTATTGTATGGGAGACAATCCTTTTTTTGTTATTCTGTTGGAATCGTATGCATAATTCGTTCCTTCACGTCCCATTTGACTGTAAACATAACGTAATGTTGCTTTTCACGTTTTTCATCATAACATTCTGTCAAATAGCCTTTAGCTAGCTGAATCTGTTCAGCTATAAATCCTGCCTCAAGTCTGAAGCTGCGTTGTTTGATTTGCAAGATTTCAGGGTCGTTTGTCAACTGGAAAATACGTCCGTCCTTCGATTCTTTCATTAGCTCTAATGTACCCCAACAGGCATCTGCGAAAAATGCGATTAGTTCGTCTTGACTTTTACATGGAAACTTGCGCGCAAGCTCTTTACCTGCCCAATAAAGGACATCATCCTCATGTTTACCGAGTACAGAAGATAGAATATGATCGCGAATGATCTCATAACCAAAGGATGAGATTGTAGGAGATGGAGTGTTTAACATTGTTATCCTTCTTTCTTAGAATTTTCTTATAATTTAACGTTAATAAAGTAATGGTAGATTTTTCGAGAAAAAACGACGCATTATGCACTAGATTAGTTCTTTAATAAGCTCTATGAAAAACTCCGAGTTGCCTTGACGCTCGTAGCTCTTGAGAGTACAATAAACATGTCATAATATTGTACCATGATGAAATACACAGTCAATGAAGTATCATTTACAAAATGATGACTTCTTTTGTTGTGCTATTTTAAGTACTAAGGGGGGTAACAGTCTTGTCGAAAGATCGAGAGTTTTTATGGCGTCGCTTACATTCTCTACTTGGGATCATTCCAGTAGGTCTGTTTTTAACGATGCACCTGTTCATTAACTTTACAGCAACAGGCGGGGCAGATAGTTATAACGATGCTACCGCAGTAATGGAAAAGATTCCATTCCTTATCCTAGTTGAATGGATTGTCATCTATATTCCATTGATGTTCCATGCATTTTATGGAGTGTTCATTGCATTCACTGCTTCACCAAACACAGGACGTTTCAGCACATACCGTAACTGGATGTTCTCATTACAACGTTTCACTGGTGTATTCCTAGTGATTTTCATTGCATGGCATATTTTCCAAACTCGTATTCAAAAAGCACTTGGAGCACACGTTGATTACGACATGATGGCGAATATTGTTGCTAATCCATTCATGCTTGGATTCTACATTGTTGGTATTTTATCAGCAACTTTCCACTTATCTAACGGTTTATGGGCATTCCTAGTAAGCTGGGGTATTGTACAATCTCCTCAGTCTCAAAAGATTGCTACTTACGTAACAAACATTATTTTCGTAATTCTAAGTGTAGTTGGTGTGGCTGCTATTTTAGCTTTCGTATAATTCAATAGAGCTACAATAGAGCACATGCAATCATTGCAATTTTTTAAGAGGAGTGAGAAATAATCATGGCGAAAAGCAAAGTAATTGTTGTCGGCGGTGGTCTTGCCGGTCTGATGGCAACGATTAAAGCAGCTGAAGTTGGTACTGAAGTTGATTTATTCTCATTAGTTCCTGTAAAACGCTCACACTCTGTTTGTGCGCAGGGCGGAATTAATGGTGCAGTAAATACAAAAGGTGAAGGGGATTCTCCATGGATCCACTTTGATGATACAGTATATGGTGGGGACTTCTTAGCGAACCAACCACCAGTTAAGGGTATGTGTGATGCAGCACCTGGCATTATCCATTTAATGGACCGTATGGGTGTTATGTTCAACCGTACACCAGAAGGATTATTAGATTTCCGTCGTTTTGGCGGTACTTTAATGCACCGTACAGCTTTCTCTGGTGCAACAACTGGTCAACAATTACTATATGCGCTTGATGAGCAAGTTCGTTCTCATGAAGTAGCTGGTTTAGTAAATAAATATGAGCACTGGGAATTCCTTGGTGTTATTATCGATGAAGACGGCGTGTGCCGTGGTATCGTAGCGCAAGATATGCGTACAGAAGAAATTAAATCATTCCGTGCAGACGCTGTTATTATGGCGACTGGTGGCCCTGGTATTATTTTCGGTAAAACAACAAACTCTGTTATTAACACAGGTTCTGCTGCTTCTATCGTGTACCAACAAGGTGCTTCATATGCGAATGGTGAGTTCATTCAAATTCACCCTACAGCGATTCCTGGAGATGACAAAAACCGTCTAATGTCAGAATCAGCTCGTGGTGAAGGTGGTCGTATTTGGACTTATAAAGACGGTAAACCTTGGTACTTCTTAGAAGAAAAATACCCAGCTTACGGTAACTTAGTGCCACGTGATATTGCAACACGTGAAATTTTCGACGTTTGTGTAAACCAAAAACTTGGTATCAATGGCGAAAACATGGTATACCTAGATCTTTCTCATAAAGATCCACATGAGTTGGACGTTAAACTTGGTGGTATCATCGAAATCTACGAAAAATTCGTAGGAGATGACCCACGTAAATTACCTATGAAAATTTTCCCAGCAGTTCACTATTCAATGGGTGGATTATGGGTTGACTACAACCAAATGACTGAAATTCCTGGTCTATTTGCAGCAGGTGAATGTGATTACTCTCAACACGGTGCAAACCGTCTGGGTGCGAACTCATTATTATCTGCTATCTATGGCGGTATGGTTGCAGGACCAAACGCAGTAGATTATGTAAAACATCTTAAAAAGCATGCAGAAGATATTCCACAAGAGATTTACGATGCTCGCGTAACAGAAGAACAAGCGAAATGGGATGCTATCATGAAAATGGAAGGCACAGAAAACGCTTACTTACTGCATAAAGAGCTTGGTGAAATGATGACTGCTACAATGACTGTAGTACGTTACAATGATCAGCTTGAAGATACATTGAAAAAACTTGATGACCTTACTGAGCGTTGGAACAACATCAACATCAACGATACACAAAAATGGAGTAATCAAGGCGCACACTTTACACGTCAGCTTAAAAATATGTTAGTGCTTGCGAAAGTAATGACAAAAGGTGCATTATTACGTAATGAATCTCGTGGTGCGCACTATAAGCCTGATTTCCCTAACCGTGATGACGAGCAATTCTTGAAAACAACAATGGCGAAGTTTGACCCAGCTACTGGTAATCCAATCATCACGTACCAAGAAGTCGACGTTTCTTTAATCCCACCACGTAAACGCGACTACTCTGCGAAAGGAGACTAAAAGTTATGCAAATCGCAGCTAATACTGGAAGAATGGTTAAAGTTGAAATCTTACGTCAAGATACACAGGGCGGCAATAGCTATTGGCAAAAATTCCAAGTGCCTTACCGTCATGGTATGAACGTAATTTCTATTTTAATGGAAATTCAAAAAAATCCTGTTACTGAAAATGGTGAAAATACATCGCCAGTATCATGGGATATGAACTGTTTAGAAGAAGTTTGTGGTGCATGTTCAATGGTTATTAATGGCCGTCCACGTCAATCATGTTCAACACTTGTTGACCAATTGACTGAGCCAATTAAATTGGAGCCAATGAAAACATTCCCTGTTATTCGTGACTTACAAGTTGACCGTGAACGTATGTTCAACGCGCTAAAAAAAGTGAAAGCATGGGTACCGATCGATGGTACTTATGATTTAGGTGAAGGTCCACGTATGCCAGAAGGTAAACGTCAATGGGCTTATGAATTATCTAAATGTATGACTTGTGGTGTATGTATGGAAGCATGTCCAAACGTGTCTGAAAAAGCTTCATTCATCGGGCCAGCTCCATTATCACAAGTACGTCTTTTCAACACTCACCCAACTGGTGCAATGATTAAAGATGAACGTTTAAATGCTATTATGGGCGATGGAGGCCTTGCAAACTGTGGTAACTCTCAAAACTGTGTTGCTGCATGTCCAAAAGGTATTCCTTTAACAACATCAATCGCTTCATTAAACCGTGCTACTACAGTGCAAATGTTCCGTAACTTCTTCGGTTCTGACCACTTCGTAGACTAATATCGGACAAGCTGACTCCCTTACACTTAGTGTGAGGGAGTTTTTTATTGTGATATAAACATAGTTAGCATAGTTCAAGGAAAAACCATACTATAGAAAGAAAAGAGATGTAGCAATAAAATAAGGGAATTTTGGTTTTTCCTATGATCATATAGCATTTTCTTTTATAATGAATTTGTATTCATTATTTATGGGCTGTCTGAACCAAACTAAAAAAGATGGCCAATTAATTATAGGGGATGGTGCTAATATGAAAGCAAATTATATTGAAGACTTCCAAGAGTGGGAAAAGGGTTTTTCCTTTTATAGTGAGGCACGAGTACGATTTTCAGAAACAGATATGTATGGGCATATGAATAATACGGTAAGCTTTACATATTTTGAACAGGCAAGAATTGATTATTTCCGACATGTAGGTATTTTAATGCCGTCTGTAGCTGACGAGAATGTAAAGAGTATACCGATTGTAGCTGATTTACAATGTGATTATGTAAAACAGGTTTTCTTTGATGACGTGCTACGAATTTACACTAAGATAGCGAAAGTTGGAAGTTCATCAATGGATATTCATTATTTAGCAAAAAATCAAAGAGATGAAGTGTGCTTTACAGGTCGAGGTACAATTGTGCAAATGGACCCTGGAACAGGTAAAAGTGTACCGATTTCTAAAGAAGAAAGAGCGCACTTGATTAGTTTGGAAATTATCCCTCATTAGTGGGTATGGCTATTGCATAAATAATTATGAGAATAGTAGGAATTATGTTTTACATAAAATTTATAAAAATGTCGAAGCAATTTCCGAAATTTTTAAGGAAACATGTAATAATCATGCAAATAGCCGTCACCGCTTCAAGCCCCTTAACATAAGTTACAATACGTGCGGGGGAGGAGGGTGTAACTGAATGAATGGCTCTCATCATCGTTCTCTATTAACGAACCGAGAACGTGAAATATTTGCGCTTTTATTAGCTGAAAAAACAACGAGAGATATTGCAGAGCAGCTTGGTATTAGTGAAAAAACAGTGCGAAATCACATTTCCAATACAATTCAAAAGCTAGGTGTAACAAATCGATCTCAGGCGTTAATTGAGCTGTTACGCTTAGAAGAATTTAAATTAGACTAATGGACACTTGCTATTTCGTGAAAAAAACGACAAAATAGAACTATTCAACGTATTTTTAGGAGTGAAATAGTTATATGTCGGATGAAGTAACAAAACACTCACCTGAAACCGTTGCAACGGTTGAAAAGGAATTACGCTATATAGCGGCCATCGTGAAGCAAAAGGGAAGAGAAATTGTTTCCGACTATGCGATTACGCCGCCACAATTTGTTGCATTACAGTGGTTAGAAGAGCTTGGTGATATTACAATTGGCGAATTATCAAACCGTTTATATTTAGCTTTTAGCACGACAACAGATTTAGTGGACCGTATGGAGAAAAATGAATTAGTCAAGCGTATGCGTGATGAAAATGACCGCCGTGTCGTTGTTGTTCATCTTCTCGAAAAGGGCGAACGTATTATTCAAGAGGTTATAGAAAAAAGACAGCAATATTTGCAAGAGATGCTTGTTGGTTTTGATGAGCAAGAAGTCGCGCAATTATCAAGCTACCTAGAAAAACTACATGTACACATGAAACAGGATTGAGGCGGAAAGTATGAATGCCCCGATAGGCGTTATTGATTCAGGAGTAGGCGGGTTAACCGTAGCAAAAGAAATTATGAAGCGATTGCCAAACGAAACGATTTATTATATTGGCGATACAGCAAGATGTCCATATGGTCCAAGAAGCCGTCAGGAAGTACGGAACTTCACTTGGCAAATGGCGAAAGCGCTAGAAAAAATGAATGTTAAGATGCTCGTTATTGCTTGTAATACAGCGACTGCAGTAGCACTCGAAAGTTTACAAAGAAATATGCCTTTTCCGGTACTAGGCGTTATAAATGCTGGCGCACGTGCAGCTGTAAAGAAAACGAAGCGACATGAAGTCGTTGTGCTTGCAACAGAAGGAACAATTAAAAGTGGTGCATATGAAGAGGCCTTACTGTCACTTAATACGTCAACACATATTATTCCACTAGCCTGTCCAACTTTTGTTCCACTTGTAGAAAGTGGCGAATATAAAGGTGAATTTGCGACGAAGTTAATAGCAGAAGGCTTAAAGCCGTTGAAAAATCAGCAATTTGATACGGTTATTTTAGGGTGTACACATTACCCTATTTTACAAAAACAAATTGAAGCTGTCGTAGGAGATGAAGTGAATGTTTTATCTTCTGCGGAAGAAACAGCAAAGGATGTTCAAGAAATGCTAGCTTATAATGGCACTTTAGCAAATGCAAATACAGTGCCTGCTCATAAATTTTTTGCAACTGGTTCTGTTCCAATTTTCCGTTCAATCGCTGAAAATTGGTTGGAGCAAGGTACTCTCGACATAAAACGCATTACATTAAAATAAAAAATCAGCTTAGCGATGGGCTAGGCTGATTTTTGCCGTTTTCAGCATTTTACATAATCATTGAGTACTTTTTTGAAGAAATAAATTATGATAAGATGAGGGCGCGAAAGTTTTTAGGAGGAACAATAAAAATGACAAGATTTGATGGAAGAATGGCAGATGAACTGCGACCTGTAAGAATGGATGGGGAGTATTTATTACACCCAGAGGGCTCGGTCTTAATTCAAGTAGGAAATACAAAAGTAATTTGTACAGCAACAATCGAGGACAAAGTGCCTGGCTTTTTACGCGGGCAAGGGAAAGGCTGGATCACAGCTGAATATTCGATGCTACCTCGTGCAACTGCTCAACGTACACCGCGTGAATCATCACGTGGGAAGGTCAATGGACGTACGATGGAGATTCAACGCCTAATTGGGCGTGCATTACGTGCTGTGGTCGATTTAGAGGCGCTTGGAGAGCGTACAGTATGGATCGATTGTGATGTGATTCAAGCAGATGGTGGCACTCGTACAGCTTCCATTACGGGAGCATTTGTTGCGATGACACAGGCAATTGCTAAATTTGCGGAAGAAAAACCGTTCGTCAAGTTTCCTGTAACCGATTTTTTAGCCGCAACTAGTGTAGGGATTGTAGAAGAACAGGGTGCTGTTTTAGATTTAAATTATGTAGAAGATGTGGCTGCTGCTGTTGATATGAATATTGTTATGACAGGTGCAGGTCGCTTTGTAGAATTACAAGGTACTGGCGAGGAAGCAACATTCTCTCGTGAAGAATTGAATGATTTATTAGCATTAGGTGAAAAAGGCATCCAGCAATTAGTTGAGCTCCAAAAAACAGCGCTTGCTGAACAAGCAAACATGGTCGGAGGGAAATAATATGAAACAGGTAGTGATCGCAACAAAAAATAAAGGAAAAGCCAAAGATTTCGAAGCATTATTTGGCCCACTTGGTTATGAAGTTGTCACAATGTTTGAAGTAGCACCAGACATGGAAATAGAAGAAACAGGTACAACATTTGAAGAAAATGCAATCTTAAAGGCAGAAGCCCTAGCGAAAAATCTTGGTACCATTGTGATTGCTGATGATAGTGGTTTAGCAGTAGATGCATTAAATGGTGAGCCAGGGGTCTACTCTGCACGTTATGCTGGTGATCATGATGATGAAGCTAATATGGTGAAGCTGTTAGAAAACCTACAAGGGGTAGAAGATGGCAAACGTACCGCTCGATTCTGCTGCTGTATTGCTATTGCAGGTCCAGATTTTGAAACGACGACTGTATTTGGTACTTGTGAGGGCGTGATTGCACATGAAAAACGTGGGACGAATGGCTTTGGCTATGATCCAATCTTCTTTGTTCCAAGTCTAGATCGTATGATGGCTGAGCTTACGCCAGAAGAAAAAGGTGCTATTTCTCACCGAGGTAATGCTATTCGTAAGTTGAAGGAGCAATTGCCGAATCTTATTAAATAAGAGGTGGTATTCATGAAAATACTTATCATGAGCGATACACATGGCGACTGTCAGGTGATCGACAAGGTTAGAAATTTTTATCCTGAAATAGATGTTCGCATACATTGTGGTGATAGTGAGCTTCCTTATGTACATGATGCATTAAAAGGAATGAAAAAAGTACGAGGGAACTGTGATCGGGAGGAAGCTTTTCCTGAGGAAGAAATTTTTACAGTCGATGGCGTAAGAATTTTGGTGACTCATGGTCATTTATTTAATGTAAAAAGTTCTATGTTGTCTCTAACCTATCGGGCAAAAGAATTGAATGCCCAAATTGTTTGTTTTGGTCACTCTCATATTCTCGGGGCTGAAATGATGGATCATATTTTATTTATTAATCCAGGAAGCTTATTAAAGCCACGGGGTCGCAAAGAAAAAAGCTTTGCCGTGCTAGAAATAAAAGATTCGACTTTTACAGTGGAATTTTGGACGGATGATCAACAATGTATGTCAAGTCATACTTTCCAACGAAATTAATACGACTTAAAAATCCGCCTTACTCTTCAAGTAAGCGGATTTTTATATGGGGTGGTAAAATTGACTAGGAATGAATGATGTTGAAATAGAAAAAATAAATGGAAAAGGTAACAAAGGAGAAAATATGGAAAAGACAATTGGCTGGAAAATGGACAATAGCTATGTTCAACTACCAAGTATTTTTTATTCCGATATGACGTTAAACCCTGTGCGTTTACCTGAATTAGTCCTGTTAAATGAAGCGGTAGTTGCGTCACTAGGATTAAATAGTCAAGCTTTAAAAAGCGAAGAGGGCATAGCCGTATTAGCCGGTAATAAAGCCCCTGATGGTAGTATTCCTATTGCGCAGGCTTATGCAGGACACCAGTTTGGACATTTTAATATGTTAGGTGATGGACGGGCACTTTTATATGGTGAGCAAATAACACCCTCTAATGAGCGTATGGATATCGCGCTAAAAGGGTCTGGCAGAACACCTTATTCTCGTGGTGGAGACGGAAGAGCCGCATTGGGGCCTATGCTTAGGGAGTACATCATTAGTGAAGCGATGTTTGCGTTGGGGATTCCCACTTCCCGAAGTTTAGCGGTAGTGAGCACAGGTGAAACGATTATCCGTGAAACTGATCTACCTGGTGCTATCCTTACGAGAGTTGCCAGCAGTCATTTACGGGTAGGGACCTTTCAATATGCAGCACAATGGGGTACAGACGAGGAACTCCAGATTTTAGCGGATTATGCAATAGAAAGGTATTTCCCAAATCAACACGGTGACACGAATCGCTATCTTTATTTATTGCAGGAAGTCATTAATAAACAAGCATCTCTTATAGCAAAGTGGCAGTTAGTGGGCTTCATTCACGGGGTGATGAATACAGATAATATGACCATCAGTGGGGAAACCATTGATTATGGACCGTGTGCCTTTATGGATTCCTATGACCCAGCGACAGTGTTCAGTTCAATTGATCGACAAGGGCGTTATGCGTATGGTAACCAGCCAAACATTGGTGGTTGGAACTTAACACGCTTGGCAGAGGCATTACTTCCCTTAATTCATGAAAATGAAGAGCAGGCCATTGAACTTGCTCAAGCTACCCTAGAACAATATCCTAAGCTGTACGCTCAAAACTGGCTGAAAGGAATGCGAGCAAAATTAGGGTTATTCGATGAAGAGCAAGAGGATATGAAGCTTATAGAAGAACTTTTACAGCTCATGGAACAGGACCGAGCGGATTATACTAATACGTTCATCGCCCTAAGCTTTGACCACATTGATAAAACCTCATTGTGGAAGTCATCAGCATTTAAAGGCTGGCATCGAAAATGGCTTGCACGATTAGCAAGACAGTCACAAACAAAAGACATGTCACAACAATTGATGCGTCAGCATAATCCCGCTGTTATTCCACGTAATCACAGGGTGGAGGAGGCATTAGAAGCAGCTGTAGAGCGGGGAGACTATAGCGTGATGAATAAATTAGTGACAGCTCTGGCACAGCCCTTTGCCCACACGAATGAACAACAGGAATATGCTTCATTACCAGAACCGTCTAATCAACCATATCGAACTTTTTGTGGCACATAAGTAGAAAACGAGAGGAATGGCTCCTCTCGTTTTTTTATTGGGCAATGGCACCCTACACAAACCAAACGCATACCCTATGTATGAATAAAGGTAAAGGAGAATGGATTCGGTGCATAAATATTCAAAAGGTTGGTTTGTAAAAGAGCTACGAACACATGGCATTTTAGTACATCCACAACTTAAAAGTCATCTAGGGTTATTTAAAGAATCTGAATTACGAAATTTATATTATCGCTATGTAGAAATAGAAGCGGCTGAGCAGAATCAAAAATAGCTATATTGTTTGAATAACTCCTTTCTAGGAAAAAATGGGCATAGAAAGGAGTTTTACTATGTGGATAATAGCACAGACATGGCAGGATGTCCTATTTTTACATTGGCCAGTATCACCCCCAGAATTAGAAAAACATATACCTCCAGAACTGACGCTAGATCTATTCGCAGAGGATGCCTGGGTAAGTGCGGTACTTTTTAAAGTCCATGGGCATCGCTTGCGATTTCTACCACCCATTCCTGGCTTGAATACTTCCTTACAATTGAATGTACGAACATATGTAGAATATGGGGGCAAGAAAGGAATCTATTTTTTTCATTTAGATGTGACCAATTATGTCTTCTCAAAAATAACAGCATTAGTCAGCTTACCCTATCGATACTCAAAAATTGTAGGAAAGCAAAGGGATAATGACAACACCTATACGAGCTATTACAAAACATTGGATGAAAGATTGAGGGTGTCCTATACAATAGGGAACAACACTCAAACTAATTTTGACCAATGGCTTGTAGAACGTTACCATTCATGGGCAAAATGGAACGATACATTGTTTCGTATTGATATTCAACATACACCGTGGGAATTACAACAAGCTGAAATAAAGATTCAAAGCAATACGTTAGCTTCTTTTATGAAGGGAACCTTTCAGGGGACACGACCCATTGCACATTATGCAAAGGCGAAAGAGGCAAAAGTTTTTACTCCAGTGATTGAACAACGAAAAACAAGATCTATCCAAAAATAGACCTTGTTTTTTGTAAGGGAGAGATATTTTAAAAGAGATAACAAAATTGCATGACAATAGCGCCGGCAATCATATCTGACATGGCAAGTGCCTCAGCCTCAATTTCATCAAATATGTCCACGTCGGCTTGATAATCTTTTTGAATCATGGTCACGGCTTCATTCTTTGTTAAAGCCAAATGCATATAAAACATCTTTTGTACGGCCTCCATACTTAAATAAGGATTGATCGTATGCAAAAATTGTGCAATATCGTCAGCATTACGATACCAATCTCTCTCTTTTGCCTCAGCCCTCGCTGTATCTCCTTTAGTAGCAGCAGTCACTAACTGAGCTGCAATCACAAGATGCTCTTTAATTAAAGCTGCATATCGATCCGCTATAGAGTCACCATAAAAGGGACGGAGGCAATTCCCTAAATCGGTTGCATTTCGTAACAAACGCTGCTGTACAAAGGGTAAATCGGGCAAATTGAAAACGATGCTAATAATCGTCATCCGTGTCCAATTCACATGCTCCATCCACAGTAGCCGATTCATCGCCATATAATCCGCCTCAGCTTTACTAATACAGCGTCGATTATCAGCTGAACGTAAAAAATGACGAATCGGTGCTGTGTATTGCGTAGAGGGGGATTGATACAACTGGCTTAATGAAAAGCCATTTGAATAAGGGTACAAAACCTCACTCCTTTTCATTCTTTTTCCTACACTAGCATACTCCCAGGTAGCTCTATGTATGAAAACAAAGAAGGCAAGGAGATATAGCATCAATCCTCGTACATCATTTTCTTCGTCATCCCACCGTCAACCGTTATGTTAATACCCGTAACAAAATCATTCAACGGATTTGTTAAATAAAGACATGCTTGAGCAATATCCTCTGGCACACCCACTCTCCCTGACAAATGCTGCTCATGGTCAATCGGACGAAGCTCCTCATAATTGCCAGTCTCAATCCACCCAGGCGAAATACAATTCACAGTAATCTGATCAGGACCAAACGATCGTGCTAAAGCATGAGTCAATGCCACAATCCCACCTTTTGTAGCGGTATAGGCTTCAGTAAAAGGTTCAGACATTTCAGCTCGTGTAGAGGCTAGACATACAATCGAGCCACCTTTGGCATTGTGCCTCATCACTTTCGCAGCCTCCCTTGCACAGAAAAAGGCACTCGTTAAATTTGTTTGCAAGAGATCATTCCACTCCTCCCACGTAATATCATAAGGGGATGTATGATGAAACTTTCCAGCATTATTAATGAATATATGAATCGCCCCATATTGTTCGACCACTCGTCGCATCAATGAAACAATATCCTGTTCCTTCGCCACATCCGTATGAACAAAGATGACAGAGAAGCCCTGATCGACCAAATCCGTCTCTAATTGCTGACCTAATCCCTTATTGATATCAGCAATAACGACCTTCGCACCCTGTCGTGCATACGCTAGCACAATGCCCTTGCCTATTCCTTGTGCACCACCAGTCACAACTACAACAGCATCCTTAAACATCTACATACCTCCCATTGATTTCTAGCCAATATTTTAACAAAAATTTTCATGTTCAACCTATCGATAAGGCAAAAAAATGGTATAATCTATATGGCGACAACATATGATAAAACATAGATGAGGGAAACCTTGCCTACATAGTAAAATTAATGTTGACATTACGCCATATAATACATATAATAAGTATTGTCCTTCCTATGGAATACATAAGAAACGACATCATGTCTCAGTAGCTCAGCAGGATAGAGCAACGGCCTTCTAAGCCGTCGGTCGGGGGTTCGAATCCCTCCTGGGACGTCATACAAAGCCTTACAGCCACAACGGTTGTAAGGCTTTTTGTTTTAATTCAAATTGTTTAATTTATAAATGGTGCCCAAAGTGTGAACAAGGTGTCCGTGATATGTTTCATATAAATGCCATAGGTATTCATTGTTGTCCTAATTTTAACATCCCAAGTGAGTTTGAACTTTCAGGTGCTCACCTTCATAAGTAGCGGAATTCTAGGTAAATCGGTTTTTTTTCTTCTAACGCTCCCAACATTGATTTATTGAAGTTGGTCGATCATTGAAGGTATTTGTTATTGTGGATTTAAACAAATGTATAAATATGAAAATAGTATTAGAAATTCCTTCATTATCCATGTATATTTGTGAAGAAGGGAGATTGAAAAAAATGAAAAAAATTCTTATTATACCACTTACATTGCTACTAAGTATTTTGTTAATAGCTTGTAACCAGAGTGATGAAAGTGGTAAGAAAACAGATGGTGCTGATAAAGCATCCGAAGAGCCATTAAAAGTTGATAAAGGTCTTTTAAATGTTGAAGTCACAATACCAGCTACATTATACATGGGGCAAGACGTAGATACTATTATTTCTGAGGCAAAAAATAGTGGAATTAAGGACGTCATTAAGAATGATGATGGTTCTTTAACTTATAAAATGTCAAAATCCAAGCACAAAGAAATGATGAAGGATTTAAAAGAAAGAATTGTAAAAAGTGTAGAAGAACTTAAAACAAGCGAAGATTTTGCTTCTATAAATGATGTAGCTTATAACAAATCATTTTCTGAGTTTACACTCACAGTAAATAAAGAAAAGTATGAGGGTAGTTTCGATGCATTAGCGTCTTTTGGGCTAGCTTTAGCAGGTATGTACTATCAATTATTTAACGGTGCGGACGTAGAAGATTATAATGTCACAATAAATTTTAAAGATGAATCAAGTGGAAAAGTATTTGATACTATGGTTTATCCAGAGGCTTTAAATGAAAATGCCAACAAGTAAGTTGAAGAGCACCTAATGGGTGTTTATTCTATTTTAAACTTAAGAGTATAGTGAAATCTCACTATAATATGTATATTTATGTATAGGAGCGATTTAAATGAAAAGAACATTTATTTATCTATTTATGTTCTGTCTGTTTTTAGCTGGGTGTGGAAGTAATCCTACAAGTAACTCATTAGCAAATGAAACAAGTAAAGATAAAATAGACGAAAAGTTTGAAGAAGAATCAAAGGAAGAACAAAAAAATGAAGAATTCGAACTTAAACAAATTGGTGAAACTTTTAAATTAGAAGATTGGGAAGTTACTTTGGAGTCGTTTGAATTTAACAAGACTATTATAAGAGAATCGGTTTCAACTGAAGCTAATGAAGGAAACAAGTTTTTAATACTGAATTTTAACGTTATTAACAATGGAACAGAAGCTGATGAGTTAATGAAACCAAGGGATGGAGCGTCTATAAAAGCTGTTTTTAACGACAAATATGATTATGAAGTTTCTTTAACTTTAATGGATGGTGATTTACATCACGAAAATGTGCGCCCTTTATCAACTGCTAAAGGGTTTGTTGCTATCGAAATGCCGGATAATGTAGTGGGGGCTTCAGAAAGTATAAGTATCTTCATGGAGAAAGAAGAAGATAAAGTCCAAATAAATATACGATAATTTATTAAAGCATCCTTTAATTAAAAATAGGATGCTTTTTATTATCTCGAAAAGATGTGGGATAATGGCAACAATTAGAATAGCAATTCAATTCGGATACATCAGCTGTGGATAGGGCCAGGGTCATATTGCTAAATTTAGCAAAATTTGTTATACAAATGTAAGGAGGTTACTTTACAATAAAGATATATTATTTCTATTTATGGAATATTATAAGTAGTCAAGTATGGGAGAATTGATTTAGCTGAATAACGATAATGTTTTTAATTGGGGAAGTGCTGAGAATCCTACGATAGTTTTTTTAAATGGTTTAGGGAGTGTAGCACTAGCCTTTAAAAGAATGAGTAAGTATTTTAATGGGTGTTGTAAATCTGTTCGTGAGTATAAAGTAGGGCGTATATGCATAGCAAAAGGATTTATCTTTAACAACTACAATTTTGATTCTCTGATAAGCTTAAAGATCATTCTTTCTTTTGTATTGCTTTAAACATTAATATAATTCCTAAAATACATAAACTCCCTGATAATAGAGTGAGGACTATTTTCCATCCTTCACTGACAATTTGGAAATATTTTAGATATAAAGCGATTCCATATATACACAATAATATACCCCAAATCGTTCTTAACAATTTCATAGAATTCTCATTCCTTCTTCTACATGGTTTTAAATATTTCTGTATAGCGATTGTAACACAATATATGTTAATCTGGTGTAGAAATGGAAATTTAGTGATATGTGAGAACCCATAGATAGAAGAAAAAGCTTGAAATAGAAGTCCTATATTACTGGTTTTCTAGAATTCATATTATTTGAGAAATAAGATATTGTGTCAGAAGTAAGTTTCAATAGTAGGCGAATCCTTTAAAGAGGCTCCCTCCATGAAGTTTGAGTAAAATATTAAAACATGGTAAAATAATACATAATTGAATATGAAGAATATTCAATTATTATGAGGTCGAGTGTGTGGATGAAAAGAAGTACGGGAGATGGCAAGTTTTAACTATCGTATTGATGATAGTATTATTAGTTGCAGCGTTTGTTTTATTTTTCTCGGGTAATTATATGGTTTTATTTGTACTATTTGGAATTTTAATGCTGCTTTTGAATTTTGTGAGTAGTTGGAAAGCCCTTAATAATACAGAATATGTTTATTTAAAAATCATAAAAACAATGTGAAATGGTAATTACACACTTAGGAACCTGTTCGGATTTAAAAGAATGGGGTCCTTCGTATGATATTGTTCAGCCAGAGTTTTCTGGCTGAACTTTTTTATGTAGATTTCATCTATCAGTAACTAAGGTAAAACCTTGAGCCAATGTAAGACAGAAATCCCCTATACCAAAAGGACTGGCGTGTATGAACTTCATCATACACGTTAGTCGAATAAGGAATCTATGTTAAAATACTGCGTTAATGGCAATTTCCTACCTTCTTTATCCCATTTATGGTATTCATCAAAAACTACCATCACATCATTATTTGCACGTACCTCTACTAAATATTTGACAGCTATAAAACTACGCCAATAATCAAACATTATACTCGTTAAACCTCCCTGATAACTAAAATTTCCAAACTCATCCAAGGAATGATTGCCGTATTTGGTTTTAAATATTTCTATCATTTTTGATTCTATTTCAGTAATTTTATTAAATTCAACGCTATTCAATAAATATTTCCTTGCTAAATAATCACACATTCCTTCTTCAAACCATATACTGTCCTCTCTCTCATCATCGAACTCATCAATGAATAAATTTGAATGATGGGCTAATTCATGTCCTAATATCGTTAATAAATCATTTTCTGACATATTTTCATAAAACTCTTTAATACTTGGATGATCATTCTCATGACCTTCTAACTGGCTAACTAATAATTTCCTCCAACCTGATAAGTCAGGAGAAATATAAATCGTATCCTTGTTTGTAAAGGCAGGTATAGGAATTTGGGAAAATATAGTTGTAGCTAATTCTTCGGATGTCCAAACTATACCTTTTGGTAAATCCCTCAAAGTATAATTTTGTTCTAATTCATATTGGAATATTTAATTTTGTGTGAGTCTCTCGATGATCCCCTGAAATTTGGAGAAATCCTCTTTACTTTCAAAAGCATATATATGTTTCATTAAATCTACCTTCTTTTCTAATTCTTTTATTGAGCCTGCATAGGTCTATTAACCATTAAATGTTTCTATATTTATAAATATTGGAGTTTAATAAAAATTAATCTAGCGAGAATGGTTGACTGTTATCTCCTATAGAATGGAAGAATTCGCTTAAGAAAAATGCTTAAGCGGTTTTTTTCATTCAAATCAATCATGTTTATATTGCCATCAATCAGGAAAATAACAAATTTTATTGACAGTTAAGATAGAAAATTGCACACCTAATTTAGCTAACAGGGACACCTAAGTATAGAGGAGCAGTTTGTATGAAAGGAATGAATAACCTTAGAATTCTCGAGTTATAGTGTGTATGTAAATAAATGAAAGGAGAAATGAAAAATGGAAAAAGACTTAAGAAAAAAAGAATTGAATGCAAATGAATTCGATTTAGAAGTAGAATTATTAGATTTGGATGAAGTGTCAGCGATTCCAGAAACAACAGCAAGCAGTGGCTCAACAAGTTGTTCAGCCTCATCAACATGTGGTTCAACATCATGCTGTGGTTCTTGTTAATAATTCACTTGGGCAAATTGAAGTAAGTTTTTATTGTAGAAACCAAATAATCACTATTTCTAGGAGGAACTAAAGATGAAAAAAGAGATGACTACTCAAACAGTAAATGCAAAAGAATTTGATTTAGAAGTAGAATTATTAGATTTGGATGAAGTGTCAGCGATCCCAGAAACTACAGCAAGCAGTGGCTCAACAAGTTGTTCGGCATCATCAACATGCGGTTCAACATCATGCTGTGGTTCTTGTTAATAAATGTTTGGAAGAGGTAGAGTCGGTTTCAAAAAATAGTATAAACAACTAATTACTATTTATGGGAGGAACAAGGGATGAAAAAAGAGATGCATACGCAGGAAGTAACTACAAAAGAATTTGATTTAGAGGTGGAATTACTAGATTTAGACGAGGTGTCAGCGATTCCAGAAACAACAGCAAGCAGTGGCTCAACAAGTTGTTCAGCATCATCTACATGCGGCTCAACATCATGCTGTGGTTCTTGTTAATGACTTAAAAAATGGAGCGGTTGAAACTACATTTTGTGACAACCGCCCAATTCTCTTTATTTGAAGCTGCTAAACCATGAAGAATTGAACAAATGAATTTTTAGAATCAAACATTGTCTTGTTAAAGAAAAAATACATAAGGGTGTGTTGCCATGTATCAAACCTGTATTTATAACTATGACAGTTCATTAGAACAATCATTGCTATTACTTATTGATGAGTTGTGGGATAAACATCAATACTTTGTGTCAAAAGGCTGGGAGGGGGGACCTCATATTCAGTTGATTACAAAACATAAAATTTCACAATCTGAATATGACGCTTTGAAAAAAAGAGTGAGCCAGCTAATCGAAGAACAGCCATTGGATAAATCATATATTGATCAAGTGAAGAAAAAATATGAGCAAAGCTCCCGATTGCTATCAAATTTAGAAAATAAGAAAAATGAACGAGCTATTCGAGAACACGGGGAAATGGACATATATCCTTATTATTTGCCTGTTCATAATGAACGATTAACGAATTTATATATGAACGAACGATTCAGACATTACCCATTGCTATTGGATACTCGAAAATATATAGAAGCACAGAGCATTAGCGTTGAGGAGCTGTTTCCCCTTATTTTTTCAAGAATTTCAGATGTCTATCATGAAACAAATAATAATAAAGGTTACTTTTCGTTTGTCTCGCATGTTCAGGGCTTCTTTGAGCTTTCTGCCAAGCAAGAGAAACCATATACCGAAAAGTTATTTGAGACATTTTATTTAGAAAAACAATCAGGTTTAGAAGCTGCAGAGAAAGCACATTCTCCAATAATTAATAGATGGTTTAACTATTTTACAGAGTTTTATGGATGTTGTTTAAGTCAGGTGGATGAATTGTTAGACAATCACTATAAAGCGGAATTGACTCGTACTATTGAGGAATTAGAGAAGAATTTTAAAAATGAATTTCATAAGAATTTTGTAGCCTATTCAAAGAAAAATAACTTTATGGAAAATCCAGAGGCAACGGCTTATAGATTTACCGTAAATCTGCTGTATTTACTATTACCTTACTTTAATATAAGTGCTTTGAAGAAGCAAAAGTATATTTATATGGCTTACAGAATTGTGGAAAGTAAAAAAGGGATGACTTGGAGGGAGGAGTTAGGACTTGACTATAATCGTTACTCAAAATCCATTTAGTATTTATCGAGGAACCAATACTTCTGATCAGTGGTACTTTGAAATGAGAGCAAAAGCGAAGGAAATTCAGTCTGCTAAAGAAGCTATTGATAATGTTCATGCAAAAATTGAAAGAGAGAAGGAAATGGTAGTCAGTCAAATTGAAGAAGAGTTCTCTCTACAAAAGGATCCAAAGCTATTGAACCTGAAACGGGATGTTCATAATTTACGTAGCATTCGTTTAAGGAAATACTCAGGGCCAATTTTATTGAATCAACTAGTAGAGCTTTTAGATCAATTGGAGTTGTACCAAGAAGCACTGCAACAAAGGTATGAGGAAGCTGTATTGAAGTCAAGAGAAATTCTGCAACGAGAAATAGCAGATGAGCAGCTGCAAAAGACCGTTTTATTTTTTAATCAAACTATTTATAAGAACATTGAAAAATATTTATCCAAACCTGTCCAAACACATAATAAAAAAGAAAAAAAGTTGGACAATTTTATTATCAACTTGTTAATGCGCAGCTCTATGAAGACTAGTCCGTTTTCTTATCTTACGCAAACAGGTTCTTCTGGTAATCGATTTTTAATCAAAAAGAAGGCAAACATCGAATTAAACCATGCGCTACTTTTTAGAATATTTTTGGAAGTTATTCGTACGAACAACGATACATTAGAAAAAATTCCAGTCCATGTTTCTAAATTTGGGCAAAGGAATTCTAAAATCTTTTTTGTCACGCAAGAGAATGTACCGCAATCTAAGAAAATATATGAAACAAGAGATAAGCTGGTTGAGATGGGGATTGCGGAAGAAGTAATTCAATTTCTAAAGAAAAAACAAGGGCAAACGATGTATTATAAAGAATTTGCTCAATTTCTAAGTGAATATGATCTTTATTCGGGGCATGAGTTGGATGTATTTAAAAAGCTTGTTTCCACGAAAATCGTAGTACAAAAAATTTCAGTAAATGCTAAAAGAAATCTTGTAGAAGAAATGATTTCCTATTTAAAAGACCACGATATTTGCGAAGAGCTATCATGCCAGCTGCAAATCATTAATGAATTGCAAAAGGAATTCGAGCAGGCAGATACAAATGAGCGGATAGTTCTTTGGAAAAAGATTGAGGATATTATTAAAAATTTGAGTGAAACTATTCCGAATTTTGGTACGGAGATTCTATATGAAGATATCTTGTTTGATGCTCAAAGTAATAAGAGCAGCATTAAAGATATTGACAATAAATTTTCTAATCATTTTTTTGAAGAAATTACGGCATTTTTACTGTTGTTTGATGTGAATATTCGTGTGCAATACGAAGTTGCTGCGCTTTATAAAAAAATATATGGGCACTCGGAGATTAGTTTATCTGACAGCAATTTATTAAACAATGTATTCTTCGAAAAATTGAGATACTTCTTCCCTTATTTCCAAGACATGGATTACCGCTATGATGATGCGATTGCACCTGAAGTAAAGATTTTGGATGATCTTAGAGACGAATTTAAAGCATTCTTTTCCCAATACTTAGATGAAAATCAAGATGTAGAAATAGATTTTCAGGAACTAATCAAGCCCTTCTCTAAAAGAATTCCTAAGTATATTAAATACGGCAATGAATTTAGTATGACATTCTTTTATCAGCTTTTTCAGGAGAAAGTAATTTTAAACGATATTTATGACGGTCAGGAGAAATTTTTATCCAGGTTTAAAGACTTCTTCAAGGATTTGAATACTGATTCACAGTATCAAGAATATATAGGGAAAAATTATTACGATAAAAATTATTATGAAGTGACAGAGCTGTTTGGATTTAATGGCGGTATTCATGATAGAAATTATAAACAAAAATTAAATTTAGAGTTTGGAAATCAGAGATTCCATGATGTTGGGTATCCTCATATATCAGATTTCTCGGTTAGATATGATGAGAAAACGAAAAAATTGAAAGTGCTCGACCATCAGAAAAATGAAGCAAGGGTCGCCTATAAATCGTCATTAGTGCCAGTGTTCTTGCCAGGTGTTTTATCTGTATTGCTACTGTTGTTTCAAAGCGGAAGAATTAACTTTGATATAAATTACTTTTTGAAAAAGAGAAGTGATATGCCAAGAATTAGTTTTGAAAATATTGTGATGTACAGGAAGAAGTGGAATATCAAACACGAGGATATTGAGCGTATAAGCAAGGATGCGGCAAATGAAGTAGAACTGTATACATTAATAAATAACTATTTTCAAGACAGAGATTTACCAGAAACTTTCTTTTTAAAGAAATATCGTATGGGTGAAGAAATTTCTGCGATGAAGCCATTGTTTATTGATATTACAGTACCCATACTATTCAAACATTTTATGAATGAAATTACTAATGAAGAAAGTGAAGATCCTACGTTCTTTATCGAAGAGGTGTTACCTGAATTTAAAAATGAGCTTAGGGAATATGTTGTGGAATATACGATTGACAATTAGGAGGGTGAACGATGCAGAACTTTAATGTAAAGGTAGAAAAACTAACGAAGAATTATGGGAAAAAGGCTGTTCTAAAAGGAATAGATTTTATTGCTGAAAAAGGTGAGATTATTGGTGTTATCGGTAAAAATGGAGCTGGGAAATCAACATTCTTAGAAATTTTAATGACCATTAAGGATTTTAATGACGGGAAGGTTGTTGTCTTTGGTAATAATTTAAAAGAAATTGATCAAGCACAGCTTGGAAAAATTAAAAGCAATATATCCGCAGTATTGCAACCTACACAGTTTTATAAAAAATTAAAAGTAAAAGAATTACTAGATCTTTTTAGATCTTATTATGGTAGCAAAGTAGATCTGAATGAAATTATTGAGGAGTTTGAATTGCAGGAGCATTTAAATACATTCTTCGATAATTTATCTGGAGGCTGGAAGCAAAAGGTTAGTCTAGCAATCGCTTTTTCTTCTAAACCACGTTTGATTATTTTGGATGAACCGACTACCGGACTGGACCCTCATATGCGAAACATATTATGGGAAAGTATTACAGGATATATTAAGAAAAATGACAGTACAGTCATTTTATCGACTCATTATATGGATGAAATCGAACTCTATTGTGATAAAGTTCTTTTCATTAATGAGGGTGTAACCGAAGTATTCGATACACCAGAAAATATTCTGAAATCCGGTCATAAATCTATTAATAGCTTTTATCTCGATAAAATTGCCAAATAAGGGGGAGTAAATATGTTATTAACACAAATTAAATATGACTTAAAAATGTTCTTTAGAGAGTTGTTTTATTTAGTCTTTACGGTTGTTGTGCCGCCTGTCACATATATTTTAATGGGACAAATGTTCAGTAATGCAACCTATAGCGGAGGAATGAACTATGTTCAAATGTATACACCTTCGTTTATTGTCCTCATTAGTTTTTCAGTTGTATTTTTTGCCTTTGGTTTTGATCAGGTAATGAATCGTGCAGCTGGTATTGAAAAAAGACTTTTCATTACGCCGATCACTGATAAAATTCTTCTCATGTCCAGTATTGCTAAGTCATTTATTATAGCTACAGCAGGATTTTTCTTAATCACTTTGATTGGCTTACTAGTTTATGATTTGCAGCTTTCAATTGTTAATTTTTTGATGTCATATGTAAGCTTATTACTAATTAATGCGGTGATGTTGGTTTATTCTCACGCAATTTATTCAAACTTTAAGGAAGTAAAAACAGCACTTATTTTATCTATTGTATTGTTCCAAATTGTTATGTTCACTGGCGGCTTCTCTGTTCCAGTGGAAAGTCTTCCGAATTTTGTGAAGTATGTATCTTATGTAAACCCATTCTATCATTTAAATAATATTTACATCTCAATTTGGAATCAGACATTTGAATTCAATCAAGATATGCTGATTTCCATCGGGTACACATCGGCCCTTCTGATTATTTCATTAGTTGTCATTAAGTTCAACAATAAGAAGGAGTGAGTAATATGCTAATAAAGGCTCGAAGAAATATTCGATATCACTATAATGAACCAGACCTATTTATATATGGATCAAATGAATTAATAAAATTAAAACTAAGTATTTCAGAATATGATGAAATCACTTCCTTGATTAGTAAGGCCTATCAGGGAAGTGAAGAAACAGCACTTTTTGAAGAGTTTAACCGCTACACGAAACTCATTCAATTTCTTATAGAAAAACATGTTTTTTATTTAATTGATCCAAAGGTTTATGATCTTCACAAAAACAGTCTCTATTTGCCGTGGGTTGAAGAGCAATGTCTATCAGTAGAAAAAGGTCTGAGAGACATTGAGAAAATTTGTGTGAACATTCCCTCATCTTATTTTGGTGCAATTTATCTCAGTGAATTATTGGCAGAAAATCATATTCAACATGAAATTGTAGAAGTAGAAAATATAGAAGTTTTGGCAGACGGGAAAATCGCTGCATATTATTATATTGGGAAAAAAGAAGATAGAATATGGGTTTCCACAAGAAATCATCCGGATTTTGAGGCTGTGTCAGCTGAGGATATTTCAGAGAAGCTTCTAGCAGGTTTCCTTTATTATGGCGCCATTATATCTATCATTGGGAAAGAGGCCCCTGTATTCAATATTAATTCTCTTATGGAAGTTGAAAGGAAATTGGCATTTGATGGAATTGAAAAGGTGGATTATCAAATTTCAAGAAGAACGCCTCAAGATGCTATCAAGAATTATAATTCACTCGAAACTTTTGTAAAAAAATATGATTCAAAGATAGTATCTTTTAATAAAAATAAAGCCTATTTTACTTACAATCAATCACCATTGCAGATTATTACTGTACAAACAGAAGACGATGAAAATTACTTCTTTGCAGATATTTCTTATGAAAGGCTCGCACAGTTTCTTTCAGAGGCAGCATTTATCGAAATATTAAAAAACAGTTATTCAAAGGATCTTCTGTTGAAGCAGCAGGGAAAAGTCATCTATAGTACCCAACATCATAAAACAGGGAAACTGTACAGATTAGATCTGAATGAGTTGGAGGAATCAGAACTTATTAGTAGTTTAATGAATCAAGAAAAGTTATCTACCAATTTCTACCTCCAGGCATGTAGTAGAGGGGGGTATTACTTGTATGCTGTAAATGACAAATCAGAGGCATTCATTTTTCAACTTCCTGTAAAAACAGCAGCTCAGTTGACAACAGTTTTACTGACGTGGATTAGTATGCATATGAATGATGTATCTATTAAGGAATCATTCTTCCAAACCATAGATTTAAATGAGCTCCATCTAAAAGAAGTCAGTTCGGTAAATTGGGAAATCTCTAATCAAGAAAATTTAGTAATTGGTCAGCAGACTACTGTAGGGAAAATTCTCAGTGATCATGGTTTTGAATATGAACTTTTGGAGGTGGAGTGATGACCATACAAACAAACATTGCTACGATTCTGACAAACCAAAAGTATATTTTTATTCATTCATCAAAGAATGATTCATTCTTTTGCTTAGATTGCTTTAAGGAGCGAACAAAAGAACTGAAAAGCTATCAACAATATTTTGGTTGGCAAGAAGACCAGCCAAATCGATTAGAATCAGAAATAATTGATACGCTTGTGCAAAAGCTCCAAACAAATAGCGAACCGTTCCTCTATGAAATAAACCGAGATACATTGGAAATTCAAGCGAAAGCAACCTTCAAGCGAGGAGATTGTCAGTGTAATGTAGATACTGGTTCAAATCGACCTCAGGAATTGGATACGCTATTCAATGCAAAAGATAATCGGCAATTGAGCTTTGAACAAGTAAGAGAGAAGATTGAAAGAAATAAAAAATTAATCTATGAGCACCCATCTTCGATTGTAAATGCATTAGCTCGCTCCGGCGATTCTTATGGAACACCAATGGTTCAGACAGAAGTATTGTATAAGGGAATATCAATGCTTTCCTATGGTCGGACAGGGACGTATGAAAAGTCAAAATATATTTCTATTTTGGAATCGTTGGAGCGCTATGCCACAGCGTTTCCTTATAAAAAGCAACAAAGGGCAATGAGGGAAAAAGATTCTGAAGTGATTGATCTCACACTGAGTGAAGTGATGGCTCAATGCAATTATGGCAATCCAGAAAATTATTCGGAAGATCAGCCACTGAATTATGAAAAAGTTTGGGCATTGCATAGTGAAAGAGATGTTCTAATTCCCGAGCAGCTGATTTATTATAACTCTCATGTTGTTTCGAATGAAAAAAGATATATTTACGAAAGCTCCAATGGCAGTGCTCTTGGTTCAACAGAAGCAGAGGCCAGCCTACACGCGATGCTAGAACTGATTGAACGAGATGCTTTTTTAGCTACTTGGTATGGACAGATTCCACCTGTCAGAATTGATGAATCTAGCATTTATTCTAAAAAAATTCAGGCTTATTTGGACTCTTTAAAGCAAAAAAACATCCGTGTACATTTGTTTGATATATCGATGGAAGTGAAAATTCCGACAATCTGGGTCTTATTAGAAAAAGAGGAGCCTAAGGAAAATGAAATGGCCTTCTACACGGCTGCGGCGGCTTCCTTTGACTTGGAAGAGTCAATCGAGCGAGCGTTGATTGAAGCTACAACTGCGATTACTGTTTTTACAAATGTCTTCAATAATGAGGAATATCAGACTAGGAAACGACAATTGTTGGACAATCCTCAATCGGTGCACAAGTTGGAAGACCACTTGCTACTTTACTCAAACAAGGAGATGAAATATGCATTTTCGTTTGCATTGAATACGGAAATGGTGTCTTCCTACGAGCAATTGGAGGCAGGATATACAGTATATCAAGGGAAATTTTCCGAGGTTGTTCGAACGCTTGAAGGCCAATTGGTCGATATTTCTGGTAAAGCATATCGAGCTATGACAGAAAACCCGAATTTATTTTCTGCAGGATTTGTAAATGTGAAATATATAGTGCCAGGTATGTTGACGATGACTTTTGGGCATCAAAATAGACGAGTTGTCAGTCAACGAATTGAAAAAGCTATTCAGTTTAAGAAGAAAGGGAAGCTAGATAAAGACTGGATAGAGAAAACACCCCATCCATTTCCATAATTGAACGGGAGGGAATAAGGATGATTGATCACCAATATTTAGATCGATTCGGAGAGGATCGCTATAAGCAATCATTGTCTGTTGCACAAGTTGATGAAGAACCACTGTTTAATAATCATTTAGATGTGATTGACATGAAATTTTTGAAGGAACTTGGTAAAAGTGATGGCTGGAGTTCTATTATTTACGATCTCTATTATTATTTAGAGATGATTCAGCGGATAGATTTTTTCAGCAAATACTATTTCCATTCTTTTTCTCCCAAAGCTAGAAATATAGATAGTCTCAAATTGGTATTCGTTCATAAAACCCATATGTTTGTATACAAAGCATTAACAGACAAAGTTTATGTATATCACCAAGAATATTTTAAAGGATTGAATGCTGAAAGAGACTATCTCGTCATCGTCAATGACAATCGCCAGCTTCAAAAATATTATGGTGAGTTTTCTTTAATGCTAAGTTTATTGAATACAGGTCATTATCTTTATAATCTTGACTATGTTTTAAATGGTCATCAAATTCGTCACCGCAAACTAACAACCGCATCGCTTGGAAAGCCTGTTGAATTTGTCACAATTCCGCTTGTATTGGAAATAGCTTTAGACCAAGAATATCATTTGAGTACAACAGATATAAAAGCGCAACCGGAGACAGAATTTTTCAGGAGAAGAGTATCGGAGCAGAATATTAAAGGTGATGCAGTAGTTAAAAAGTTGATGTCAGCTAATACACACCATCGAATACTACAGGAGTTCCAAGCAGCTGTGCAGGACTATCCTGGAATAGGCTTGTGGACGTTTATAGATAATATAACTGATGTCAAAAGTGGCTTTTATCGGATTGGAGAAACGTGTGAATTTATTCAACCGAAAGGCAAACTTATGTATACGAAGATGTTGCAAGAATATCAAGATTTCACTAATTTGGAAGGCATGTATTATTGGCTATTTTTTACCTTTGAGAAATCAGGTCAGGATTATGATGATATTTTTTTAAGGATGGGTCATTTTGCACAGCATTTATCTATTATTGCTGCGAAGTATGGATTGGCTGCTCGAGGGATTAAAAATTATAACGACAAAATAATAAAAGAAAAATTCAATTTAGAGAACAATGAACAGCTTGGCTACTCGTTAAATCTTTTTAAGAGCTGGAACACAAGTCACAGTATATTTCTAAAATAAAGGAGGACCTTATGTGGGTATCTAAACATGTATTTATTCATGATTATGTCTTAATTGAAGAATTTTTAAAAGAGTGTTTGTTGCCATATTTAGATAGAGAAAAAGTTCGATATTTTTTCATTCGTTATTGGGATGGTGGTCCCCATATTCGATTGAGGTACCAAACAGCACAAGACGCAGCAGAAAAAATTGAAAAAGAATTGGAGCACTTATTGGAAAGCTTTCATCTAAAGCATAGTAGTCACTCATTTCAAGCTATTTCCTATGATGAGGCGATCATTCAGACAGAAGGCATTGTACCAACTGCTCCGTATCCGAACTTTTCAATTCAGGCGATCGAGTATGTACCAGAGCTAAACCGTTATGGGGGCGAGGCAGCAATGACGCTGTCTGAAGAACTATTTGTCCACTCTTCAAAATTTGCTGGACAAATTATTCAAAAGCTTAATCGAACTCAGCGTTATGTGTTAGCGATTGACCTCATGTACAACTGTACAAAAATTGCTCAAGAATTAGGATATATTGAGAAGCATGAGACAATGTTTTATGCGTATCGTGAAATATGGACTCAATTTTCTCAGAATAAGACCCCAGAACAAATATATAAAGTGATTAACAACAGAATTGATCAATTGAAAAATGGAGAGCTTGCCATTGAATTCTATCAGCCTTATCTTAAGGTTTTTAAATCTATGCTTGCTCAAATAAAGTTATGTCAAACGACAATGGAGCCAAAGTACGCCTTTTATATTGTCATTTCTCATCTCCATATGTTGAATAATCGATTAGGGGTATCTCCGGAATATGAATTCATTTTTTCAGATGCTTTTCTTAAAGCTGGGTGATTTCTTAAAAAGGAGGAAATGAATGTGTGGAACTTTAAAGGGGAGCGGAATATAGAAAAAAAATTCATTGATTATCATATGATGTCAATCAATGAACCTGAATTCACCAATACTCAAGTATATGCGCATAGACCGAGAGAGTTGCAGGAAAATGGCCATTATCCGTTAATTGATTTAGATTATACGATTGACGATAATAATATATTTGAAAAAATATTAGGGACGAGATATTCGGCAAGGGAACCATTCAAGGCGAATGTGAAAGTCGATAAAAAGGTAATGGCACAATTTACTCAATTGGCCATGATTGGTGGTGAAAAAGAAAACCGTACATACCCCTCTGGGGGGGCACAGTACTATGTTAACATTTATTTTTTATTCAACGAGCAATTGGTAGACGTTGATTTGATAAAGCAGGGGAATATTATGCTGCTGAATAGTGATACTCAAAAATTATTAGTTAAACAATACGTGCCGTGGGATGAAATGAGTAAAGCGTTTATCCAAAAGTATTTGGCAAATACCGCTCAGTTCGCAGTTGCTTTGAGTTGTGATATGTCGGGGATCTCAGGAAAGTATACAGATATCTCCTATAAATTGGTACAACAGGAGGCCGGACATATTGGACAGAATATTCAGTTGGTAGCGAATTACTTAGGATTGGAAAGTGTACCACTGGGCGGTTTTTATGATATTGAGTTATCAAAACTTTTGAGTGATAACCAAACATCCTTGTATGCATTTCTTATAGGATAGAAAGGAGTGGAGGTTGAATATGTATTGCTTAAAATTGAAATATCAAGTAAAAAAAATGAACGATTTCTTTATGATCCAGGATTGTATAACATTAGAAACAGTCATGGCCTTTAAAGTTAAAGATATCGAGTTTAATAGATTAAAAGAGATTATTTATCATGGAATCGATGAAACAATGGACTGCTCGGAAAATAAGCTTGGAAAACAGCTTTTGGAAAAGGACCCTACATTGTTTATCTCCTATGAAAAACAAAAATCCAGAGATCTATTGAATCTAGTGAGAAGCTATACAGAATTTTTTACCCCTTATTTCATTTCTACAGAAGCTATTGTAGAGTACTTGATTTTTGCAGAAAAAATTATTGATACAGGGAAAATCTTTAACATTCAAGTCATGTTAGAAGATAAATTCCCAAATGTTCAAGAGTTTCTGGAAAAATCACCGTTTGTACAAACTATCTATGATGAAAACCCACAGGACAATATTGATTTGTTAATTGGAACACAAAAGAAAATTGCAGAAATCAATCAAGTTGAATCTTTTGCAAAGTATATACTGGCTTTGAGCTGTCAGGAAAATAGTTTAGAGATTGGTCCATTAATCAATACAACGAAGTTTGAAATCCCTAAGTTTTCAATAGAAGGTGAGCTGAATGCAGCCATCATGCATCATGAAGAGTTGTTGATGTGTTTCTTCTTAGAAAGAATTCTATTTATTCAGTTATTTAATTTATATAATAAAATGCGACAAAATGAATTTTTCCCCACTAGAAACAAAGTCTGTATCAATCGAATGGATCTTCAAGGATATAGTGAAGCGGTTACGCTGTATCCCAAATATTTGGTTGAGTTTGTCGTATGAAAAATTTCATAATTGTAAGGAAAATACTCGTAACTGTGTATTTTCCTCTTTTTTTTTTGCATATATGTAATCAGAGTAGTAAGTTACTAAATATTTAAAAAAATGCTAGAAAAGAAAGATATACTATTATTGTAAAGAAAAACAAGGAGGGGATAATAATGGAAATGCTGCTAAAGGGATTTAGGGAAGACGTGTTGGCAGAATATATGGTTAGCAAATTAAAAGAAAGACAAGAACTGACCAGAATTCAAGAATTGAAGTGTAAATTGGGTATTGAAGTCTGTCTCATTAATCTTGGGAAGGCCGTTCCTGTCTATTTGACTGCATTTTTACTTCATTCAGTGTGGCTAACATTTATTTTTCACAGTGCTTATTTATTAGTACGGGTCTATGCTAGAGGTATTCATGCTCAAAAAAGCAGTACCTGCACGTTGATAAGCATTTTCCTTTTCGGGATACTACCGATCATCATACGAGATATTTCAATATCAGAATCGATGTTCTGGATAGGTATTCTAGCTGTATATATCTGTCTTTATAAATATGCCCCTCAAGATACAGAAAAGAACCGTGTTAATGATAAAGCGTTGAGAGTAAAACTGAGAAACAGAGCCATTATTGGCTATTCGATTTGTGTAGCTGTAATGGTTAGTACAAGCTCACAACTAGTCATCAATCAAGTATTTTTTGGAAGTCTACTAGCTGTATGTTGTATTCTTCCATTAACATATAAATTATTGAAAAAATAAAGGAGGAAGAAGGAAATGAAAAAAATTCAAAATATGTTTGCAGAAGGTCTAACAAAACTGTTTGTTGCTGTAGGAGGGTTAAGTGTTCATAATTTCTGTGTATTGTATTCATTTGAACCAACAATTCCAGAAGAACTAAAAAAGTAAATTATACGTGAAATACTAGATTTTCGCTAAAAATTCTAAATTTTGCTAATTTGGTTTTCTATAGTATAATATTCATACTAGATTCCTATAGAGAGATGAGGATTAGCGTGTGATTCTATTAGCTATAGTTCAAGTCGCCATTCAGTGTATTTTAGTAGCTTTTGTCATAGGGAAACGTTTTATTCGAAAGGAAAATATTATTGCAGTTATACTGTTTAGTCTAATCATGGGTGGGCTATATCCGTATCTAGATATTTTTGGTTCGCTCTTAATATTTGCGTTTGTTCTGGGTATGTTTAAGTATACCTATCTAAAGTGGATACCTGCACTGTACTACGCATCAACAATAATGATTGGTATGATCCTCATTGATCATATAACAACTTTCATTTTGGGAAAAGTTTTAGATATTGATACAATCTCCTCAACAAACGAACTCATTTTTTCAGCCGTATTACTACATCAATTTATCACACTCATCATTGGTATTATATTTATAAATCTTTGGAAAAAAATCACTTTCAGAGTTTTTGAGAAGGATGCAGAAGATAGGATTACAAAACGAATTTTAGCTTTCTTGGGTCTTTTTACATATACAATTTATTTTACAATGATTGTTTATGTACGATTAACAGGAAATCAAAATACGCTAGTATTGATGAATACGCTGTACTTATTTATTTATTTCGTCATTTTTGCTGTCAGTTTGTCGTTCCTAGTATATACCTTCAGAAAGCAGTTAGAGATGAGGGAGAAGGAAATTGAGCTAAACAGTATACAAATGTACACGGAACAGCTGGAAAAAAACTATTATGAAATGCGAACTTTTCGCCATGATTACATCAATATCCTATCTTCTATGTCCGAATATATTAACAATCGTGATATGAATGCTTTAGAGAGCTATTTTAATGATAATATTATGCGTGTCAGTCAAGAGATTCGGGATAATGATTTTAAAATGAGAGGGTTGTCTGAAATTAAAATTCCAGAAGTAAAAGGTTTGGTTTCCTCCAAACTGATTACAGCACAAGAAAAGGGGATAGATGTGGTTTTTGAATGCCCTAACGAAATTCATTATTTGAATATGGACAGTGTACTATTGTGCCGCTGTATTGGAATTATTTTAGACAATGCCATTGAAGCAGCTGAAGAGGTGGAGAAGGGTATCATACGAGTGGGGTTTGTTGAGCTTGAACAATCCGTGTCCTTTGTAGTTTGGAATACGTTTTGTGATACAGGTCATAAACTTTTTCAATATTTCGAAAAAGGGTTCTCGACAAAAGGTGAAAATCGAGGCTTGGGGCTGAACAGCCTGAAGAAGATGGTTGATCAAGAAAATATGACACAGTTGGATACAGTTATCGAAGATGGTTTTTTTAAGCAGGAAATTGTAATTTTAAAGTGAGGGATTGAGATGATTGATGTTTTTATCTGCGAAGATCAAAAGGAACAAAGAGAGAAGATAGCCAGATATGTTTCAAATTATATAATGATTGAAAATCTGGATATGCAACTGGTCCTAACGACCGCGGATCCAGAAGAATTATTACACTATATAAATGAGAGTAAACGATCTGGTTTATATTTTCTTGATATCGACCTGAATCATGAAATGAATGGTATTACACTTGGCGCGGAAATCAGAAAAGTGGATCCAATAGGCGATATAGTTTTTGTCACAACGCACTCAGAACTTACTTATTTAAATTTCATTTATAAAGTAGCAGCGATGGATTTTATTATTAAAGATGATGTTGATTCAATACAAAGTAAGGTTATTAGCTGTTTAAAGGTGACAAATGAAAGAAAGCAAGTGACGAATAAAACATCCAATAAAAAATTCGTTCAAAGAATTGCAGATAAAATTATTAGTGTTAATTTTGATGAAATTATGTTTTTTGAATCCTCTCCATTACATAAAGTTGTTTTACATTTGGATAATCGTCAAGTGGAGTTTTATGGGAAACTGAAAGACGTAGAAAAAGAGTATGAAAGTTTCATTCGTTGCCATAATTCCTTTGTAGTAAATATCGACAATATTCAGGAAGTGGATTTTAAAAAGAAAGAAATATTAATGAAAAACGGAGAAATTTGTTATGGGTCAGCACGAATGATTAAGGCTGTACAGAAAAAATTAGAAATGAATGTTATCGAATAAAAGTATGTTGATTAAAAATGGATGAATTTAACGGAAATAGAAAAGGTAGAATCATTACTTAAAATATCCGGTAAATGCTAGTTAAAAAAACTAACAATTACCGGATATTTTTATGCCAACATTTGTGTTAATTAGTAATGATTATACGAATTGTCTATTATGATGCCTAACAACTTGACAGAAGTCTAAATGGGGAGTACTATACATTGGTCGCGAAAAAAGCTATCGTGGCGTAACATTATTTTAAATGCCATGCAATACTTATAATATACGTTAATAGACATCAAGATTAAATTCAATAAGTACAAGGTAGGTGCAAGAAATGAGAAATTTATTTAGTAAAAAAGACGACCTATTGAACAACTTTTTTGGAATATATGTAGTAGCTGTTTTAATGTTATGGATTAAAACATACATCTCTCAACAAACACAATTTGACCTAGGTGTAGAAGGAGTAATTCAACAATTCCTTTTACTATTAAATCCACTTGGTTCAGCCATGCTATTTCTAGGATTTTCATTTATCTTTAGAGGAAAACGAAAATATACATCACTTGTTGTAGTGTACACGCTGATGTCCATTCTTTTGTATGCTAATATTGTTTATTACCGATTTTTTAGTGATTTCATTACATTGCCAACACTTTCTCAAACGCAGAACTTTGGTGATTTAGGTGGTAGTGTTCTTTCTTTATTAAAACCATATGATATCTTGTTCTTTGTTGATGTATTCGTAATGTTCTACCTACGATTCTCAAAAAGAATTCAAAAAGATACAAAACGTTTTGGCTATAAAAAGGCAATGGCGATCATTACATGTGCATTAGCTATTTCTATTCTTAATTTAGGGTTAGCTGAGGCTAATCGTCCGCAGCTATTAACAAGAGGTTTTGATAGAAACTATATTGTGAAATATTTAGGAATGTATAACTATACGATTTATGATTCAGTAGAAACGATGAAAGCATCTTCACAAAGAGCTTTAGCGGATAGTAGTGATATTACAGAAGTGATTAACTATACTAAAGCCAACTACGCAAAGCCTAATGCTGATTATTTTGGGAAAGCAAAAGGAATGAACGTGATCTATTTACATTTAGAATCATTCCAAAACTTTCTTATCGACTATAAATTAAACGGTGAAGAAGTTACACCATTTTTAAACTCATTAGCAAAAGATAAAAATACATTGTATTTTGATAATTTCTTCCATCAAACTGGACAAGGTAAAACGTCAGATGCAGAATTTATGCTAGAAAATTCTTTATTTGGGTTACCGCAAGGTTCTGCTTATATTACAAAAGCACAAAATACGTACCAGGCAGCTCCTAGTATTTTAAAAGATTATGGTTATACATCAGCTGTATTCCATGGTAATAACGGAAGCTTCTGGAACAGAAACGTGATTTATAAATCCTTTGGCTTCGATAAGTTCTATGATGCTAGTTATTATAATACGGGCACTTCAGGTGATATGGCTGAGTATGGATTATTAGATAAACCATTCTTTGAACAATCTCAAAATCTTTTAAGCTCTTTACCACAACCGTTTTATACAAAATTAATTACGGTTGGGAATCACTACCCATATAAAATGAATCAAGACTTAGTAACAATCGATAAAGCAAATACAGGCGATGCAAGTGTTGATAATTATTTCCAAACTGCTCGCTATGCAGATGAAGCAATCGAACAAGTTTTCCAACAATTAAAAGAATCAGGTTTATATGATCATTCGATGATTGTTCTATATGGCGACCATTATGGTATTTCAGATAATCATAACGCAGCCATGAGTCAAGTAATTGGAAAAGATATTACACCATATGAAAGTGCTAATTTACAACGCGTTCCATTATTCATTCATGTTCCGGGTATGGAGGGTGGTACTAACCATACGTATGGTGGGCAAACAGACCTTCTTCCAACGTTATTACATTTACTAGGAATTGATACGCAACAATTTGTTCAATTTGGATCTGACCTATTGTCAGAAGAGCACCATGAAATTGTGCCATTTAGAAACGGTGATTTTGTCAGCCCAAAAATCTATGCAGTGAATGAAAAATTTTATGATAATGAAACAGGTTTACCACTAGATGATAGTCAATTAGAGTCTGCGAAAACAATTAAGAATGAAGTAGATCTTAAATTGCAACTATCTGATAAAGTCGTGAATGGTGACTTATTGAGATTCTATAATCCAACAGGGTATACGCCAGTTGATCCTTCTCAATATAATTACTCCAAAGAAGACGATGTAGAATCGAATTAATGGTAATCCTTTGCTAGGCAGGTTAAGAAAATGAGTAAGGTATCAAGGAGAGTATGTTTGAGTGCTCAGCTGATACCTTCCCATTAGCTTGACCTGTTTTTTTATACCTGATGATTCAGCACTAAGTAAAATAAATAAGGTAAACCTTACAGCCACTACGGTTGTAAGGCTTTTTATTTTTTTGTAGAAAAGATGCTGTGATTTTAATGCCACTAAACGAGTATTAGCAATAATAACGCGAAAATGGAGGAAAACTATTCATATATGAAGAAGTAGTAAAGGGCTATTATATTATTTTCAAGAGGGGGATTATTTTGCAATTATTGTTTAAATATAATTGGGTGGTAAGAGAAGATTGGTTCCGTTGGTGTGAAGAGTTGACTGAAGAAGAACTTTTAGAAAATCGAACAGGTGGTATGGGTAATATTCTACATACACTCTTCCACATAGTGGATGTAGAGTGGAGTTGGATACGCGTATTACAGGGTAAAGAGGATTTTCAGGAGAATTTTGATGACTATAAAAGCCTTGAAAAAGTTCGGAAATTAACAGAAGAGTTTCATTTAGAAGTAGCAAGCTTTGTAAACAAATGGGATGCTAGTATGGAAAAGCGTTTACTTCATCTTCCATTAGAGGATGGAACAATCGAGACGCATACATGGGGTGAAATCATTCGCCATACTATTGCACATGAAATTCACCATATAGGACAATTATCAATTTGGGCTAGGGAGATTGGGAAAAAGCCAGTTTCTGCAAACCTAATTAGACGAGGGCTATCCTCAGCATTCGTGGATTCGGTAGATGCACTTCAAGCAGACTCAAAATAAAAAGCCACTCAGATGAGAGGCAATTGTCTTTGAATGGCTGAATTGACCAGTGATAAACCTCTCTCTTTAGGGTGAGGTTTATTTTAATGGAATTCGTTCCGTATTCTTTACAGAATGGGTGCCAAAATATAATCTAAATAAATACTATTTTTTCATCTTACGAATATATGCTAATTGTCCAATATGGTAGGCATTATGAGTGGCGGCATTGGAAATAATAGCCCACCATTCGGCCTTTACTGGATAACCATTTACATCAGATAGTAGTTGCTCCTCTTCAAGAAGTTCCTGCCACTGAAGTAGCGTTTTTAACAATTTATCCTTTAGCTCCAAGAAAGTGACCTCATCTTTAAGAAGAAAGGTATCATCATTGCTTTTAACTTGTGGACTTGCTTGGACATGATTTTCCTTATATCTGATTTGCCAAGTTTCATTCCAATAAATGAGATGTTGGACAATTTCAGCGATACTATGACTGGATTCATCGGGTTTCCAAAATGCGTCTTCCTCAGACAGTCCTTCAACTACTTCATGAAATGACATATACCAGCTACGATCATTTGCATTTGCTAGAAGCTGATCTAATAAAATAGTTTTAGCATCCATCATTCACGTTCCATCTCCTTCCTAGTATACTTCTTACTAGTTTATCATGTTAATAACTGGTCTGAAAACAATACATCAATGCGAGCTATATCTGTACAAAACATTCGCATAAAAGACTTTTGTTTACGATAGGCGAATTGTTATAATAAAAAAATGCACCTAGGACATAGCTAAAAAAGGATTTGGAGGAAAAAAATGAATAAAAAGCAAATTATAGCAAAAGCTATTTGTGTATTTAGAAAAGAAGATGCAATACTTGTCTGTGAAGGCTTTGATGAAGTAAAGGGGACATTTTATTATCGACCAATAGGCGGAAAAATTGAATTTGGTGAGACGAGTTCGAAAGCGATAAGGCGAGAAATATTGGAAGAAATCGAAGCGAGTATTACTAACTTAAAGCATGTAGGTACAATCGAAAATATATTTACATATAATGGTGATGATGGGCATGAAATAGTGTTTGTCCATGAAGCAGATTTTATTGAAATGTCCTTTTATGAAAAAGATTCTTTTTGGGGGCAAGAAGATAATGGTATACGCTTCAAATTGCTGTGGAAGCCCATTAGTGAATTCTTAAATAATAAATATAATTTAGTTCCAGATGGATTATTCGAATTGCTCTAGCTTTTACGTAATGGCTTGTATAAGTATCATATGAAAACTAAGTTTAATGGGGGGAGGACATGAGTAAAACTAGACTATTTGTGATGTTCTTATTATTTGCATTTGTAGGCTTATTTGTAGCCGGTTTTTATTCTATTAATCATGTACAAGTTGAAAGCACCTATCTACTTGAAGAACAAAATATTGTCGAAAAGAACGGCCAATATTATTTGTTAATTGATGACCGAGAGTTGATTTTATCAAAGAACTTTTACGAAAAAATACAATTAGAAAAGTATAATGAATATAAAATTAATTATGTATATAATCGTTTAATTAATAATGATGGTGAAGTGGTGAAGCTTAAAAGATATGGTGAACAGCCATGGGGAAAATAACAAAGCGCTATGTTCAGCGTTAATTTTCATTGATAATGATTCACGACATTAAGATAGATCTGCAATTAATCTACCTACACCTCTAAACAACCAAAAAATTAATCTGAATGGCAATAAAATCAGCTCTGGTAACCAACATAGCACATCTTGAAATAATTCAAATAGGGAGTACTTATTATGTTTTTTGCTTTTTCTCGGTTTTCTTTTTTTACTTTGCCACCATTCATTCATAAAACAAACCCCGTTTCCAAAAATTCAGTCGAATCATATAACTTTTATTAAATAAATTTACGTTCCAGATTGGATTTAGTTTCATTTTTTGTATCCTTTCATTATTTTAAAATAGCCAGTTACTCATGACTATTCGAGTAACTGGCTATTTATTTAATCCATGGGGTTAAGGAGATTATAATGGTATATAAAGTTTAATAATATGATTATGATTGTTCATAGCTGCTAGTTCATCCCATTGTTCGATATCAAATGGTCGCGGGGTTACATAGTTATGGTCTTCTAACCAATCATTCATAGCCATATAAGTACTATCGATATTTTCCTCAGGTCCTTGGTGCTTAAATACTAAAAATTCACCGTTAGGAATGGTATGTGTAATCATAGCGTTTGGTACAAATGAAAAATCACTTACTTCCACTGCTACAATATGTGTATAAGGGGTGTCAGGTGTCCATTCTTCTTCATCATATAATTGGATAAGAAAAATGCTATTATCTATCCTATTTTTGATGAAAGGAAGTTGAATTAAAACTTGTTCTCGTAGATTTTTTACAATGTTTAATTGAATGTCCTCGTTTAGACTGGCCTTAGTAGAAAATCCTATGAAATTCATCCTTTGTTTATGGACCTTTTCAACATCTTTTAATAACATTTACTCACTAACCTTTCTATTTTAGAATATCCTAGCAAAAGCTTGTTGGTATATAGTCCAACATTCCATAGACAATTAATCTAGTACTTTCCTTTTTGTCATAATGAGTATAATCCACCATGTTAAATATAGAATACAAGCCATTATAATGCTAACCAATAATACCGACATAGAGGTCGGTGCCCACACCTTAATAAAGGTCCAATTTAAACCGCCAAGTAATACTTCTGGCGCCATAATAATTGCTGTTATCAGGATGGCAACGAGTAATGAATGGAATATTAATAAAATTATTCTCTTTTGAGTTAACTGAGTCAATTGGCGTCTTTTTTTATACATGTTGGTGGCCGTTTTGATTAAAAGATAGCAAAGGATTAGACAGATACCTATTATAATTATACTTATTATCGTGACGATTTTATCTAACTTTTGATAGCTAGTAGCATGTTGGGGAGCCGTCGTTTTACCCTCCCATAAATCCATGATTCCTTGGCCGATAGCAGCTGTCGAGCTTGTATTCATATTGGCTAAAATCGCAACCCCTATTTGCTCATCAGGCTGCATCATGAAATACGATGTAAACGTCGGATTTTCTCCAGCATGGTAAATGTATGGCTTGTTTTCATGGTCAACCACTGCCCAACCAGTAGCATAATAAGTATTTGTATCAAAAGGTTCTACAGAGTGGTCAGGGGTATGGGATTCTTTAATGGTGTTAGCGTCAATTGAATAAATGTCACTATTGCCTAACTGTAATTTCAACCATTTTGCAATATCATTTGCGTTACTGATGATATAGCCAGCAGGGATATTTCCGCGGTAGATAGGAGCTGTAAAAGGTCGTTCTTTCATAAGCCCTATTTTATAACCCGAAGCCATATGAGGGGATTCTACTTGATGAATTCCTACAAACGATTCATACATACCAATAGGTTCTAAAATTTTATGTTTGACGTATTGATCATAGGGCAGTTTGGATACTTGTTCAATGATTAGTCCTAACACATCGTAATTAATCGTTGCATACTCAAAAGAGCTTCCTGGTTTTCGATTTAATGTTTGATTTAGTAATGTTTTGACCGTTTGTTCAAGGGCGTTTTTGTCTGTGCTTTCTGGAATTTGAACTATGGAATTAGAAGGAATTCCACTTGTATGTGACAGTAATTGCTGAATCGTTATAACTTCTTTTTTTCCATTATAGGTTAACGTTAACCATGGGATATATGTTTGAATATCATCTGAACGTTTTAGTACACCCCTTTTTTCCAATTGGAGAATGGCAAGGCCAGTAAAGGCTTTGGATGTGGAGCCTAGCTCAAAAAGAGTATCTGAAGTGACGGGTGTCTTTGACTTCGTATCTGCATACCCAAATCCTTTTTGATAGACAGTTACCCCCTTATTAACAATAATTACTGAAAGGCCAGGGATTTTACTAAGGGCTCGTTGTTCCTCAATAAAGTGTTCAATTTTACGGATTTTTTCTTCGGATGTTGCATGTGCGAATTGTGGTAACATCGTACAAAATACTAGTATTACAGCAATCATCACAGATTTTTTAATAAATAGTGTCATGCTCATTTCTCCTTAACATATAAATTGCTTGTTACAACAAGGATTACTATATCAAGCAATTTATGGTCCAGCTATCGATTAACATGACTATTCCATGGAGTACATGACAATTTTGTCATATAAGAGAAAAGGGCTACTCCTATAATAAATAGGAGAGCCCTACTAATATTATTTTGTTTGTTCTGGAAGTAAATCGTTCCCGTGAATGATTAACTTCGATGCCGAAATCAAAATGTCTCTATTTGCCAAATAATAGGGATCTAAAATTTTATAAAAGGCTTCCCATTGGGCAGCAGCCTTTTCATCTTCACCTTTTTGATCTAAGGCATTTGCTTCTTCATAGAGCTGTTTTAATTTTGTGTAATCCGATTTGCTAATGTCAAATTCGATATCTGACATATATTCTTCAAAGGAAATTGGCTTATAATATGAATTAATGACTTCGTAGAATTGATCCCATAGCTTGATGGAAAGCTCTTCGTTTTTATCTTTATCGGCTTTTTGAGCCTCCTCATAAATCGCCTTTAGCTTTACGAGATCCTCCTTTGTTATGTCTAAATCCATATCAGCCATATACTGCTCAAACGTTATTGGAGGATATAGCTCTTGGAAGTATGCCTCTAAAATAGTAAAGATTTTATCTATTTTTTCTTGTGCCTCATCTGATTTATCTTCTTTAGTGAATTTAACCCAATCATCATAAAGTGCTTTAAGCTGTTCTTTATCTTGTTTTTTGATGACGATGTTTTGCTCAGCAAAAGTAGCTTCATTAATGAATTCTTCAAAAGGCTCAGGCTGCCAATTTGCCAATTCATAAGGTCTTGTAATTTTATTCATGGCCTGATAAACGCGGTCCATTTCTTCATAATTCTCTTCTTTTTCTGCTTTTTTCATGTCAGTGAAGAGCTTTTCTAATTGAACTAACTCTTCTTTTGTGACTTCTTTAGGTAAGCTTTTTTTATACACATCAAAAGTATAGAAATCTGAGTAATCTTCTACAATGCTTCCTTCAACAGCGATTTCCTGTCCTTCTACTAGCTTTAATTGTTCGATTTGCTTGTCAGAGAATTTGTGTAAGCCAATAAAATAATTTTTGCCGTCAGTTCCTTTAATAGAAAGGCCATCGCCATCAAAGTACTTAATGGTACCTTTTATCTTTTGTTCTACTTGCATAGTGACTTGTTTAGTTGTATCAACTGATGTTGCACCAGCTTGAAGCGGGGTCATTACGGCCATTCCTAGTGTTAATGCGGAAGCTAAAATCCAAGTTTTCTTAAAAGGTTTTTTCATCTTTATCCATTCTCCTTTAGGTTAACTTCTGTTACCAATTATTAGACGTTTTACCAAAAGAAAAAGTTTTATCTTCTTTAAGAAAAATTTAAAAAGAATATGGTGGTGGTTGCTAAGGCAAAAAAGGCATCCCTTTTTAAGGGAATGCCTTTTTTATAATGAAATAAGGGTAAGCCATTGATTTTCACTAAGCGATCAAGCGATAGCACTATAACCATCGAGCGTGGACTTCTCGAAAGGCGTCCCTTATTTATATTTCATCCTGGAAATAAATTTTATAAAATTTTCGATTTGTTGCTTCATCATAGCCAACTTCAATCAGCTCATCTATTTGATCTATATGCTGAATATTGACTTGAATTTCAATATTGGAATCAAGCTTTATTTTGCGTTTATATTTCTTTTCAGCTTTTTCTAGTGCGCTGTCAGAAATAACGGTTTCATAAGGTTTGACTGAATTGACGAGGATATCCTTTTGGGTAGCATCCGCTTGCTCAAATACGGTGTCAATATAATGGTCAACTTGAAATTCCTCTTCATTTCTAAAATAATCTAACGTTTTATTTAAAAAGCCTAGCTTCTCTGTGTTCGAGTAATTCTCTTCTTTTAAAATATACTTTTTGCATTCATTTAGCGCTAAATCAGTTTTATGGTAATGCTCATCTGCTGCTTTAATTTTTAAAAATCGTTCCTGCCAGTAGACGATATCCTCTTTTCGCTTCGTCTTTATAAATACAGCAGGGGGTTGCTCTTGTCCCATATCTACGATGATCGCCATATTATTAATTTTTTTCACATTAATGCCATCCACACCGTGAATGATCATTTTATTATTGTCATTTTTGACATCTAAAAACATTTCTTTTTCATCAATTTTAACAATGGCAATGACCTTTTTAACCTCATTTAATAGAAAACAATTTTCAAACAGGCCAATAAATAGCTCCCCGCTTTTAATATTTGGGTGCTGGGATACACTATGTAAGTGCTTCGCCATATTTTGAGATTGTTCAAGAAAGCTACTGTCCTGCTCGAATATTTTTTTGGAATAGGCAAAAACTTCATTTAGCGCAATATCTGTTTCATGGAAAAATTCATATTGCTGTTCGAGCTCTATTTTACTAAATGCAAGCTGTGTAAAGGCAGCCTCTAGCATGAGCTCTGGCTGTGTAAATTCCTCTTCTCCTAAAAGAAGTGTCGACTCGCTCAAAAAATGGATACTATAATGGGCTAATTTACTTTCATTAACTTCTAGCATATATGTCACCTTCTAATTTTTCATAGTAGCTAGTATACCATATCTTATTTTGTAGATTTCAATGATTCGAATAAATAAAAGGGGATATAAAGGGCTGAGGAAATCTCATGAATCATGAAGCTAACAATACACCTCAATATGAGCACATTGTCATGGAAGAATGTGACGTTTAGAAGTTTAAAATAGGGCTGCTTAGATAATGATAAAAACATGTAGTAATTCTTTGTACGATTGTATTAAAGAGGGTGATCATTATGTGGGAAAAGATACTATCCTACATACCACATTGGCAAGTTTTTATGCAGGGTTTTTTAGCATTCATTATTCCATTCTTGATTTTCAAATTATTTAATGGCTTAATACTTGAAAAAAAGAAGAATGGCAAGATCGACATGAAGGAGTACACGAACCAAAAGGAAGTAGATCAGCCATCTAGTCAAGAAACAGTCGACCCGCTAACAGGTGATTTTAACAAAGATGTTGAACGAATAAAAAAAGAAATAGGGCATAATTGGGATGCCCACTTTAGAGAGTTTCACATAGGAAATACTGATATTCGTGCGGCCATCGTTTTTCTGGAAGGACTGGCAGATAAAATGCAAATTGAAGAGCATATTTTGACTTCGATTATGGAGCGTTTTTCGGACACACCCGCATCTGCTTTAACAGAAAACGGCAATCTGCAGAATCTCATGAAAAATAATATACCTATCGGTGATGTGCTAGAAGAATCAACGATACAAGGAACAATCAGTAAAGTATTAACAGGATATACAGCTTTATTTGTAGATGGTATGCCTAATGCTTTATTACTTTGTACGATAAATGGCAAGACGCGAAATATTGAGGAGCCTATTTCAGAAGCTGTAGTTAGAGGGCCAAGAGTAGGCTTTACAGAAAGATTAAGTGACAATACAGCTCTTCTAAGACAGCAAGGTGAAAATCAGCAATTATCTATCATTCAGATGTCGGTGGGGGAGAGGGTAAAAAAGGAGCTAGTCATTGCCTATATGGATGAGATAGTAGATCCAGAGTTGGTGGAGGAGGTAAAAAAACGGATACAAACAATCGACCTTGATAACCTATTAGAATCGGGTTATATAGAGCAATTAATTGAAGATAATTTTCTGAGCCCTTTTACACAAGTGCAGAACACGGAGCGTCCTGATCGAGTGTATGGGGCATTAATGGAGGGGCGAGTTGCCATTATATTAGATGGCACACCATTTGCTTTAATTGTACCAGTTACCATTAATATGCTACTACAATCGCCGGAAGATTATTATGAACGATGGTTTGCTAGTTCGCTTATTCGTCTTCTACGATACTTAGCAGCAGGGATTACTCTTTTTGGTCCATCCATGTATATTGCTTTTGTGTCGTTCCACCAGGGATTAATCCCAACTAAGCTAGCCCTGTCCATGATGTCCACAAGGGAAGGAGTTCCATTCCCTGCGTTAATCGAGGCACTTATTATGGAGGTAGCAATCGAAATTTTACGAGAAGCTGGACTTCGTTTGCCCAAGCCGATAGGTCCCACAATGGGGATCGTCGGTGGTCTTGTTATTGGAGAAGCCGCCGTCCAAGCCGGGATTGTAAGTCCAATTATGGTGATCGTTGTTGCTTTAACCGCTATTTCATCCTTTGCCATCCCTCAATATAACGCTGGGATTACATTACGAATGCTCCGATTTGTGGCCATGTTTTTCGCTGCAATATTTGGTCTTTACGGGGTCATTTTATTTTTCCTGTTCCTGTGCAGTCATTTAGTGAAGCTGAAAAGTTTTGGTGTTCCTTATGTTAGTCCGACTGTCCCATATAGAGCAGGGGATTGGAAAGATTTTATGGTACGTATGCCATTAATGATGATGAAACGCCGACCAAAATTATTACAGCCAAAAGATTCTGTTCGTAAAGGGGAAATACGAGGAAAGGAAACTAGTAGCCATGATGACCAGTCCAAAAGATAAAATTACGACGTCCCAAACAATAATCATTATTATTAATTATATTCTTGCAACTGGCATTCTCACCTTGCCTCGTGCCTCGGTAGAGAAGGTGAAAACACCAGATGTATGGATTAGTGTTTTTTTAGGCGGTCTTGTTGCCATGATTGCAGGTGTAATTATCGTCAAGCTAAGTCAACAATATCCAGACAAGACATTTTATCAATACAATCAAGATATTGTTGGGAAATGGCTAGGTTGGTTGATTAGTGCGCTTGTCATTACTTATTTCTTTACGATTTCTGCATTTGAGGTTCGAATCATGGCTGAAGTAACCTCCCTCTTTTTATTGGAGGGAACACCCACATGGGCTATTATTCTGCCTTTCTTATGGGTGGGGCTCTATTTGGTGAGTGGTGGGATAAATTCGATCGGTCGCTTATTCGAAATTATATTTCCCATTACCTTTGTGATTTTCTTACTTGTTGCTTTTTTAAGCTTAGGAATCTTTGAGATCGATCATCTTCAACCTGTTTTAGGGATGGGAGTCGTTCCGGTATTGAAAGGAATCAAAACGGCGACATTAGCGTTTCTAGGCCCTGAGATTATGCTGCTCTTAGTGGCATTTATGTACCCATCTGATAAAAAGAAAGCAGTCAAAGTCGTCTTAGTAGGCATAGCGATTCCATTACTTTTTTATGTAATTACAGTTGTCATGGTGATAGGCGCTCTTTCTATCGAAGGGGTCATGACCAGAACATGGCCAACAATCGAACTCATGCGGAGTTTTGAAATTCCAGGGTTAATTTTTGAGCGCTTTGAATCATTTTTACTTGTTATATGGATTATGCAAATCTTTGCTACGTTCACCATTACCTATTATGCTGCTGCTCTAGGATTATCTCAGCTTTTTAAGAAAAGCATGCACCCATTTCTATATGGGCTATTACCGATTATTTATATTATCGCGATGATTCCAAAAAATATTAATGACTTATTTCAGTTTGGCGATAAAATTGGTCATGCTGCGTTATTTTTATTTGGTGCACTACCCATAACCTTACTCCTTATATCAAAACTGAAAGGCGATAAAACATGATGAGACTCTATCAATATTTGCGTATTTCTCTTATGGTAATGGTATCTCTCCTACTTACAGGCTGCTGGAGTAGTAAAGAGATTGAGGATTTAGGATTGATTGTTGGTACCTCATTAGATTTAGCAACAGGAGAGGCTACGACTGAGGAACAGACAGAGGCTAAATATGCTAATAGAACATTGCTTACCGTTACCAATCAATTGGTCACTTCTGAGACAACTGTTACTGGAATGAAAGATGGAACATTACGAGAAAAGGCATATAAAAACGTTTCTGAAACAGGGGATGTTGTTTTACCTACTTTACGAAATATGCTATTAAAGTCAGACAAACATTCATTTGCGGAGCATTCCAAGGTCACCATTATTGGCGAGGAACTTGCTAGCACCATTAACCTGCAACAATTGTTGGACTTTTTTCTAAGAGAGCTCGAAATACGACCAAGCGGACTTCTTCTTATTGCTCAGGGACGGGCAAGTGATACACTTGAAACGAATGAACCAACGAAAATCCCTGCCTTTCAATTGGTAGAGATGATGGGGGGGCATGAAAGAACAACTAAAATTTTGCCACCTATGACCATTGCGAAATTAGAAGGAAAATTATATTCGGATTCAAGCTTTTTATTACAAAACGTTATTTCAGAAGATGGAGAAGTAAAATTTGTAGGAGCTGCTGTCATTGATGGGAAAACTAAAAAGCTTCGAGGTTTTCTGAATGAAAGTGACTTAGAGGGTATTTCATGGATCACTGGGAAGGGTGAAGGAGGTTTAGTAAAGAGTTTTGATGAAGAATCGAGCTCACCTATTGTTTATGAAATCATGTCTATGAAAAGTAAGATTGTACCAAAAGTAGATGGTGACCATATTTCTTTTACAGTGAAGATTCAATCTGAAGGAAGAATTGCTGAACATTGGGTACTGTCAGATAAAGCATTTAATAATAAATTTTTAAAAAAAGCGGAGAAAACAATCGAGCAAGAAATTGAACGATTAGTCATGAAAACGTCGGAAAAGCTTCAACAGGAATATCAAACAGATGTTTCAGGATTCGGCAATAAATTAAGAATTAAGTATCCAAAAGAATGGGAAAAGATAAAAAAAGATTGGGATGAGATATTTAGTGAGGTACCTATAAAATGTGAAGTGAAGGTAACCATCAAGGATTATGGAACGTCGGGTGATTAATATGTTAATCACCTTTTTTATTGATTCCTATATACTGGAATTAGGAAATGGGGATGATGGAATGCAATATATGATTCAACCAGTTGCTACAGTTAGCAATAGCCGGAAAACAATAAAAGATGATCATTGGGGAGAAATTAATTCAACCATTGAACTCTCAGAAAATTTGCATGAAGAGTCGTTGAAAGGAATAGAAGATTTTTCTCATATTGAAATCATCTTTTATTTTGATCAGGTTTCAGACGATCAAATTCAGTATGAAGCAAGGCATCCAAGAAATAATCAAAACTATCCAAAGGTCGGCATTTTCGCACAAAGAGGGAAAAATAGACCTAATAAAATAGGCATTACGATGGTTGAATTGGTAGAGGTCAAACAGAGGACTTTGATTGTAAAAGGACTTGATGACATTGATGGGACGCCTATTATAGACATGAATCCAGTGATGAAAGAATTCCTACCGAAAGGAGTTATTAAACAGCCAGCATGGTCAACGGATTTAATGAAAGCATATTGGGAATGAATGTAACTAATGTGATAACTGCTTATTTTTGATTCAGATGTAGGTTAAAGGGGGAGTGGTCTGTTCCCCCTATTAAATAACTCCCTCTTGATATAAAATACTGATGGCATGAGTGCGATTTTTGGCCTGTAACTTTTTGATGGCGGATTTTACGTATTGATTGATCGTTAATTCACTTAAATTCATAAAATCAGCCATTTCCTTCGTGCTATCTCCTAAAGCAATCTGTCTCATGACCTCTAATTCTCTCTTACTAAGTATACTTTCCTTTTTATGGTCTCTAGCTTGAATGATGAGCTGACCAATCACATTGCCAAAGGCTGTAAAGTCATCTAGTAGCTTTTCAGTTATTTCATCCATATCTATTTGTGTACTGCAAATATAACCAAATACATAATGTCCAATAAAGATAGGAACAATTAAAAAAGCGTTGTTTTGAGAGGGGATGGAATATTTAATACTAATGTTTTTTAAATAGTCCATGCCCGTACAAAATTTAGCTTTTTTCTCAACGATAGCTGTATAAATAATAGGGAAGCTACGTATTTCCTCACGAATTTCTCCGATATGACTGCCACCCTCTTCATTTAAAAAAATAATACCTTCAGCGACAAAGCCTATCGGTGAATACCTTAATAAATAAGCATCCTTAATCGGAAAAGAATCTAGATATACCTGCAAAATGTGAATCAACAACTCTTCGTGATTGGAATAGTTTTGCATAGTGTCGAAACGTTTTTGAATGGTATAGAGATTGGACATGACCTATCCCCTTTTTTAAGTATATACTACGCTTAAAATAAGGAATTTTCAATATTTTCTGTAAGTTGTAGCATTTATGTTAAGAAAAGCTATTTTTTTCTTAATGTTCACTTGAGAATTTATTAGTTGAGGGGGAATGATGTGAAAAACCAACCAATTAAAGAGGTAGATGCAGTTATTCTAGGCGCAGGATTTGCAGGCTTATATATGTTACATCAATTAAAGAGTAAAGGATTCTCAACGATCGTCTATGAAACGGGTGATGGTGTAGGAGGCGTTTGGTATTGGAATCGATATCCTGGTGCTAGATGTGACATTGAAAGTATTTATTATAATTATACTTTCTCTAAAGAATTATATGAAGAATGGACGTGGACATCTAGGTTTCCTGAGCAAGAAGAAATATTACGGTATTTAAACTATGTGGCAGATCGTTTAAAATTACGATCCAATATTCAATTCAACACACGCGTCAAGGCTGCACATTTTGATGAGGAACAGCATAAATGGCTGGTTCATCTAAATGATGGACATCAAGTTTTAGCGAAGTATTTTATTACAGGGATAGGCTGCCTTTCTGCAGCGAATGTTCCTAAGTTTCAGGGGTTAGATCAGTTTAGTGGAAAATGGTACCATACCGGGCATTGGCCACATGACAAGGTAGATTTCACAGGCAAAAGAGTAGGAATTATTGGAACAGGCTCCAGTGGTATTCAAGCCATTCCGGTAATTGCTAAAGAAGCCAAGCATTTAACCGTCTTTCAACGAACACCACAGTATACAATACCTGCTCGTAATCATCTGTATGATGAAGACTTCATACGACAGACTAAGGGGAATTTCGAAAATCTAAAGCATGCAATGAGGAATTCTGTTTCAGGCACCCCTTTTGCCTATAACCACCCATCTGCCATTGAGGATAGTGATCATCAAAGACAGAAAGTTTTTGAGGAAGCATGGGCACAAGGTGGTTTTGCCTTTGCATCGACTTACAAGGATTTATTAACAAATGAACAGTCGAATGAAAAGGCGGCGGCATTTATTCGTTCTAAAATACGCGAAACTGTTCAAGATCCGACCGTAGCAGAGAAGTTATGTCCCAAGTATATGTATGGCACAAAAAGACAAGTTTTAGATAGCGATTATTTTGAAACCTATAACAGAGATAATGTTTTACTGGTGGATGTAAAGGAATCGCCCATCTTAGAGATTACTGAAACAGGGATCCAAACAGCTAGCAATCATTTCGAGTTAGATATTATCATATTTGCAACGGGCTATGACGGCATGACGGGTCCCTTATTTAAAATAGATATTCGTGGAAGGAATGGCGTGACATTAAAAGACAAATGGGAAAATGGTGCATCGGTTCAAACCTATCTTGGACTAGCTACAGCCAATTTTCCAAATCTATTTATGATTACAGGTCCAGAAAGTCCTTCTGTCCTTGTAAATATGCCAATCGCTATAGAGCAACATGTAGAATGGATAGCACAATGCATCGATTATTTACGTGAACATGATATCGATGTCATGGAGACAAATGAGGAGGCAGAGCAGGCATGGAGTAAACATTGTCGAGAGATTGCGAATGAAACATTATATGTAAAGGGCGATTCGTGGTATACAGGCGCAAATATTGCAGGGAAACCACGTAGCTTCTTAATCTATCTAGGTGGCTTCGATTATTACACAAAATGCTGTCAGGAAGTTGCCCAAAATAATTATGAAGGCTTTCAGTTATTAAAATTAAAATCTATATCATAGTGTCTGAGGGAGGAGCATAAATAATATGGAGCAGCAAGTAGTGATTATTACTGGTGCGGGAAGCGGAATAGGTAGAGAAACAGCTAAACTACTAGCGACAAAAAACAAGGCATTAATATTAGTAGACTTTGATGAAAGGAGTGGTCAGGACACTTTAAAAGCAGTGAAAGAGTATCAGCAGCAGGCCATTTTTGTCCAAGCAGATGTTTCCAACCGTCAAGATGTAAGGAAGTACGTGGATGCTGCCAAGCAGGCATTTGGTCGAATTGATGCTTTCATTAATAATGCGGGCATTTTAAGTCCACCCTCATTGTTAGGTGATTTAGATGAGGAGATGTTTGATCGTGTAATCTCTGTCAATCTGAAAGGGGCATTTTTAGGTTTAAAGTATGTGCTAAAAGAGATGGAACAACAACAATCAGGTGTCATCGGGAATACTGCCTTAGCTGCTGGAATACAAGGGCAACCCTATATGGGAGGCTATTCGGCAAGCAAGCATGGTGTCATCGGGCTAACTAAAACGGCTGCTATAGAATATGGACCTAGCGGTGTCCGCGTAAATGCTATATGCCCTGGTGGTGTCAGGACAAACATGACAAAGGGACTTGAAACAAGCCTGAGGAGAATGGGCCTCTAAGAAGATTAGCAAACCCTACTGAAATCGCAAATGTAATCGCTTTCTTAATTTCGCAGGAGTCTTCTTATATGAATGGTGCAGTTGTGACGATTGATGGCGGACTTACATCGTAAAGAACTGATAAAAGAGAGGATGAAGCTTAATGGAACATCGTATTGACCCGGAACTAAAAGAATTATTAGCTGTTTTTCCACCTTTAGACTTAGACAATGTACAAGCTACAAGAGATGGGATGGCGGCTGTAGCCGTACCAGCAACAATAGACGAGCAGATTTTAGTTACTAATAAAATGATTCAAGGACCAGAAGAGGGTGTTGCACTGCGCATTAGAATCTACCAGCCAAAAGACCAAAATGAAATTTACCCAGCATTGGTGTGGATTCATGGAGGTGGCTATGTTTTAGGAGCTCCAGAGGGCGATGATTTGCTTTGTCAGCGCTTCGTTACAGATGCAAAGTGCGTCGTTGTATCAGTAGACTACAGACTTGCACCTGAGTATCCTTACCCAGTCCCACTCGAAGATTGTTATACTGCGTTAAAATGGGTGGCAGATCACGCAGATGAACTAAGGATTGATAATCAACGTATAGGGATAGCCGGGGCAAGTGCTGGGGGTGGGCTAACCGCTGCTCTTGCATTGCTAGCACGTGATCGTAATTATCCAAAGCTTAGCTTCCAAATGCCTCTATATCCAATGATAGATGATCGTAATAATACACCTTCCGCATTAGAAATTACTGGTCATATGATCTGGAATCATTCCCTTAATCAAAAGGGATGGGAAATGTATTTAAATGGAGCAAACGGCAGTGACAATGTGTCACAATACGCTGCTGCTGCAAGAGCCGATGACTTAACTGGGCTTCCCTTTACTTACACATGTGTTGGTCAGCTAGATCCGTTCCGTGATGAAACGTTACAATATGTAATGAAGCTCTGTCAGGCAGGCGTCGATGTTGAGTTTCATTTATATCCAGGATGCTATCATGGCTTTGAAAGCTTAACGCCAACTGCCGCAGTTAGCCTAAGAACTGTTACAGAATATGTAGAAGCCGCTAAATATGTTTTAAATCGAACAGTCTCAGTTCCTTTATAAATATTGACAAAAATCTCGAAGCCTTGTTATTTTAGGGCTTCGGGATTTTTTTGCTGAGTGCGAGAAATAGTTTGTAATTCCTCTTTTTAGGATAGACTTTTATTAAGTGAAAGGAGGAGGTTTCAAATTGCTACAGTTTGATTCAAAAATAGTTGGAAAAGAGATAGGCTATGGTTATTTGCGAGATCATATTATTGATCGTGGTTTTACAATTGGTGGGAATTGGGAGTATCATAAAGGGAGCTTTGACGCGGTACTATGGAGAGGTGGCGGCGAAACAATCTATTTGCGCGTGCCCTTTATCGTAACGGTTGGGGAATTGGATAATGAAGATGCCCAAATTCGATTTCAAAAGCCGTTTGTCATTAAACATGTTGCTAACGTTGGCTTAGATTATGATGAAGGCTCATTACTAGATGCTACAGGAGCTAGTCAGTTCCAGACGCCGCTTGATAAGGATGGGTATATTCATGATAAAAGTAGATGGATACAGGCGGGTGAACAAGTTGTAGAAGAAAAAGTACTGCCTTTTTTTATCAACTAATTAGATAAATATGTATATTCTTTCGAGAAATCGTATGTCTTTTATCCTTCGATTTTTGGGAACTTATAATCAAAAATAGAAAATAGAATTGTCGTAAGAATTTACCAACCTTATAATAGTGTTAGCATATACTACTATAAGAGGTGAGTTTATGGATAAAATAACAATAGATGATTTTTATTATTCCTATCAAAAATTACGACAAGAACGACTCATCCATCGAAAAGAAGCTTATCTTAAAGTGCTAGAGCACACAAAAACATTTGGTGAAATAATTATGTTTGACAGTATAAAAATAAGTAAAAGAGACGTCTAGGACCGACGTCTTTTTCTATTTTCGAAAAAAGGAGGAGACAAGATGAAGCGAATGATTCCCAGTTTGCTGCTAGTTATTTTGATGTGTGCGGCCTGTACTTCTACCAAGGAGAAGGATGAGAGGATGGCAAAACAAGAAGAACCCTCAAAAGTCACTTCAAACGTTGAAGTAATAGCAGAGCAATTACGAACACCTTGGTCGATCGAAAAAAGCGATACAGCGTTATATGTAACAGAAAGACCAGGCAATATTGTAAAGATCATGGAAGGTGAAGTTGAAAGACAACAGGTCCTATTAAAGAAGGAATTATCGACAGCTCCTGAAGCCGGCCTCCTAGGATTTGTGTTAGCCCCTGATTTTACGACAACCCATATTGCTTATGCTTACTATACGTATGAAGAGGGATCAACGCAATTTAATCGGGTCGTAACATTGACGCTAATCGATAATAAGTGGCAGGAAACGGACCTCTTAATTGATCGAATACAGAGCGGTACATATCATCATGGCGGTCGTTTAAAAATAGGCCCCGATAGGAAATTGTATGTTACTGTCGGAGATGCCACTCAGCCATCTTTAGCACAGGATTTAGATGCATTAGAAGGAAAGATTTTACGATTCAATTTGGACGGTTCCATACCGAATGATAATCCTTTTCCTCGTTCTTATGTGTATAGCTATGGGCATAGAAATCCGCAGGGATTAGCATGGGCAACAGATGGTACGATGTACGCAAGCGAACATGGCAATGCGGCCAATGACGAAATCAACATAATTGAAAAAGGGAAGAATTATGGTTGGCCACTTATAGAGGGAACAGACAAACAGCAACATATGGTAACCCCTCTATTTACCTCAGGCTCGGCGAAAACGTGGGCGCCATCTGGTATTGCTGTAGTAGATGATCAATTATATGCTGCAGCACTAAGGGGGACAGCGGTGCTAACATTTGATGCGAACATGAAAAAACAAGATGTGCTACTATCGGAATTTGGGAGAATACGAGATGTATTTATGGATGGTAGCTACTTATACTTTATTAGTAATAATACGGATGGACGCGGCAATCCACAACCCGATGACGATAAACTATATAGAATACCGTTATGATATAATATTTGTGAAAACATGGAATGGCATGATGAATGGAGAGGACTAAATATGGCTAATTATCTTAAAATCGCAGTAGCAATTGATTTCTCAGAACAATCATTGAAGGCTTTAGAAAGAGCAAGTCAAGTAGCAATGCAACACAAAGCTACTTTGCAATTAGTGAATGTAATTGATACTAAATCTTTTGGAGCGGTGTCAGCATATGATTTAAAATATGCGGAAGAATTGAAGAAAGAAAACAAGAGCAAAATGGAAAGCTTAGAAAAGCAAGTGGTTCAGACAGGTGTTCAAAGTGTAGAATCTGTAGTAGAAACGGGTTCGCCAAAGGGGATCTTGACACAGCTTACGAATGTTGATTTGATTGTATGTGGGGCAACCGGGTTAAATCGTATGGAAAAAATGATGCTAGGGTCTGTAGCAGAAAAAGTAGTACGTTACGCTCAATGTGATGTATTAATCGTTCGATAATTTTACGGAAATCTTCGTCCTATTTATATGGATAAAGACAAAACAAACCTGCTTGTAGGTAGATGACAAGCAGGTTTGTTTTTTATTCGATTGTTTGTGCGTTATCTACAATGCTTTGAGGAATATCAATTGTTTTAAGATGATTGAAATCAGTATAAGTAACGACTGATTTTGTATTCATTAACAATTCATCGCCTTCTACTGCCATTTTTAAATCAAAATTCATATCCATTTTTTTCGTATCGAAAGTCTCTTTATCAATGTGTAGCACATAGTTGATTTTTTCGATTGTTAATTGATCCATAGGGTTTTCTTCTAATCCCATGTCTTCTATTGATTTATTAATTTCAGAATCAATTAGCTCTTTAAATTTATCACCTTTTGCTTCTAATGTAAGGACATATTCTTTATCCGTTTGTTCAAATGTAAAATCATTAATAAACTTTTTAAGTTGTTCTAACTGTTCTTTAGCGTCAGCAGAAGCAGCCGTTTGATCTAAAATAGCATCAAAGTTCTCATCAGGAAGCTTTAACCAGCTGTCTGTAGTCACATCTTTCATGAAAAGGCCAGCGTCTTTTTTCATATACATTTCAATAGGCATGTCCGTTGTTTCTTGGCCTTCACTCATCATATCTGGCATCGACATAGAGCCTGATAAATGCATTGCTAATGGGTCGACGATAATGTCCATTTCCATTTTAGAGTTAATAGAGAACTCCATCGCCTCTTCACCAGATCCAACCTTCGTTACCTGTGTCATATCCATATTGGCACTAGCACTTTTAATGTCAGACTGACGATCCACTGCCTTGTCATACACTTGTTCTAAAGTGAGGTTGCTAGTTTTAGTTGTGTCTTTCGTAGGCGTGGCACTTGAATTACAAGCAGCAAGAGTCAATGCTAGTGTTCCAACTGCTAGTACTTTAAAAATCTTCTTCATTACTTTCATCTCCTATTCTTGGTAAAAAACACTATCTACTAATATACGCCCAAGAAAAGGAAAAGTTTCGTTATTCTATAAAATGTATCTAAATACTTAGTGAAAAAACAATAATCTTGCAGTAATGACCAGTAATAAGCATGAAAATTAATAAAAAAGCTGTCACCAACCAATCGTTTAATACGAAAGTAGGTGACAGCTTTTTGAGGAGCTTTTCAATAAGCTCGAAAATATCTACATGTAATTGCTTAGTAACCCCAGATCATGGCAAACAATGTACCAATGATTGTTACAACACCTACGAATACTGAATATAAAATCGTTGTATATAACGTTTTCTTATCTTCAGATTCACCGATGTGCATGAATAACACTAACTGTACAGTTGCTTGTGCAAGGGCAGTGACAAGTAAAATAGCAAATGCCACTTTATAACTCATATCAAAGGTTACAACGGCTAAAGCGACAAGTGTCAGTAATAGTGAGAAGCCGAAGCCCATGACATGTTGTTTTGGGAATAATTCCTTCATCAGCTAATCAGTCCTTTCAAATAGACGAAGCTGAAGATGAAAATCCAAACAACGTCTAGGAAATGCCAGTACAATGAGAAGATAAACGCTTTGTTCGCTGTTTGTGGATTTAAACCACGTTTAGCTACTTGGATAATGATAGCTAGGCCCCAGAAGAAACCAAATGTTACGTGGGCACCGTGTGTTCCAAGTAATGTCATTAATGATGACAGGAATGCGCTTGTTTGAATTGTCGCACCTTCATGTACATAAGTGATGAACTCATCAATCTCAATAGCTAAGAAACCTAAGCCGAGTAAAAGGGTAATGATGAAGAAAGTCATCATTGCCTTTTTACGACCAATACGCATTGCATGAACACCCAGACCAATTGTGAAACTACTTGTTAATAATAAGAATGTTTCCCATAAAACTGGTGTTAATTCAAAGATTTCAGCACCATTCGGGCCACTACCTGTCCGTGTGTGAAGTGTGAAATACACAGTAAACAATGTGGCAAATAACACGATCTCGGCGCCAAGGAAAATCCAGAAACCAAAGATTTTTAGGCGATTTTCCTCTGTACTATATTCTAATGGAAGTGAAGAATCGATTTTCATATTATTTATCACCTCTCAAGCTTTTCTCAGTTGCCATAACTTCCTCAACTGAAATATAACGACCATGGTCTTTTTCGAAAGAACGATGGATCATGAAGCCAAATACACCAAGCATACTAATGATGGCTGGCACCCACATATTGAATACAGCGAAGAATGCTGCAAGGAAGAAGAATCCACTCATCCAGAAAGGTGTGCCTGTATTATTTGGCATGTGAATTTTTTCAATTTTACCTGCTGTAATATCGCGACCTTCTTTTTTCGCGAACCAGAACTCATCTAAGCGAGTAACAGTTGGAACTACTGCAAAGTTGTATTCTGGTACTGGAGAATGAGTAGCCCATTCAAGTGTACGACCTTCCCATACATCTGCCTTTTCATTACGAGGCATATGCTTCCAGCTGTAGTAGATATTATAAACGATCAACGCAAAGCCGACTGCAAGTCCTAAAGCACCAACGAATGATAACATGTTCAATGGTCCATAGCCTGTTGACTCTGAGTAAGTGTACATACGACGAGCATAACCATCTAAACCTAAAATGAATAGTGGGAAGAATGTTACGTTGAAGCTGATTGCAATGAACCAGAACGCAGTTTTCCCTAATTTTTCATTTAAACGGAAACCGAACATTTTTGGCCACCAGTAGTGGTAACCTGCAAGTACACCGAATACTGTACCTGGAATTAAAACGTAGTGGAAGTGGGCAACTAAGAACATCGTATTATGATATTGATAGTCAGCACTTGCCATCGCTAGCATTACCCCTGTAACCCCACCAATTGTGAAGATTGGAATAAAGCCAAGAGCATAAAGCATCGGTGTTGTAAATTGAATTTTCCCGTTCCTCATCGTCAGCAACCAGTTAAATATTTTAACACCGGTTGGAACGGCGATTGCCATTGTTGTAATAGAGAATACGCTGTTTACCATTACCCCGTGACCCATTGTATAGAAGTGGTGGGCCCAAACTACGAATGATAGTAAAGAAATAACAACCATACTCATAACCATTGATTTATAGCCGTACAAGTTTTTACGCGCAAATGTTGCAATGATTTCTGAGAAAATACCGAAAGCAGGTAGAATAACGATATAAACTTCAGGATGTCCCCAAACCCAGAATAGGTTGGCCCAAAGCATATCCATACCGCCGTCTTGCATTGCAAAGAATTTAGTACCGAATTGACGGTCTAACATCATAAGAGCAAGCGCTACAGTTAATACTGGGAATGCGAATACAATAATTACGTTTGTAATTAAAATCGACCAAGTAAACATTGGCATTTTCATTAATTTCATACCAGGTGCGCGCATTTTAATAATAGTCGTGATGAAGTTAACACCTGTCATTAATGTACCAATACCTGATAATTGAAGTGCTAAAGAATAATAGTTATTCCCTACAGTCGGACTGAAATCCGTACTTGCAAGAGGGAAGTAGGCTGTCCAACCAGCGTCTGGTGAACCACCAATAATGAATGATAAGTTTAATAAACCAGCACCTGCTGCGAATAGCCAAAAGCTGACAGCATTTAGACGTGGGAAAGCAACGTCACGTGCACCAATTTGAAGTGGGATGACAATGTTCATTAAACCAATCACAAATGGCATCGCCATAAATAAAATCATTAATAAACCGTGTGTTGTGAAAATTTCATTATAATGTTGTGCATCAAGAAGCCCGTTATCCGGAACAGCTGTTTGTGCACGCATTAATAGTGCATCGATACCACCGCGGAATAGCATTAATAATGCTACAGCGATATACATAATCCCGATTTTTTTATGGTCAACAGTTGATAGCCAGTTTTTGTAGAAATAGCCCCATTTTTTGAAATAAGTAAGGCCAGCTACGATAACGACTGCTCCAACTACGATACTAATAGCTGCCGCTAAAATCATCGGTTCTTGCATTGGATGGAATAATTCTTCCATACTCATTGGATGCGCTCCTTTCAAAATTAAAAATTAATATTCTACTCGTTCAAAGTTAAATGTAAATTAATGACCTGAATGTTCATTATTCATATCTTCTTCAGACATGTCACTATGGTCCATGTCACCCATTTTCATGTTTTTACCATGTTCCATTGGGGCAGGGCTGAATTCTAAGTGTGTAGATGAGAAGCTTTGGCGACCAACATGCTCAGCTTTTAATAGCTCATCAAATTTTTCTTCTGTTAATGGTTTTTCTTTTGCTTTAACATCAGCAACCCATTTATCGAAGTCTTCTTTTGTCATAGATTGTGCTTCAAATTCCATTTCTGCAAATCCACGTCCATTGAAGTTAGAGTTACGTCCCATGAATGAACCCACTTCATCTGCTGCAAGGTGAATAGTTGTTAACATATCACTCATGGCATATTTTTGACCTGCTAATTGAGGAATCCAGAAACTTGTAATCGGACCGAATGAGTATAATTTAAACTCAATTGGACGATCCACAGGAAGGTTAACATAGTTAACTGTTTCAACACCTTCTTCAGGGTAACTAAAATGCCATTTCCAGTTTGATGATGATGCATAAATTACTAAAGGTTCTTTATCGTCATATCCTGCTGGCTGAGCCTCTACAGTAGATGTTGTTCTTACAGTTACAACAGCCAAGAATGCAACAATAATAATAGGAATTACTGTCCATGTGATTTCTAGAAGATGGCTACCCTCTTCATGAGGTGGCTCATAATCTGCAGATGCTTTTGACGCACGATATTTAGTTAGCATAAAGGCTAAAAGCACATACACGACTAGTAATATAAAGGCCATTGTAATAATGGATAAAATAATTGTGTTTGATAATGTTTCTGCATTTGGTCCTTTAGGATTGAATACTGTTAATGGCTCACATCCAGCAAGAAGTGCAAGAGCACCCAATGCTACAAACATTAAACTTAATTTTTTCTTCATGTTTGACTCCTTTCTATAGAACGGCTATTCATAAAATTCATGTGTTTTTTGTCAGTTCACATTTATAAATAGTGGATACTGAGGTCACCTCTTTTATCTTGGCGTACCAATCAACAACTTAAGAATTTACAATGGCATGGTTCAATATGAAACATAAATCTTGAAGTTGATTGGTCTAATGCAAGCGTTAGCAAAATCAATGATTTGTGCAATCGTTTCACATACGTACATGTCTATAACGATTGTCACATCTTGTCGTTGTTTGCACATTGGATTATACGCCCTGTTTTTAAGAAAAAACATAATTTTGTTATGAAAATGATAGTAAAGATACATTGAATTTGAACATTTTTTGAACAAAAAACGTTATTTTAGTATTGGTATTTTAAGGTTTTGTTTATTAAACACTGTGGAAACGTTGAAAATACAGCATTCTTCATGTTTAACTAAGTAAATAGTTTTTTTTATGAAAAATTGTATTTCACATTTTGGACGCTGTTTTGTAATAAAATCAGTATCCCGTCGGACATAATAATAGATTTTATTTGCCTTTTATCTATAAAAGGAGTAGAAGAAGAATCATTGTGTGGAAACATTAGGATGAACTATCAATGAAAGGAATGATTGAAAAGGGAATAAATGGGGAGTGTTATTAATTATGTTAATATAACAAATAGTTTTCTTGATTATACAAAAATTTACATATTTATATTCTATTTGAAAAACAAAAAGCAAACTAAGTAAATTCTTAGTTTGCTAATATGGTAGAAATTTTTTATGTTTATGAGAAAGATACGTATCGAATCAGCATTTTTTAGTCAGTCCCCAAGCTTGAGCCATTTGGCTACTTGCCCATAGATTGTATTTTGTAGTTTGGGGGCTTTATTATTCATTTTTAAAGAAAAATATAATGTCTTCATGAAGTTTAATGTACAAGTACGCCCACTAAAAAAGCTATCATTATAACCTTGCGTCATTAAATGCATTTCAAACTTATCAAAGGCTTGTTCAACAAATTCGATCAAAGCTTCCTCCGAATAGTTTTGTTGTAATAAAGCATCTACTATGTTGATTAATCGCTCTTCTTCATCATTGACATAGACAGTGCCTTTCCACGTGACAAGCTTAAGTGCATGTAAAATGGATGGAGCATATTGCAAATCGAATTTTGGGTGTTTAATAGTCATGGCGGCTAAATCAGCCCCGTGTGAAATGCTATGAGCCCATCCTTTATCCTTTACGTAACCTCTTGTATCTTGTTCTAATAATAGATAACGTCCAATTTTTTTAAAGAAAGGCTGCAACTCGTCATCTTTTAAAACAAGCAACTCGGCATCCTTTGCAAGTATACCTGCAATGAGCAGTGCAGAGAATGATCTAGTAAAGACACTGTCTGTTGGTGCTTCTCCGATATGTACATATAGAAAATCCTCACTTGTTGCTGTCTCAAATAATAATTGTAATTGTTGGGTGCTTAATAAATTATCACTTAGTAAATCAACAAACGTACGATAAATTAAATGATCGCGCAATTCAGCATCAGTTGAGCCAATGTGCGTTAGCATCTCCTGTAAGAGCCATTCTCCGTTGTCCTTCATCACTGCCTGACGTTCATGCAGTGTCATAGTAGAAAAAGATTGTAGTGTTTCTTTTATATTCATATTTATGTGTGCCTCCATCATAAGGTTTGTTCTATTATTATAGCTCCTTTTTCAAGCAAATCGACCAATTTGCAATCCTGATGTAGGACGGATAGCCATTTGCTGTGTGAATTGACAATACAAACACTTTAATGTTGGTGACTGTTATAATATTATTTCCAGAAACTATAGAAAGTTGTTATGATAGAAACGCAATAAAATGGAAAGGCTTAAATAAGAGTAAAAAAAAAGACATACGATGAAGTATGTCTATCTCTACCTATATTATGGCTGCTGATTTTATACCGATTGGCCATTCAATCAGTGAATGCTGGTTTGTCTTCAGCTCAACGAGAATATTGGTATTTTTTATAGCATCAATAAGCCATTCGCTGTAATGACGATTCGGCTCAGGATGTTGTAAAATTTGATGCATATCTTTTTTGTCCACATGTAACAGCTTGTCATTACATTCGATGTTTACTTTTTGAGGAATAATGGAAAGAGTTTCATTTTGATGCCCAAGTGCGATAGAACCTGGAATTGTTCCAAGAATACGTAAAAGATAAGTGCTAGCTTCTTGCGTATACACATCAATTTTTGTACGTGTTAAAAATTCAAATTCGATCGGATTATCTTGAATAGGTCCGTCCGCTGTAGAAAATGAAATGACTTTAATCGATAATGCCTCGAATGCAGGTGAGATACAATGGTCAAATTCAGTGATTGTATCTAGTAATTGCATGTATTCCACTCCTTATGAAGAACTTGATTTTCTGTATGCAGATAACTAGGAAGAAAGTCTGCAAGTTGTAATAAATTTTAGACTATTCTAATTATAATACATTTTATTACAAAATATGAATGTAAAAGCAATTATTTTTTGTGAAAAATAAGAAACTTGTGGATTTTTTTAGTAAATAATCGAAATGAAAAATGGAACAGAGGAGGTGAGGGAATTGACAAAACGTAAGCGTCATGTTATCAAACATGACAATATTGTTGTTTTTCCAGGCGCTGTCCAAACATTAATACGTGAAGGCCATATGTTTGCTGAAAATTATCAATACGAGAAAGCTATTGCAAGTTTTGAAAAGGCCTTTATATATGAAACGGGTGATGAATTTGCCCTTAGCGCCTATGCCTTTGCTTTATACGAATTAAAGGATTATGACAAGGCAAAAGGTGTTTGTGAACAGCTTTTTACAATGGGAACAACAATGTATGTGGAAGTCATGGAATTGTATATTACAATTTGCATGCAGTTGAAGGAATATCATCAAGTAGAGACGTTGATCACGACCCTCCTAGAGGAAAGTGTACTGCCAAGTGATCAAGTGGAGAAATTTGAACGATTAAAAAGTCTTAATAGAGAAGTATCTAAAAATCTTGAAAAAAAAGAAAATGCGCAACGGTTTATAGAGGAGCAGGAGTATGAGCTTGAAAAATTTAGTGCACTAACTGCGAATGAGCAATCTATCAAATTACATCGTCTGATGGATACCAATGTAAGACAGTTAAAAACGGCATTGCAAGCAATTATTGAAAGTACGACCGTTCATCCTTTTGTCCAAAGCTTGGCTTTAATCCTATTAGTTGAACAGGAAGTTTCAATTGATATTACAGTTTCAAAATTGGGGCATTCGAAAACGATAAACCCCGCACAACTATCTTTACCTAATCAACTACCACAATATGGTGAAATAAAAAATATAGTTGAAAGTCAGTTGACACAAGACCCAACGACGTTGGAAATGGTACAATACTTAATGGCGAAACATGCCATTGTCACATTTCCCTTTGAATGGCATCCATTTGAGGCAGAAGATGTTGCCTATAGTTATATAGATTTTGTATCAACAATGCTAGGGAATGTGAAAGAAATGGACTATGAAATCGTAGACTTTTTACAAATGTTAGAAAAGCTAACAGAACTACATTAGGTATGAAAAAAGTTGAAACTATACACATCTATGTTATACTAAAATGGTTGTCAAAATCGTAGTTACGAATGAATTGTCTAACATCCTAAAACTTGATTATTTATTTGGAGGTATTTATACATGTCAGCAAAATGGGAAAAACAAGAAGGTAATATCGGTACTCTTACAATTGAAGTACCAGCTGCAGAAGTAGATGCAGCAATGGACCAAGCGTTCAAAAAAGTTGTAAAACAAATTAACGTACCAGGTTTCCGTAAAGGTAAAATGCCTCGTAAAATGTTCGAACAACGTTTCGGTATCGAATCTTTATACCAAGATGCATTAGAAATTATCGTTCCTGATTCTTATGCAAAGGCAATCGATGAAGCTGGAATTATGCCAGTTGATTACCCAGAAATCTCTGGTACAGAAAACTTTGTACATGGTCAAGATTTCTCATTCACTGCACAAGTAACAGTTAAACCAGAACCAAAACTTGGTGACTACAAAGGTCTAGAAGTAGCTAAACTTCCAGTTGAAGTAACTGATGAAGAAGTAGATGCTCAAATTCAAGACCAATTAGCTCGTAAAGCTGAACTTGAAATTAAAGAAGACGAAGCAATCGTTGAAGGCGATACAGCAGTAATCGATTTCGAAGGTTTCGTTGGTGAAGAAGCTTTTGAAGGTGGTAAAGGTGAAGACTATCCACTAGAAATCGGTTCTGGTTCTTTCATTCCTGGTTTTGAAGAGCAATTAACAGGTGTGAAAGCTGGCGAATCAAAAGATGTAGTTGTTACATTCCCAGAAGAATACCATGCGGCTGAATTAGCAGGCAAAGAAGCTACTTTCAAAGTAACAGTGAAAGAAGTTAAAACAAAAGTTCTTCCTGAATTAAATGATGAATTCGCAAAAGAATTAGATTCAGAAGTGGAAAGCGTAGAAGCTTTACGCGCTAAAATTAAAGAACAAACAGAAGCACAAAAAGTAGCAGAATCTGATGCATCTCTTCGTGATGAGCTAGTAGAAAAAGCTTCTGAAAATGCTGAGTTTGAAGTACCAGCAGGTATGATTAACTCTGAAACTGATCGTATGTTGCAAGAGTTTGGTCAACGTCTACAAACACAAGGTATGAACTTAGATCTATACTACCAATTCTCTGGCCAATCTGAAGAAGATTTACGTGGTCAAATGAAAGAAGAAGCAGAAAGCCGTGTACGTGTATCTTTAACACTAGAAGCGATTGCTGAAGCTGAAAAAATTGAAGCAACTGAAGCTGATATTGAAGCAGAATTAGAGAAAATGGCTGCTCAATTCAACATGACAAAAGAGCAAATTACAGGTGCTTTAGGTGGTACAGCAGTACTTGAAAACGACATCAAAATCCAAAAAACAGTTGAATTTTTAGTAGAAAACGCTAAAATTACTGAATAAGATTTTGTGTAATTAGATAGCTAAAAAAAACAAGGTACGGCATTAAACCGTGCCTTGTTTTATCACATCAACTAAAAATCAGTCCCCTTAAAGTTTAGTACGACTCACTTTACACTTCACTTATACATAGTATTGTTTTTATTTTACACGATGCTCATTTTACTTCATTCTGTAAGATCATAATAAAGACATTAACAATCAACATTTCTTCGAATGAAAAAAGCCTTGGTAGATGAATGTAGTAGATTTATAAATAAAAAGCTATGTAGCTGATCAAGATATCAGTAGTTGATGACAGCTTGAATCTTATGTGTCAGTAGTGAAGAACCGAGACCTTAGAAACGAAAGGTCGCGCAAATGGGTTCCTGAAAAATATGCTGCAGACGGCGAATGAAGTAAACAACATGATGTTATAATCTACTTGCATGAATGCGAAGGCATAAATGATGCAGACAATTTATTTGATAAAGGTTCAATAATCTTGTAAGATTGTTGCTTGAATAGGGGTGAAACATATTGTTCAAATTTAATGATGAAAAAGGCAATTTAAAATGCTCATTCTGTGGAAAACCACAAGAACAAGTACGTAAATTAGTAGCAGGTCCTGGTGTGTATATTTGTGATGAGTGTATTGAGCTTTGTTCAGAAATCGTTGTAGAGGAACTAGGTGTAGAAGAGGAGATCGAATTCCAAGATATCCCGAAACCAAAAGAGATTCTAACGATTTTAGATGAGTATGTAATTGGACAAGAGCGTGCTAAAAAAGCATTAGCAGTTGCGGTTTATAATCACTATAAACGCATCAATACAAACAGTAAAATTGATGATGTTGAACTGGCAAAATCGAACATTGTGTTAATCGGCCCGACTGGTAGCGGTAAAACATTATTAGCTCAAACGTTAGCACGTATATTAAATGTTCCATTCGCGATTGCGGATGCTACTTCATTAACTGAAGCAGGATATGTGGGTGAGGACGTTGAAAATATTTTATTAAAGCTAATCCAATCAGCAGATTATGATATCGAACGCGCTGAAAAAGGTATTATCTATATTGATGAAATCGATAAAGTTGCACGTAAGTCAGAAAACCCATCCATTACACGCGATGTTTCTGGCGAAGGTGTTCAGCAGGCACTTCTAAAGATTTTAGAAGGAACTGTTGCGAGTGTTCCACCACAAGGTGGCCGAAAACATCCTCATCAAGAGTTTTTACAAATCGATACAACCAATATTTTATTCATCGTTGGTGGAGCATTTGATGGCATTGAATCCATCATTAAACGTCGCCAAGGTGAAAAAATAATTGGATTTGGTTCAGATCCGAATATAGTGGACGTAGATGAAGGTTCTATCATGTCTAAGCTGATTCCTGAGGATTTACTGAAATTTGGTCTAATTCCAGAGTTCATTGGTCGATTACCAGTACTTGCTAGCCTAGAGCAATTAAATGAAGCTGCACTAGTACAAATTTTGACAGAGCCTAAAAATGCGTTAGCTAAGCAATATCAGAAAATGCTTGAACTAGACGGTGTTGAGCTTGAGTTTGATGAAGGTGCACTTGCGGAAATTGCGAAGGAAGCAATTGAGCGTAAAACAGGTGCACGTGGTCTTCGTTCAATAATTGAGTCAACGATGCTTGATGTAATGTACGAACTGCCTTCACGTGAAGACGTAAAAAAATGTATCATTACTGCAAAAACAATTACGGATAAAGAAAAACCGAAATTGCTTCTTGAAGATGGCACTGAACTCGATGAAGGTAGCGACACAAAAACTTCAGCATAGCGTATAGATTTGGCTGTCTACCGTTATGAGATAAAGAGTAATTAGCTGACTTCGATTGTGCAATGTTCGCACATATCGACAGTCAGCTTTTTATTCATTCTTACATATTGGCCAACTGACTTGTAGAAATTTTTGGCTCGTTTCAATAACTAGTGTGAATCAGTTTTTTAAACACATACTAGTAGCGCGGGAATTGAACATGAAAATTTTGACGGAGGTGAATACCCGCATGGTAACTATACAAAAAACAACAAATGTACCATTATTACCTTTACGTGGACTTTTAGTATTCCCATCGATGGTGTTACATATTGATGTGGGTAGAAATCGTTCTGTAGCAGCGCTAGAACAGGCAATGTTAGAGGACCAGATGATTTTATTGGTAACACAAAAGGAAATGCACGATGAACAGCCTGAAGAACAAGATTTATACGCGATTGGTACAATGGCTTATGTCAAACAAATGTTAAAATTACCAAATGGCACATTGCGAATTTTAGTTGAGGGAGTCGCACGTGCATCTTGGAAAAACTATCGTGCCTTAGAAAATTATACATTTGTTGATATTGACGTAAAAGAGGATTTGTTAGGTAAGGATGTAGAAACGCAAGCTTTAATGCGTACACTATTAACGTATTTTGAAAAATATGCTAAATCCTCTAATAAAATAACAGCCGAGACCATCAACACTGTAGCAGATATTGAGGAACCAGGACGATTAGCAGACATCATTGCATCACATTTACCATTTAAAATTGCAGATAAGCAAGAAGTGTTGGAAATGCTGAATGTGAAAAAACGACTAGATCACTTAATTATTCGTTTGCACGATGAACAAGAAGTACTCGATCTAGAAAAGAAGATCAATTCAAAAGTGAAGCAATCGATGGAGCGTACGCAAAAAGAATACTATTTACGTGAACAGATGAAGGCTATCCAAACCGAGCTTGGGGACCGTGAAGGAAAAACGGGTGAAGTAGCAGAGTTACGTAAATCAATTGATGCGTCAGGGATGCCTGAGTCAACAAAAGAAGTGGCACTGAAGGAATTAGATAGATATGAAAAAATTCCAGGTGCTAGTGCTGAAAGTGGCGTTATCCGAAATTACATCGATTGGCTCATTTCGTTACCTTGGACAAAAGCAACTGAGGATCGCATGAATATTGATCATGCTGAGAACATTTTGAATCGGGATCATGATGGATTAGAAAAAGTTAAAGAACGGGTTCTTGAATATTTAGCTGTCCGTCAGCTGAAAAATTCACTTCGTGGACCGATACTTTGCTTAGCGGGACCTCCAGGTGTGGGGAAAACATCTTTAGCTCGCTCTATCGCGGAAAGCTTAGACCGCAAATTTATTCGTATTTCATTAGGCGGGGTTCGTGATGAATCTGAAATTCGTGGGCACCGTCGTACGTATGTAGGAGCTATGCCAGGTCGTATTATCCAAGGGATGAAAAAGGCTGGTACCATTAATCCGGTATTTTTATTAGATGAAATTGATAAAATGTCTAATGATTTTAGAGGAGACCCTGCTGCAGCGATGCTAGAAGTTTTAGATCCTGCGCAAAACAATACATTTAGTGATCACTATATTGAGGAAACATATGATTTATCAAATGTCCTATTTATTGCGACTGCCAATGATTTGAGTAGCATCCCAGGACCATTGTTAGATCGTATGGAAGTAATTTCTATAGCAGGCTATACAGAAATTGAAAAGGCACAGATTACGAATAATCATTTAATTCCGAAGCAATTGAAAGAACATGGTTTGAAAAAGTCACAAGTTATTATTAAGGATGAAGCCGTAATTGATATTATCCGTTATTATACACGTGAGGCTGGAGTACGTGGTTTAGAACGTCAAATTGCTACGCTTTGTCGTAAAATTGCCAAGATAATTGTCTCGGGTGAGAAAAAACGGGTAACGGTTAACTCGAAATCAATCCAAGAATTGCTTGGTAAACATCGTTTCCGTTATGGACAGGCTGAAAAGGAAAATCAAGTAGGTGTTGCAACTGGTCTTGCTTACACAACAGTTGGTGGCGACACATTACAAATTGAAGTATCCTTAACACCTGGAAAAGGGAAATTGCAACTAACAGGTAAGCTGGGAGATGTCATGAAAGAATCAGCTCAAACAGCCTTATCCTATGTTCGAACAAAAATGGAGAAACTTCAAGTAGATCCAGAATATTTTGATACACATGATATTCATATTCACGTTCCAGAAGGTGCTGTCCCTAAAGACGGGCCATCTGCAGGTATTACAATGGCGACAGCTATTGTCTCTGCCATTCTAAACCGACCGATTCGCAGAGAAGTGGGGATGACAGGTGAGATCACATTACGTGGTCGGGTACTACCAATTGGTGGTTTGAAAGAAAAAACATTAAGTGCTCACCGTGCAGGATTAACAACGATTATTTGTCCAAAGGATAATGAACGCGATATAGAAGATATCCCAGACAGTGTCCGTGAGCAACTTACATTTAAACTAGTGTCATCGGCAGATGAAGTATTAGCCTATGCACTGGACGGAGGTATTTAGAAAAATGAAAGTCCATAATGTCGAAATGGTCATTAGTGCGGTAAGACCAGACCAATATCCAGAAGATGGACTGCCAGAATTTGCATTAGCTGGTCGTTCAAATGTAGGGAAATCTTCCTTCATTAATCGAATGATCGGACGTAAAGCTTTAGCGCGTATTTCGTCTAAACCTGGTAAGACACAAACCCTGAACTTTTATAAAATTGAAGAACAATTATTTTTTGTAGATGTTCCTGGCTATGGTTATGCAAAGGTTTCGAAATCAGAGCGTGAAGCGTGGGGAAAAATGATTGAGCGTTACTTTACAGGGCGTCAAGAATTAAAAGCAGTTGTACAAATTATTGATTTGCGTCATCCTCCAACAGCGGATGATCGCATGATGTATGATTTTTTAAAGCATTATAATATTCCTTGCATTGTGATTGCAACGAAGGCAGATAAAATCCCAAAAGGTAAATGGGATAAGCATAAAAAAATTGTCAAAGAGACATTGGAGATGGAAAAAAATGATCCACTTATTGTCTTTTCTTCAGAAACAGGCCTTGGTTTTGAAGAGGCTTGGCGTACTATCGAAAATAGAATGTAAAAAAAAGCATCTATTGGTTCTAATGAATTAGGACTGTAGATGCTTTTTATTTTTACTTATGAAGTATGGAGAAACTTGGAGAATATGCTTGAGAAATGAAAAATTTTGCCGATAAGGTAGATAGGAGGTGGACTGTATGGATATAGCGGCTTTATCGATGGCAATGAATCAAGCGACACTTATGCAAAACGTATCCTTGGCTGTAACAAAACAAGCGATGGATATGCAACAGCAAAACACAGAACAATTAGTTGAAATGTTAGATGCTCCACATCCGACAGCTGGACATACAATTGATGTTCAGGTCTGAGCAGGCAAGGTAGCTTTAATTTAAGCTACCTCTACTTTTAAAGTTATCGTTTGAGATAGAAATTGTAACTTTTTGAATGAGAAAAACTACCAATAATACGATATACTATTCATGACTAAAATTTAGCAAGGAGGCAGAATTTTTGAAAAAGATATCATACATACTATCGATTATGTTACTGATGGTTCTAGTTTTTTCCTTTAACCAAACAGCTAAGGCTGCCCAATTAGTAACTGGTACCTTTGTTGATGTAACATATTCAGAATATACCAAGCCAGATGGCACGATAGAAAAGCAGTTGAGTAAAGTGACATTGCAAAATGATCGCGGCCGTTCTGTAACCTACAATATTAATAAGAACACTCGCTTATTTATTAATAATACGTCCACAACTATAGAAGGTTTTAAAATGGGCATGGAAGTGGAAGCTGACATTTCTTTAAGAAGTGTTGTGGAACTACGAGGTAAATCTAATTTACCAACAGAAACAAATGTTCAATCAACTGGTGGCAACAGTACCACAATTGCTGGTGTCGTAACAAGTATTGATCCTAATGGATTATTTATTATGGTTAAGCCAGATATTGGTGCAGAGACTACTTACTATATTAATAAAGAAACTGTTTATCAAAAAAGCTCATCTGCAACGGATATCAGTGCACTATATGTTGGAGATCGAATTAAATTGAGCTTGAAAAATAAAAATACTTCTATTGTTACAAAAATAGCAATAAGTGAAACGGGTACTCTTGTAGAAAACCTATATAAAGGGGAAATACAAGCAGTTAATCCTAATGCCAATAAATTAACTGTCAAAAACCAGCATGCTTTTGTTAACTGGCAATTTGGCTCTCAAATAACTGCAGACCTTTCAACAATGCCTTTCACTTCCAAGGTACCGATATATGTGGGAAATACTAAGGTAGAGAAAGGTCAATTGAAAAATTATATTGGTAGCGAAGCTTATTACGCGACTGTAAAACAATTTGGGAAAGAAGTTATTGAGAAAATTGTAGTATTGAAAAACAATGAACGAACTTATTATGAACCAATGCTATCTGTTGACACAGATTACAAACTGTTAAAACTTAAAACAGCAGGCTCAATGTATTTCCATAATGGAACTATTTTAATTCGTAATGGGCGTTTAATTGAACCGACGGGGCTTATGGCTTATGGTACAGCATTTGTAATTACGGATGGTGCTGCTCGTGATCACTATGCACAGGTAGTGCAAGTGACGAGTGATAGCTTTATGTCTCCAAACTTAGCTGGTCATGAACTATATTATGGAAGATTATCTCAAGCTGATGGCTACCTTATTGAAATTGACGATGCTATGAAAATAGAATCCAATGTTTTCAAAAAAACAGATCGTACAGTTCTGTCGGTTAGTAATTCAACAAAGGCAAAGGTAGATGACGGAAGTAGAACATATAATGTCATGCCTGATATTGAACTTTATTTATCTGAAGGGGATTATGGTTACTTCTATGTGAAGGATGGTCATGTACAGGCCCTTCATATGTTAGATAATGCCAAACCTGTTGCACCATTAATGCTTACAGGGAAGTTACAATCTGTGAAATCTACGTATCCTGCTGTTATAAATGTCAAGAGTGTTAGTCAATGGCAAAATGGCCGTTGGTATGAAGCAGGTGAGATGATTAATATGAATATTGATCAAGCGACACTGATAAAAGCAGGTAAAGTGATTCAGGCATCTGATTTACAGCCATCGGATCGTTTAGTTGTATTATCGGATCGATTTGTAAAGGGACATTTTATTTTAGTAGATTAATGTCAATAACAAACTAAAATCTGCGAGTCTAATGCGAATAGTATTAGCAAAAAGGCGATGAAAGGAATCTTCGCTTAGGCTTATGGGCTAAATTGTCAATACTTTCGAAAGATAAGCAGATTTTTGTTTTAGAAATTTTTAAAGCTAGCATCATGATTCACTTTATGTACAGTGAAAGAGAGGATAAGCGCATGCAAAAAAATTGGTCAAAATTAGTGTTAGTCATTCTGGCTATTTTTGTAATTAATTCGATTACACCATTCCATGCATCAGCTGCTTCATTAGAAACAACAGGTGCCGTGAAAAATGAATATACATATGAGGAAGCGGTATTTCTTTCAGGAGCACCCGTCATTTTCAAAGGAACTAGTAAAGATATTAAAATTACACAAAAAGAATCAAAGGGCAAACTAACTGAAACGTATAGTATGAAGTTAACTGGCAACAATGGCGCAACATTAACAAGAAACATTGCCTATGAGTCAGATGTTGTGGATTATGCAAGTATTGGTCAAAAAACTTCTAATGGAGAGGTTAAGAAATATACTGAAAAAATTACAATCGGATCGATTACTTATTCTTTAGTCGATTATCAATTTTCCCAAGGAACTGTTACAGATAATCGGGCAGCTTCTGATTATTACTCGGGAAATGTAATTTCAAGAAAGACCTATGCCTATGAAACTGGCAAAGGGAAAAATGCGGTTCAAAACACCATAACGATTGAAACTGATAGCAGACATGCAGGCTATGAAAACTTTTGGGGAGCAACTGAAACACAAATCACAGAGTCTGTTTATTCATTCAGTGATGGTAAAACAAGCCATGTAAAAAATCGCGTATCTACTAGTAAATCACGTATCCTGAATTACGAGGAGAACCTAGGTACTTTAGGCAGCTTCGAAGGTGGCTATGCCGTTGTCAGTGAAAAGGACGTTATATCGGAGTACACTTATAATTTAGCTTCTGGACAAAAAGGTACACTGGATTTAGATACAGAATATATGCCTACTATTGAACGTCTTATTATTCCTAAATTTCGGGACTTAACAAATCATTATGCGAAAGAAGCAATTGAGAAACTGTATTCTCTAGGTATTTATTCAGATTCAAGTAATTTCTTCTCTCCTAAAACGCCAATGAAACGCATTGATTTTACTACAGCCATTGGTAAAGCGGTGGACCTACGCGTGTTTGAAGAAAAGAAATCAAGAAAAGCTCCTACTACAAGTGTCTTTAAGGATTTAAAACGATCTACTAAAGACTATTTCTATATTGAATCAGCTTTAAATAAAGGGATCATTAAAGGGGTTTCAGCGGATTACTTCATGCCTGATGGTGCCATCACAAGAGCACAGGCGGCAACTATCTTTGTTCGTGCTTTAGGCCTGGAAAATAGAGCGCCTAATCCTGGCTTTTTAACGAAATTTACGGATGACAACCAAATTCCAAACTATGCAAGAGATGGTATCTATATTGCCAATGAGCTTGGATTGATGATTGGCGATTCTGCTGGACGTTTCAATCCAAATAAACCACTCTCTCGAGCAGAAGCTTCCGTTGTCCTAGAACGTTTCTTGAAATATTTAGAAGATGACTTGAAACAAAATTATCGTGATGACATATTGTTCTTTAACTAAAGAAAGGACTGAACAACCATGACATATGTAAAAAAAGCATTGCTTACTATGCTGAGCTTCATGCTTCTTTTGATGACAGCAACACCTGTTGTTACGCAAGCAGCTACAACAATTAGAGATGTTCCGACGAATAGTAATAATTACAAAGCCATTTCTTGGGCGGTTGACAATGAATTGATGACTTTGAACAATGCCAATAACTTTTTACCGAATGAGCAAGTGACAGATCGAGAGCTTGTCCTCATGTTTGCGAAGCTAGACCGTAACTATCCATTATCTTATACGGATAGTGTAGCTTATAACTTTTATAGTGATTTTTATTTACCGTTTAATGGAACACATGTAAATGCCAATCGATCAAAAGCGATTACTCGTGGTCAATTTGCACAAATTTATGCCGCTTTTAAAGGATTGGATTTAGATGAACCACAAGCTGTTCAATATTTATATTCAAACAATTTATCGACAAGTAGTTCAGGCAAAAAGACATTTGCAAGCTTTAATCCATCAACAAAATTAACACGTGGTGATGTCGCGACATTCTTATACAGAGCAGTCCAAAATGGTAACTTTGCCGTACAAGGATTAACGCGAAGTGCAGCTGGTCGTGATAATGATAGTATTACATTACCTCCAGGATTCATGGGCTCCAATAGTGCGGATTTTGAAGAGCCAAAGGATAACTCCAATGATTTTACTGGACCTGATTATGTAAATAATGCACTGCAAAGCATTGTAGTGGAAAAACCTGATTTAATTGCGAATGAAGTGGATTCAACACTTGTGACTGTATCTTTAAAGGCTTGTAATGGAGACCCAATTGCGGATGATAAATCTTATACATTCCGTGTAACGTCAACTTACGGTACGATTATCGATACTTCCGGCGAAGCGGTTAGAACCGTCCAATCTGATGGTTCGACTGTATCAGCTATTGTTGTAGCGCCAAAATTAACAAAATCTGCTCGTGATACGATTTCCTTTGAATTGGTTAATAACACAGATCCAGCAATGAAGTGTCTTGTGGGGCAAAAATTAAAAGCAGAGGTGCGTTATTCACCACAACCTGAATTGCGTATTGATTACCAAGTCTATGATCCTACTAATACAGATGATGATAATGGTAATGTGACACCACCATATATCCCATATGAGAAATTGCCAGAGTTCTTCACACAAAATATAATTGATGTGTATTCACCAATTCCATTAAAGTATGATGGGGATAAAAAGCTATTTAGTATTGGGCAGCAAACTAATGTAACAGACGCTTTGGGTAATGTTCAAAATGTTTATTTACGTTACGGAGGTTCAGATCCTAGATATCCAGCACTAGGGTATGAAAATGCTATTTTACAATTTGAAAACTACAATATTTCTGTTTACCTTTTTGAGGAACTGTTAAATCGCCGTTTAGATAATTCAGTCACATCGCCAGCTAAAACAGAAATTATGTATATGATTTCTGAAGATGGACGTCCGATTTATCGTGTTCAAGGGATTGATGATGAAATCGCCTCTCAGGTAGAAAACATTAATCCAGTTGGAGCTATCATCCAGCTTATGAACCATATGCCGGAAGAAAAAAAATTAACACTTGAACATTATGATAGTGTCATGAAAATTTATTCTATTTTTACCAACTTAAGTAACTATGATCGTACGGTGTTATTAAAATATCAAGGCGGGAAGCTACTTGGACAAGTAGAGGCTTATAAAAAACGAGTAGAGGCATTGAAAGAAAGTGCTGATGCTGCCTCTAGACCATCAGGCAAGGATCGCTATACAAAAGTCATGGTGACGTTAGTTCGTCCTGGTGGAGAACCAGTTACGGATTATCAAGGAACAGTCAAAATCAAGTATGATGGAGTGGAAAAAACAGCTTCGTTTATTACGAATACTTCAGATCCATTAAACAATACAGGTAGTCCAGGTACAGCTGTTGCATACTTTGACTCTATCATCTATGGCAAATCTAAAGTAGAAGCAACCCTTGTCAATCCAATAGACCCTCGTTATGCAACAATTTTGAAGGGGTTAAAAGATAAAACAGTAACCAAAGATATTTTTACTAATCCGTACTTCAGTAAAAATTCATGCTCATTAGCAACAGAAATTGCTTATGTAGTGGATTATTCTTCTTCTATGAAAGCTGTTGATCCAACTAATTATCGTGGCAAGAAAATGATTGAATTTATCAATCAATTGAAGGCGAAAAATAACATCGTCATCGAAACAAACACAAAGGCAACAATTCTTGGTGAGGGTACAACAGATGCTGTATTGAAGAAAGACCTTTATAAAGCATCTAAAGAGAAAGGTGCTACGGATATTTTTGCAGGTATTGATATTGCATTGACGAAATTCTCAAACGATACAAAAACGGCTAAAGCTATTGTAGTTGTATCTGATGGGAAAACAAGTAAATCAAAAATGACAAAAGTGATCAATGAAGCGAAAAAGCAAGGTGTGAAAATATATACAGTAAGTATGGGCAAGAAATCACAAATAAATGATGCTACTTTAATGCAATTGTCTACAGAAACTGGCGGAGCTTATTATCACGCGCTTGATAATTTACAATTGCATCAGGTGTTCCAAAAGTTGATTGATGCGATTTTATGTAAAACTCCGGCATCAAGCTGTATCAACCCGGATGATTTATTTGAGGATGCAAATGTATCATTGCGAAAAGGCTATCTTACAATGAGCGCTCGTATTGATGGTAATTGTCCAAACGTTGCGAAGATTAATGTACGTTATAAATCGATTAGTGGTGATGTACAATTCGAGTTGCTAAAACGTAGTGACCATGTGTTTATGTTAACGAAAACAGTACAAACTATGCAGGACTTTAAAGTTAATAATGAAATTGACTTGATCGCATATGATAAAGATGGAAATATTATTTCAATGAAAACTATTTCTATAACAAATTAATGATGAAAACTGCCTCCTTTATGCGGGGCAGTTTTTTAATTTGAAACAAAACGTATAATTTGTTACACTTAGTTTATAATAATTCTAATGTAGATGACGAAATGCAGTTCTTCATGACATGTTCACAAATTATAGATGAACTATTGTCGAACTGTGCTATAATAAAATTTGTGAATTAGAACGTGTGAGGTGTTATTCATGCATACCATCGTAGTAGGCTTGAATTATAAAACAGCGCCTGTTGAAATAAGAGAGAAGTTATCATTCATTGAGAGTGAACTACCTCAGGCAATGGAAGCGCTGCAAAAGCAGAAAAGTATTTTAGAAAACGTTATTGTTTCGACATGTAACCGTACAGAAATTTATGCTGTTGTGGATCAATTGCATACTGGACGTCATTTTGTGAAACAATTTTTAGCTGATTGGTTTGACTTGCCTGTGGAGACATTTTCTTCGTATTTAACAATTCGTGAAGAAGATGAGGCAGTTGAACATTTATTTAAAGTGACAGCTGGGATCGATTCAATGGTTCTAGGTGAAACGCAAATTTTAGGGCAAGTAAAAAAAAGCTTTTTAAGTGGACAAGAGATTGGCACGACAGGAACGGTTTACAATCAACTATTTAAACAAGCGGTAACATTTGCAAAGCGAGCACATAATGAAACAGCTATCGGCGAGAATGCGGTATCAGTTTCTTATGCAGCAGTAGAATTAGCAAAGAAAATTTTTGGCTCTTTACAACGCAAGCATGTAGCTATTCTAGGTGCAGGGAAAATGGGGGAGCTTGCGATTGAAAACCTCTACGGCAGTGGAGTAGGAAAAGTAACAGTAATTAACCGTACGTTTGAAAAAGCGGAAAGTCTAGCTGCAAAATTCCATGGTCAAGCTAAATCAATGAAGGAATTACAGTGCTCCTTATTAGAAGCAGATATTTTAATTACATCGACTGGTGCAACTGATTATGTCATTGATTATGAGCTCATGCAATTCGTGGAACGTTTACGAAAAGGGAAACCATTATTTATGGTAGATATCGCTGTTCCTCGTGATATCGATCCACGTGTTGGTGATTTACCAAATGTTTTCTTATATGATATTGATGATTTACAAGGTATTGTCGAAGCCAATTTAGCGGAGCGTGAACGTGCTGCTGCTGATATTACGGATATGATTGGGCATGAAGTGCTCCAATTTAAAGATTGGGTGTCTACGCTTGGTGTCGTACCTGTGATTTCTGCATTACGGAAAAAAGCAAATCGTATTCAAGAAGAGACCATGACTAGTATCGAGAATAAAATGCCAGATTTAACGGAACGTGAACGTAAAATTTTAAGTAAACATACAAAATCAATTATTAATCAATTGTTAAAAGAGCCAATCTTACAAGCGAAAGAAATGGCTAATTCACCAAAAGCAAATGAACAGTTACGTTTATTCCAACAAATTTTTGGTATAGAAGAAGCTGTGGAAGCTGAAGTTCAAGAGATGACGAAGCAAGAGCTTGAGCGTAAAGAACGCGCACAGGCAACTCAAACTTCTGCTGAACCAAAGTATTCTTTCTAAATAATCTAATGCGTTTTGTACACTGAAGTTGTACGAAGTGGTGTTGCGCTATTGGATTCTCTACTGATATTACATGAGGCGTTTTCGTATCTGTATGGTAAACTTAGGATACGAAAACGTTTTTTGTTTTCTTATTTATAGCTTTACAATTTCACTACAAAGAAGGGATGTCTATTGGCTGATTTGACCATGACAAGGCTATATGAGGTGATGATCGTCTTGTATGCGATCAGTCTAGTTTTTTACTTTACTGATTATTTTTATAAGCAAGTACGAGCAAGGCGCATTGCTTTCTGGCTTGTTTCATTTGTATGGATGATTCAAAGTGCCATTATTATTTTAACGTTTGTGGAAACGAAACGCTTTCCGATCTTATCATTGTCAGAGGGAATTCTCTTTTACTCCTGGTTACTTGTGACGTTATCCATTATCCTGCATTGCATTGCAAGAGTAGACTTACCGGTATTTATTATAAATATATTAGGATTTTTGTTTGCTAGTATATTTACATTTATGCCTAAACGTCCTACGGGAACTGTCGGAGATACATTAATTTCGGAAATGCTTTTTATTCATATATCATTTGCGATATTGTCATATGCAGCATTCACATTAACATTTGTGTTTGCCATTTTATATCTTGTTTTATATCGATTGCTGAAGAAGAAAAAGTGGTCGCATCTTTGGACAAGACTGCCATCTTTACAGCAAACGAGCAACTGGATGAATGTATCATTCTTTATTGGAATCCCGATGTTATTTATAAGTTTAATATTAGGGTTTGAATGGGCATTATTAACATTAGAGAGTCTTTCGATTTTCGATGCGAAGATCATAGGATCCTTCATTATTTTAATTTTGTATTGCTTTATCTTATATGTGAATCGCAAAAGCAAGCTGATAGGTACAACTTATGCATGGGTACATATTTATGCCTATTTATTAGTTGTTGTGAACTTCTTCTTAGGAAGTAGTTTATCGCGATTCCATTTATGGTATTAGAGGAAAGGTTGGAGACTGTTGAGAAAAATTATTGTAGGTTCTAGGAGAAGTAAGCTAGCACTAACGCAAACAAATTGGTTCATTAATGAATTAAAGGCTGCTGGTGCTCCATTTGAATTTGAAGTAAAAGAAATCGTGACAAAAGGTGATCAAATTTTAGATGTACAGCTTTCAAAGGTAGGGGGAAAAGGATTGTTCGTTAAAGAAATTGAACAAGCCCTTTACGATAAAGAGATTGATTTTGCTGTCCATTCTATGAAAGATATGCCTGCTGTATTGCCGGAAGGTTTAGTAATTGGCTGTATTCCTCCACGTGAAGATGCACGTGACGCATTTATTTCGAAGGGACATGTTAAATTTGCTGATCTTCCTGCAGGAGCTGTCGTCGGGACAAGTTCTTTACGACGTAGTGCACAGCTACTAACAGTACGTCCGGATCTTGAAATTAAATGGATTAGAGGAAACGTTGATACACGTTTAGCTAAGCTTGAAACCGAAGAATATGACGCGATTATTTTAGCAGCAGCCGGTTTAAAACGACTTGGTTGGAGTGAAGATGTTGTCACTGAATTTTTATCAGTGGAAGATTGTTTGCCAGCCGTAGCACAAGGTTCTCTTGGTATTGAATGCCGTGGAGATGATACCGAGCTATTAGCCGAGTTAGCTAAATTAACAGACCAATTAACATGGCAAGAGGCACATGCAGAACGAGCATTCTTGTCGGCTATGGATGGCGGGTGCCAAGTACCAATCGCTGGCTATGCCACATCAAATGGGGATGAAATTACTTTAACAGGCCTTGTTGCTGCACCTGATGCATCAGTTGTATATAAAGAAACAGTAGTTGGTTCAGACGCAAAAAAAATAGGGGAAGAGCTGGCTACTATTTTAACGAAACAAGGAGCTTTCGATTTAATTCAACGTGTGAAGGCAGAGCAAGATGCAAAATGATTTACCTTTAAGAGGTAAAACGGTACTTTTAACAGGTACATCTAAAACAACAGCTATTGTAGATGATATTGCAGCTTTAGGTGGCCATGCAGTAATTGCCCCATTAATTGAAACATGCGAACGTATGGACAACGATGATGCAAAACTGTTGAATAGTGCGCTTCAATTTGACTGGGTTATCTTTACGAGTCAAAATGCTGTAGATGCCTTTGCTAATAAGATGGAGCGGCATCAATTAAGTGCCAAAAATTTTCAAGCGAAAATTGCTTCCATTGGGACAAAAACAACTACAGCGTTAGAAAATCTAGGATTTCAAGTGAGCTTTATGCCTTCCATATTTAGTGCTGATGTTTTCGTCAAGGAATTTCCAAGTATAGCTGGCGACCATCCGAGTTGTCTGTTTATTCGTGGAGAAAAGGCGAAAAGTACGTTGAAGGATGGACTGCCCTTTAATTTGAAAGAATGGACAGTTTATGAAACGGTAGAACGACATGATCAAACATCAGCTATTATTAATTGCATTCATCGCAATGAGGACGTCACAGTGATTTTTGCTAGTCCTTCAGCTGTTGATGTATATGCAAAAAGTGTAGCAGTACATGTTGGATGGCAAGCAACTAGGGTTGCAGCCATCGGCCATATTACGGAAGCAGCTCTTGAACAATACGGTGCAACTGTGGATATTATGCCAAGTGTATATACAATGCAAGCAGTCATCGAAGAATTAATGAAAGTAGGGGACAAATCATGACAAAACTACAATTTCAAAGACATCGTCGTTTGCGTGCCAATGCAACGATGCGATCAATGGTAAAAGAAACATACTTACATAAAGAGGACCTGATTTATCCTATTTTTGTAATAGAGGGCGAAAATATTAAAAATGAAGTACCATCTATGCCTGGTGTTTTTCAATTTTCATTAGATAAGCTAGAAGCAGAAATTGATGAGGTTGTTGCATTAGGAATCCCAGCTGTAATATTATTTGGTTTACCGGCTGAAAAAGATGCTGTTGGAACTGGTGCATTCCATGATCATGGTATTGTCCAAGAGGCGACTCGCTTAATTAAAACGCGTCACCCTGAGCTTTTAGTCATTGCGGATACATGCTTATGTGAGTTTACGGATCATGGTCATTGTGGCTTAATTGAAGGCGATCAAATTTTAAATGACCCTTCATTAGATGTTTTAGCTCGTACAGCAGTATCACAAGCAAAGGCAGGCGCAGATATAATTGCTCCATCTAATATGATGGATGGTTTTGTTGCAGCCATTCGAGCTGGTCTTGATGAAGCAGGCTTTGAGCATATTCCAATCATGTCATATGCTGTGAAATATGCGTCAAGTTACTATGGCCCATTCCGTGACGCGGCAGATGGTGCTCCACAATTTGGTGATCGTAAATCCTATCAAATGGACCCATCAAACCGTTTAGAGGCATTCCGTGAGGCAGAATCTGATATCGAAGAGGGAGCGGATTTCTTAATTGTTAAGCCAGCCCTAAGTTATTTAGATATTATTCGAGATATGAAAAATAATTATCCATTACCACTTGTTGCGTATAATGTCTCAGGTGAGTATGCGATGATTAAAGCAGCTGCTATTAATGGGTGGATTGAAGAGAAAAAAGTTGTGCTTGAAACATTATTAGGCATGAAACGTGCAGGTTCTGATTTAATTATTACGTATCATGCAAAAGATGTTGCACGTTGGTTGGAGGAGAAATAAATGACACGTTCTTACGAAAAATCAAAGCAAGCCTATGCTGAAGCTGTTCAGTTAATGCCAGGTGGTGTCAATAGCCCCGTTCGTGCATTCAAATCAGTAAATATGGACCCAATTTTCATGGAATCAGGCCATGGGGCTATCATTAAAGATATTGATGGTAATGAATATATAGATTATGTATTATCTTGGGGCCCACTCATTTTAGGGCATACACATCCAGAGGTTGTCAAAGCGATTGCTGAAACTGCAGCAAAAGGCTCTTCCTTTGGTGCACCAAGCTATACAGAAAATCGTTTAGCTCAATTAGTGTTAGATCGTCTTCCAGGCATGGAAATGATTCGCTTCGTTTCTTCGGGGACAGAAGCTACTATGTCTGCATTACGTGTAGCACGCGGTGTTACAGGTCGTGATAAGATTTTAAAATTTGAAGGCTCTTATCATGGCCATGGTGATTCATTATTAATTAAAGCAGGATCTGGAGTTGCTACATTGGGTCTTCCTGATAGCCCTGGCGTACCTGCTGATATCGCTCGTAATACGTTAACTGTAGCCTATAATGATTTAGAAGGCGCTAAAGCTGTTTTTGAAAAATTTGGTGCAGAGTTAGCAGCAGTTATTGTAGAGCCAGTTGCAGGGAACATGGGTGTTGTACCTCCACAATCAGGTTTCTTAGAAGGCTTACGCGAATTAACAACTACACATGGTGCGTTATTAATCTTTGATGAGGTTATGACGGGCTTCCGTGTTGATTTTGGTTGTGCACAAGGTTATTTCGGAGTTACACCTGATATTACGACGCTAGGGAAAGTAATTGGCGGAGGCCTTCCAGTGGGTGCGTTTGCTGGTACTAAAAAAATTATGGAGCAAGTAGCACCAGCTGGACCGATTTATCAAGCTGGTACACTTTCAGGGAATCCATTAGCTATGACAGCGGGCTATGAAACGCTATCACGTTTAGATCACAGTACTTATGAATACTTTAAACAACTAGGCGATCAGCTAGAGGCTGGTTTCCGTGAAGCGGCGACGAAGTACAATATTCCTCACACTGTTAATCGTGCAGGTTCTATGATTGGCTTCTTCTTTACGAATGAAGAGGTCATTGATTTTGCAACTGCTAAATCATCGGATTTAGCCTTATTTGCTGAATACTTCCGTCTGATGGCTGAGGAAGGAATTTTCCTACCACCGTCTCAGTTTGAAGGGTTATTTATCTCTACTGCACATACAGAGGAGCATATCGCAAAAACGGTGGATGCCTTCCATAAAGTATTTGCACAATTAGCTAAGTAAAATTGATAGGGCATGCTAGAAAAAAATCTAGCATGCCCTTTTGTATACATAAGTTAGAAGTCATTGTAGTACTTGAGCAATAAAAGAACAAAAGAGAAAAGATAGCATATATTAACTACCAAGGACAATCATCTATACTGGATGAAGGACCTGCTTTTGTCAAAATTATATCTTTCAGCATAGCCAAAATGTGGACGATATCGTTTATAATATAGCTATTCATAAAAGAAAGTAGTGAATTGATATGGCAACAGGCACACATACGGTCGAAGTACCCGTAGGAATTGAACATGTATGGGATTTCGTCAGTGATATGGAGAAATGGGCAAAGCTTGTCCCAGGTTATAACGCACATGAAATGATTGATGACAAACATTCAACATGGACTTTTAAAGGAAATGTGGGAGTTCTGAAAAAAACAGTTGAAGTAGAAATTATTATTTTAGAGTGGGTATCCCCATCCAAAGTGACATTTGAACTTAAAGGCCTTTCGGATAATTTCACAGGAAATGGCTATTTCCTGGCAGAAAGCATCGATGCTGAAAACACAAAAATGACAGGCTTCTTAGAGGTTATTGCTGGTGGATTAGCTGGTCCTGTTTTAAATCCAATTTTCAAACCGATTGTACCAAAGGCAACGCAAATGTTAACAGATCGTGTAGCAAATAAAATCAAATTAGTACATGTTTAATGGATGTAAGTACATTCATAAAAATGGCATGCTAGAAGTAATGTTCTAGCATGCCATTTTTATATGAATTTCCTCTTTTTTCATACAGTTGAATAGGAAGCTTTCTAGCATACTATCCCCTCATAAGTCATATGATGCAAAGGGAGGGATTATTATCGAACACAAAACTTGGAATATGAGTGAAACATTTTGTTTTCCTGGGTACGGCTGCCCAACAGAAATAGCAGCTGTGCAAATTAAGCCACAGTGGCAGGCAATGCAGTTAGAGGATTCACTACGACTAGTAGGCATCTATCATATCACCGCACATGTACGCTTCGATTTTCAAAATATGCAAGCTTTTACAGGCGAGGAAGATTTAATTTCAATTGATGCCCTAGATGTCCAAGGAGATACAGGTTATTTTGAGTATGCCGTGCCATTACATGTCGATCTACCAAAGGAATCAAACCTTAAGGATATTATGGTCAAAGATATTCGCCCAAGCTTGACGAATCAGAAATGTCAGCTTGAATGGACAGTCACAAGCATCTTTAACGAATACGAGCCAGTTGTTGAAAATGACCATGTATTAGAAAATCAGTCCTTTACTGCCAGTGCCTATGAACATGAAGAGGTACTTACTGTGCCAGAGGAAAGTATGCAAGTGAAAAAACAAACTACCGCAGTAGTAGCAGCTTCACACCAAGTGAAGACTCCAACAGTTGACCAAAAAACAATTTTGAGAGAATCCTCAAGTCATATTGTTGTACGTGAGTCCAGCTCTTGGCATGAAGTGCCTTCGATGATTTGGGATCTAACTGAAGAATATACACCGCTTAAAGTTCGTGTATCAAATGATGTCTTTCAAAAGTAAATAGCTGAGAAGTAGCAAGAGTAATAAGAAAACTAAATCACCGGATGTTGGAACAATAATGACACGGATAAATTGAAAACAACAAATCGGCACGATAATCGTTCTACAGTAAAAACGAACTTGCCTTATCCAAGGTGGTAAAAGCCAGGGGTTATACTTGCGTCGACGCATTTGATTATTCACTTCCTTTTCTATTTACTTTACTCTTATTAAAAGATGACTAAATCACTTGAAAAATTACACGTTTCTGCGGTACAATAAGGAAAATCAAATACAGATGCTATGATAGGGAAGAGTAAATTATGTTTACATTTTCAGAGAGGAAACGGTAGCTGAGAAGTTTCTATTTGTACTTAATTGAAGGTAGCCCTTGAGCAGCTTTAGTGAACTAACAGTAGTTAAAGCCGGTTAAACACCGTTACCGAATTAAGAGCCAGTAGGTAAGGCTAAGAAATGTATTCGATGATCATTTCCTTAACCGCTGCTGGAATTAAAGGTGGTACCGCGAACTAAAACTCCTTCGTCCTTTTAGACGAGAGGAGTTTTTTTATTTGGTAAAGTGATTGCTTTATCAATAGTCTTCAAACATTAGGAGGAGTCAATATGACAGAAAACATTTCAATGCCAACTAAATATGACCCACAGTCCATTGAAGCCGGTCGCTACGAATGGTGGTTGCAAGGGAAATTTTTTGAGGCACAGCCAGAAAGCGGGAAAGAACCCTATTCAATCGTTATTCCACCACCGAACGTAACAGGTAAATTACACCTTGGTCATGCATGGGATACAACTTTACAAGATATCCTTATCCGTATGAAACGTATGCAAGGATATGATGCACTTTGGTTACCAGGTATGGACCATGCAGGTATTGCTACACAGGCAAAAGTAGAAGCAAAGCTACGTGAGGATAATATTACACGTTATGATTTAGGACGTGAAAAATTCCTCGAGAAAACATGGGAATGGAAAGAAGAATATGCTGGGCATATCCGTGATCAATGGGCAAAGCTTGGCCTTGGATTAGACTACACACGTGAGCGTTTCACACTTGATAAAGGTCTTTCGGAGGCAGTTAATACAGTTTTTGTTCAATTATATGAAAAAGGCCTAATCTATCGTGGTGAACGCATTATTAACTGGGATCCAGCTGCTAAAACAGCATTGTCTGATATCGAGGTTATTTACCAAGATGTGCAGGGTGCCTTCTATCATATGAAATATCCTTTAGCTGATGGCTCAGGATATGTAGAAGTTGCGACAACACGTCCTGAAACGATGCTTGGTGACTCTGGAGTAGCTGTTCACCCGGAAGATGAACGTTATCAGCATTTAATTGGTAAAACGGTTATTTTACCGATTGTAGGTCGCGAAATTCCGATTGTAGCAGATGACTATGTTGATATGGAATTTGGAACAGGGGTTGTAAAAATGACACCTGCCCATGATCCAAATGACTTTGAAGTTGGTAATCGTCACAATCTTGAGCGTATCCTCGTGATGAATGAAGATGGTACAATGAACGAACTTGCTGGCAAATACAACGGTATGGATCGTTTTGAATGTCGTAAGCAAATTGTTGCTGATCTACAAGAAGCAGGTGTATTAATACGCATTGAAGAACATATGCATTCAGTAGGGCATTCTGAACGTTCGGGTGCTGTTGTAGAGCCATATCTTTCAGCACAATGGTTCGTTAAAATGCAACCACTTGCAGATTCTTCATTAGAGCTTCAAAAAGACCAAGAAGGTAAAGTGAACTTTGTTCCAGCTCGTTTTGAAAATACTTATTCTCGCTGGATGGAGAATATTCGTGATTGGTGTATTTCTCGCCAATTATGGTGGGGCCATCAAATCCCGGCTTGGTACCATAATGAAACAGGTGAAATTTACGTAGGAAAAGAAGCACCGGCTGATGCAGACAATTGGACACAAGATGAGGATGTATTAGATACATGGTTCTCTTCAGCACTATGGCCATTTTCTACAATGGGCTGGCCAGACGAGGCAAATGAAGAATATAAACGTTACTACCCAACTAATACGCTCGTAACAGGCTATGATATTATTTTCTTCTGGGTATCTCGAATGATTTTCCAAGGTCTTGAATTTACAGAACAACGTCCATTCAAAGATGTATTAATTCATGGTTTAGTTCGTGATGGTGAAGGGCGTAAAATGAGTAAGTCACTTGGCAATGGTGTAGATCCAATGGATGTTATTGAGCAATACGGTGCAGACTCATTACGCTACTTCTTAGCAACAGGTTCATCACCTGGTCAAGATTTACGTTATACTACTGAGAAGGTAGAGGCTGTATGGAATTTCTCTAATAAGATTTGGAATGCATCCCGTTTTGCCCTTATGAATATGGATGGAATGACATATGATGAAATCGACTTAACAGGTGAAAAATCGGTTGCTGACAAATGGATTTTAACTCGCTTAAATGAGACGATTGAACGTGTAACATCTTTGGCAGAGCGCTATGAATTTGGTGAAGTTGGCCGCGAACTTTATAATTTCATTTGGGATGATTTCTGTTCTTGGTATATTGAAATGGCAAAATTACCATTATACGGTGAGGATGAAACAGCTAAAAAGACAACTCGTTCTATTTTAGCGTACGTACTCGATCAAACGATGCGTCTATTGCATCCATTTATGCCATTCATTACAGAGGAAATCTGGCAACACTTACCGCATGATGGTGAATCGATTACAGTGGCTGCATGGCCAACAGTACGCACGGATCTTCATTTTGCTGATGAAGCAGATAATATGAAGCTCCTAATGGATATTATACGTTCAGTACGTAATATTCGTGCGGAAGTAAACACGCCAATGAGCAAAAAAGTACCGTTATTTATCTCTGCGAAAGATGCTGCAACAGTGGCAGTACTTGAAGCGAATAAAGCCTATTTAGAGAAATTCTGTAACCCAGATACGTTAACAATTGGTGAAGGCTTAGAGGCACCAGGGCAATCGATGACAGCGGTTATTACAGGTGCACAAGTCTTCCTACCGCTTGTTGGGCTTATTAACTTAGAGGAAGAAATCGCTCGTCTTGAAAAAGAGTTAGAGAAATGGGCAAAAGAAGTGAAGTTAGTGACAGGTAAGCTTTCAAATGAAAAGTTCGTATCGAAAGCACCTGAGGCATTAGTAAATGTAGAACGTGAAAAATTAGCGGATTATGAAAGTAAGCACGCGGTTGTATTAAAACGTTTAGAGGAATTAAAAAATATGTAATAGTAGAGCAATGGATGACGCTAAAGTCATCCATTTCTTTTTTATATAGAGCAAAAGTTATGTATTGAAATGGGTAAATATATGTAGTACTATTTAGAATAATTAGTCTAATAGGTGAGGGTGGTTATTATTATAGTAGGAAACAAAACCTAACACGATATTATGTTGACGAAAAAAAATGGTCTGTAATGGAATCGCAATACCAAAGCAATGGCTTTTTTCGGGTTTATGGTATGAATGGAGATGTGAAAATGACAGGTAATATGACAACCTATATTACGAAAGTCAATAAAGCATGTGATGACTTAGATTTTGTTAGTGCAAGGGTATTGATTGAAACAAATCTATTGAAATTATCAGAAGCGAAATATTATCGTTTATTAAACACAAGTGCGCGTGTGCTTATTAAACATGTGTTAGCCAATAGGCAAACTCAACAGGAGTGTACAAAACTATCACGGGCAGATATGTTAACCATTCATAAAATAAATGAGTATTGCTCAAATTTTGATATTTCAATGTTGAAAAGAACATTAAAAAACTCCTTTGAATTAGTACAACGTCCAGATATTATGCCTTTATTAAACAATGATGCAAAAATCATTTTGGACAATATGGGTGCATTGCTAGGGGCTCACCAAGTACATTAACAAAAATACTTTACAAACACGCAGTGGCTAGCTGTGTGTTTTTTCTATTGTTTTATAATTAATCTATGTTATTAAACGTTACTTGTACTAAAATAGAGATATTGCAGTAAGAGGGAGTGTTTCTTTTGTTTAACACAATGAACGAATGTACGGAATTTATTTTTTCACTAAAAGCCGTTGATCATAAACGTGCACCGCTTGTACTAATGAAAGAAGTACTAGCACATTTAGAGAATCCCCACAATAAACTACGCGTGATTCATGTGGCTGGTTCAAATGGGAAAGGTTCTACAGTGAATGCCCTTAGAGAAATGCTACAGCACGCTGGGTACCAAGTAGGGGCATTTACTTCCCCACATTTAGAGCGAGTCAATGAACGAATGACCATTAATGGTGAGCCGATTACGGATGAACGATTTTTATACTATTTCAATAAACTAGCTAAGATTATAGAAGAACAATATAATGGTGATTTTCCAAGCTTTTTTGAAGTAGTTACACTCATAATGTTTCAGTTTTTTGCCGATCAGGAAATTGATATAGCGCTTATTGAAACGGGGCTTGGAGGGCGTTTAGATGCGACCAATGTAGTGACGCCACTACTAGCCATTATTACAACCATTTCACTTGAGCATACGGCCTTTTTAGGTGATACATTTGCCAAGATTGCCTCTGAAAAGGCAGGCATTATAAAAAGTGGTGTTCCAGTTGTTGTAGGGGTTAGCAATGAAGAAGCATTAGCTGTTATTAAAGAAACGGCGGATGCACAGCAGGCACCATGCTTCATTTTAGGACAAGATTTTACTGTTTCAGATATATTACAAAGTACGGACGTTCAACAATTCACCTATGAAAAAGGAAATATTGCGATGACTGATATAGCTTTAAAAATGGCAGGTCCCCATCAAATCAACAATGCAAGTCTGGCCATTACAGCAATCCTTGCATTACGTGAAGGGGGAGCTATTACTATATCAGACTCATCCATTCGGTATGGACTTCGATATGCACATTGGGCTGGCCGCTTCGAACAATGGCCTCAAAAAATTGTTTTAGATGGCGCCCATAATTCTGAAGGGACGGCTGCACTTATCCAAACACTCAAACATGTATTTCCAAAAAGCCATTATCGTTTTGTGTATGCAGCATTAGCAGATAAGGATCATGCCAATAGCATTGCACTAATGGATGATGTTGCAACGTCGATTGCTTTTACACAAATCAATCTACCTAATGCAATGCCTGCTGAAAACTTAGTCGTGTTATCAACAAATGCCAATAAATCGTACTATGAGGATTGGCTGGAATCGGTACAAACTGTACTACGTGAAAGAGCTGAAGAGGATGTTGTGGTGATTACAGGCTCTTTATACTTCATTGCTGGTGTTCGCCAGTGGCTACAGGAGGAAGACGATGATACCAGGATTTGATCATTATAAAAAGAAGTGGGCTGTCCACAGTGACGATGTCATAAAACCAGGTCTTGTGGCGATGGAGGAAGCTTTACTATTAGCTGGAAACCCTCAGCAAGCCTTACATGTCGTACACTTGGCTGGCACAAATGGGAAGGGCTCTACATTAACCTTCCTTGAGGCTATCGCCAAAGAGCATGAATTATGTGTAGGCAAATTTATGTCACCCTGTATAGTCGATGTGCACGACCAAATTCAAATAGATGGTCAACCTATTACCGAGGCAGATATGGATGCTGTTTTTCGTCAAATGCATGCGGCTGGATTAAGCGGGAAACTAACTGATTTTGAACTTTTGACTGTAGTAGCATTTTTACATTTTGTGAATAAAGAAGTTGATATTTCTTTAATTGAAGCGGGTATGGGAGGATCATTGGATAGTACAAATGTAGTAACACCCATCGTATCCATTATTCCAAGCATCGCTCTAGAGCATACAAAATTTCTAGGTGATACAATCAATAGTATTGCGCATCATAAAGCAGGTATTATTAAACAAAATCGCCCTGTCATTATCGGTAATTTGCCAGAAGAAGCGAAGCGTGTTGTTTATGAAGAGGCTGCTCATAAAAAAGCTGCAGTTTTTGAAATAGGTAATCATTTTTTACTACACTCATTTGCTGAAGGAGACTGTTACAGAAATGACGAACAACATGTCCAATTCTCCCATCTAACACGTTCAATGAAAGGGGCTCATCAGGGCGATAACATGGCACTTGCTATTACAGCATTCTTAGAAGTGGCAGCATTACTTAATGTGTCTGTGAATCCAACAGCAATTCAGAAAGCTGTGAAACAAGCCGCCATTTCAGGTCGTTTTGAAGAAATCATACCATTTGTGATTGTCGATGGGGCGCATAACCCGGCAAGTGCTGAGAAATTAGTAGAAACGATTAAGGGTGAGTTTCCTGGGGAACGAATCACATTTGTTGTGGGTATATTAGCAGACAAAGACGTTCAACAAATTCTTCGACTGTTAGAGCAAGTTAGTGATGAATTTTATTTCGTTGATTTTGATAATCCACGAGCGATGGCTGCGCAAAATTTGCTGGAGCTTTCCAAAGCGACATCTAAAAATATCTTAGTGGATTATGCACAATTTTTACAGGTGCAATCAGACAACAAACAAAGAACGATCGTATCGGGCTCATTATATTTATTAACAGCAGTAAGAAATAGCTTGAAAATATGAAATGACTAGGACTCCTATTTGGAAGTCCTAGTTTTTTTATGAATGTATGCCGTTTTTGTTATGAATCAAATCTCAATAAATTCGCATTTACACTTCTAATTCTACATATACTTTTATATATTGAAATCTCGTTTTTATTGAAACGTGTACGGATAGGTGGAAGGATGAGGTGATAGATGGATGAAAATTGTAAGTCATGTAATGAAAAAACAAATATTTCGTGCAATGATTATTGGTGGATTTGTAGGTTTGTTAGGTGTTGCCATTTTTTTAGGTGTTTTACAAGCCAGTACCCAGTTACCGATAAAGAATAATGGCAGTGATGTGGCCACTAATCAATCACAATCAGAAACCATTCCTACTGCCGGTGAGAACACTAGTACATCAAATGCACCTATGTTTTATGCTAGTCAAGCAGGCGTGTATTCAAACTATGAGAGTGCAAGTGCATTTGTTGCCGAATACCCTGCATTAAAAGAGAGCGCAATTGTTGAGGTTGATGGCAAGTTTTATGTTTGGACAAGCATGGAGATTGAAGAAAGTCAGCTTAAATTTTTACAGGAACCCGCAACCTTTAAAAAAGCATTTAGTGTCAGTGGTGATAGCTGTAAGGAGCCAACCCTTGCGGAGGTGACTACCGCATTAGCAGACAAAAATGCTACAAAATTAAATTTTAAGGAAAAAGGGAAGGATTCAACTTTACCTGAGGATTGGCAGACAATTGGAGCAGCTGCTTCTACTATTTCCAACGATGTCAGCGTCATCCGTTTGCAAGTATTTGCTCATTATCAGGCTAAAAATACATGTCTCCAAGTGAAATTTTAAAAGTAAAAGATAGTAAAATCATTATTATCTTGATTTTTAGAAAATTTTCAAATCGAACATTCTTCGGTATCATAAGGATAAGGAAGGATGGTCGGATCATGTTAAAAACAAACCATAAACTTATACTTGCCTCTGCTTCACCAAGAAGAAAGGAATTGCTGGATATGTTAGGACTTCCGTTTGAGGTTCTGACAAGTGAAGTTGAAGAAACAAGTGTACAAGCCAGTTCAATGCAGGAATATGTAAAAGGAGTAGCTCTCTTAAAAACACGGGATGTAGCGAAAAAAGTAACCAATGCAACAATCATTGGTGCTGATACAATCGTTGTCGACAATGATGAGCTGCTACATAAACCAAAATCTCGTGAGGAAGCTATTGCTCATTTATTACGTTTATCTGATCGCGAACATGTTGTGATGACAGCGGTCGCTATTATTGAACCTAATGGGAAAGAAAACATCTTTGTGGAAGAAACCACGGTTGTTTTTCATCCTCTATCAAAGGAATTGATAGCAGCCTATGTCGATTCTGGAGACCCTTTCGATAAAGCAGGAGGTTATGGTATCCAGACGATAGGCACACTTTTAGTGAAACGAATTGAAGGAGATTACAACAATGTTGTAGGCTTACCACTTGCAGCGTTGTTTTCGCAATTGGTAAACCTACAAATTGTCCAATTTGCGAAGGAGTGAGCATTTTTGCTAGATAAGGCTTTGCCTACGTTGATGTTACGTGATGTTCATTTGGAAGATCGCCCTCGTGAAAGACTGATACGACAAGGGGCAGAAAGTCTATCCAATCAAGAACTACTTGCTATTTTATTGAGGACAGGCACAAAAGAAGAATCGGTTCTTGTCCTCGCGAATCGAGTATTAACTGTTTTTGAACGTCTCCATCAATTAAAACACGCAACCATTGAAGAAATGGTCGCTATTAAAGGGATCGGTGAGGTGAAGGCTATACAATTATTAGCCGCCATTGAACTTGGCCGACGATTGGCTCAAAAGCAGAATGATGAGAAATTTACTATTCGTTCTCCACAAGATGCTGCTGCTTATTTAATGCCTGATATGACTTCACTTAATCAGGAACATTTTGTTGTTCTTTTTTTAAATATTAAAAACCAAATTATTCACAGACAAACGATTTTCATAGGTAGTTTAAATGCCTCCATCGTGCACCCTAGGGAAATTTTTCGAGAAGCCGTGAAGCGATCTGCTGCTTCAATTATTTGTGCACATAATCATCCTAGTGGAGTACCGACTCCTAGTGCGGAGGACATTGATGTCACAAAGAGAATTGAAGAGGCTGGTTATATTATGGGGATTGAATTAATTGATCATGTAATTATCGGCGATCATCAATTCATCAGTTTGAAGGAAAAAGGGTATTTTTAACTCTGCAAGAAATTTGCAGAGTTTTTTTATCTTGAGCTGATGTCTTATAGAAGCATTACGAACAAATTCGAAATATTTTAGCGCTATGACATTAGTGGCATATTCCTAAAATTTTTGTATTTTTTTGTGGTTTAATGGCGAACCTTTTTCGATTCAATTCGTTAATGTATTCTAGAAACTGATATTATCTTCACAAAAATTGGTAGCCTGATACACATTGTCTTATGAGAATAAAAATTATATGCTAATCTATACGTACTATTTTTAGTTTAAGAGGGAATTAAAATAGTATCTTTTCTGTGAGATAAAGTATGTGACACTACAAATTCTTGCGCTTTTCCGTTATAATGAACGGTATGAATTTTATCTTGATTCAGGAAAGACTCCCATCGAAAATGGTGGTGAGCTAAATAAGTGTGTAGTTTTTTCAAGGTGTGAAACACTAACTGATGAAGATAAAAACTTTGACGGAGTGCTATGGGTTTTGAGGAGGAGTCAATTGTATTTTTATACAATTCAATTTCCTATACATGACTGTCAAAGATAATGGATGTCAACGAAAGTATGGCTTAAATAGAAAGGGAGTACACAATTTGTTTGGACTAGGAAGCAAAGATGTCGGGATTGACCTCGGCACAGCGAATACATTAGTGTTTATTAAAGGAAAGGGAATCGTTTTACGTGAACCTTCAGTAGTAGCAAAGAATACGAAAACAGGAGATATCGTTGCCGTTGGTAATGATGCTAAAAATATGATTGGTCGTACACCTGGCTCAATCGTAGCAATTCGCCCAATGAAAGATGGCGTTATCGCTGATTTCGATATTACAACAGCAATGATTCAGTACTATTTAAGAGAAGCCTCTAAAAATTCTGGCGGCAATTGGAAAAAACCAAATGTTATGATTTGTGTGCCTTATGGTATTACTTCAGTGGAACAACGTGCGGTTATTGATGCAGCTCGACAAGCGGGCGCAAAAGAGGCTTTCACAATCGAAGAGCCATTTGCAGCGGCGATCGGATCAAATTTACCAGTGTGGGATCCAACAGGGTCAATGGTAGTTGACATCGGTGGTGGTACAACAGAAGTAGCTGTTATTTCGCTAGGCGGTATTGTAACAAGTGAGTCCGTACGTGTTGGTGGGGACGCAATGGATCAATCTATCATTTCATATATCCGTAAAACGTATAATTTAACAATTGGTGAACGTACTGCAGAAGCGGTAAAAATGGAAATTGGTACGGCATTAGCTGAAGGGCCAGAAGAAAAGATGGAAATTAGAGGTCGTGACCTTCTAACAGGTTTACCGAAAACAATTGAAATCTCTTCACAAGAAATTTCTGAGTCATTACGCGAAGCAGTTTCATCCATTATTGATGGCGTTCGAAAAACATTAGAACAGACACCTCCCGAATTATCTGCGGACGTTATGGAGCGTGGTATCGTTTTAACTGGTGGTGGCGCACTATTAACGAACTTAGATAAAGTGATTAGTAAAGAAACAAATATGCCGGTATTTATCGCAGAAGATCCTTTAGACTGTGTAGCAATTGGTACGGGTAAAGCTTTAGATCATATGGACTTAATTCGTCAACAACAGGTTAAAGGGTAAGGAGGTTTAGGCAATGCCACATTTTTTTTTCAATAAGAAAGTAATTTTGCTGCTCGTAGGCATGGTTTTTCTTGTGGCATTGATTAGCTTCTCATTACGTGATCGGACGAATGCTACTTTACCAGAGCAAATTATTAAAGATACTGTCGGCGTCGCACAATCGCTTGTTGCGAAGCCGGCGAATTATGTTAATGGTATTTTTAATAGTATTGACTCCCTCTTAAACACGTACGAAGAAAATAAACGTTTAAAAGCACGCCTAGAAGATTTTGCAGTTGTACAAGCTGAGGCTACGGATTTAAAATCAGAGAATACAAAGCTTCGTGAGCTTTTGGATAAAGCTGAGAGCTTAAAGGCATATAATCCTATTCAAGCAACAGTGATTGCTAGAAATCCTGACCAATGGGAAGAGAAAATCATTTTAGACAAAGGATCTTCTCATGGAGTTCAAAAAAACATGGCAGTTATGACGGCGAAGGGGCTAGTTGGGAAAATTACACTAGTTACGCCTTTCACTTCTGAGGTAGAGCTTTTAAATACAAATAATCCTAACTATCGTGTTTCTGCAATGGTGTTAGGTGAAAAAGAAGCATACGGTTTAATCGAGGGCTTTGATGAAGAACGTAATGAACTCATTATGAAGCGAATCGATTCTAGTTTGAAGGTTAAAGAAGGCGAGCAGGTAGTTTCTTCAGGACTCGGAGGTATTTTCCCTAAAGGTGTTCCTATCGGAGAAATTACAGAGGTTAGTACAGATGATCATGGCTTAACAAAAATGGCGTATGTCAGACCATCTGCTGATTTTTCGATTTTAGAGCATGTTGTTATTGCCAAACGTACATCTACAGTCATTGATGGCTCAGATGGCAGCTCAACGAACGAAGATTTAACAAACCCGCAAGATACGAATGAAGAGGAGGCGGAATGATGGTTCGTTTTCTCATTCCTTCTGTGGCGGTTTTACTATTCTTGCTAGAACCAGAGTTTGCGATGCTTTCTCCAATTGAAATTAAGGGAGAAGTGTATTTTCTAGTACCGCGTTTTTTAATCTTATATCTCATTTTTATCTCCATCTATTACAGCCGTCAACGTGCGGTAATGTATGGACTTTTTTTTGGTGTCTTGTATGATGTGTTTTACATTGATATTATTGGATTATATTCAGTTCTATATCCACTTATATGTTTTTTAGCAGGGTCTATCGTGAAAGTTATACATCAGCACTTAGTCGTAACAACAACTATTTCAGTTGTGTTAGTAGCCATTTTAGAATTTATACTCTATCAATTTTTCTTCTTGATCGATTTTACAGCAATACCTTTATCGGATTTCTTACGTTCACGACTACTGCCAACAATCATTGCAAATGCTTTATTTTTAATGATTCTTGGTTGGGCCTTCAAGTATCTAATTAATGCGCGTGTCTTACAGAGAGCACGTGAGGTTTCTTAACAAAGAACAACGTGAGGTGAGGCATTCATGAAAAAACAATTAGTTAATATGAAGGGAACGAAGGACGGATTTGTACTGCGTCTTGACGACCAATGTGCTTATAGCGATTTAGTAGAAGAATTAAAGAAAAAAGTGTTAGAAGGCGGTATCGATGGTAAAGTAGATGTACAATTATACTTAGGCTATCGATACTGTACTGATGAACAGATCGATGAACTTATTCATATTGTGCAGGAAACAGAGCAACTCATTGTAGCGAATGTACAAAGCGAAGTACTGACTGTCCATGAAAGCAACCAGAAAATGATTGAAAGTCAACAAGATACATATTTAGGTGTGGTCAGATCAGGGCAGATTCTACGTTCATCAGGGGACATTATCATTGTAGGAAATGTCAATCCAAACGGTCGGGTTGAGGCTGGCGGTAATGTGTATGTCTTAGGTAAACTAAAAGGGATAGTACATGCTGGTGTGCAGGGCAATAAAGAAGCTATTATTGCCGCGTCTCGATTTGAGGCTACACATATTATGATTGCTGATCAGGTGGAAGCAATGTCAGATGAGCATGTGAAAGAAATCGATCAAGCAGAAATGACTTGTGCATTTATTGGTTACGATGGACGCATTACGTACGATCAAATTCACGCCTTAAAAAATATTCGACCATTGTTAAATGTGTCTAAGGGAGGAAGCTAGTGTGGGAGAAGCGATCGTCATAACTTCGGGTAAAGGTGGTGTCGGAAAAACAACGACATCGGCTAACCTTGGGACTGCATTGGCTCTACAAGGTAAAAAGGTATGTTTAGTTGATACAGATATTGGCCTGCGTAATTTAGATGTTATTTTGGGCCTAGAAAATCGTATTATTTATGATCTAGTCGATGTAGTGGAAGGGCGCTGTAAAATACATCAAGCATTGATTAAAGATAAGCGCGTGGATGATAAACTATTTTTATTACCTGCTGCTCAAACGACAGATAAAAATGCTGTTACCCCTGAGCAAATGAAGAGCTTAATAGAGGAATTAAAAAGAGACTATGATTATGTATTAATAGATTGTCCAGCAGGTATTGAACAAGGCTATAGAAATGCCGTTGCAGGTGCAGATCATGCGATTGTTGTCACAACACCTGAAATTTCCGCTGTTCGAGATGCAGATCGAATTATTGGTTTATTAGAACAGGAAGATATCACTGCTCCGAAGCTCATCATCAATCGTATTCGACAACATATGATGAAAAGCGGCGACACTTTGGATGTGAATGAAATTACAACTCATTTGTCTATTGATCTATTAGGAATTATTGTTGATAGTGAAGGTGTTATTTCATCCTCCAATAAAGGAGAACCAATCGTTATGGACCCTTCTAATAAAGCATCTTTGGGTTATCGAAATATTGCTCGTCGTATATTGGGTGAGTCGGTTCCATTAATGGCTATTCAAGATGAGCAAAGAGGTATGTTTTCAAAACTTAAATCATTATTTTCAAGATAATTTAAAACCTTTTCGTGCATTTGTGCGAGAAGGTTTTTTTGCATGTTTGGACATGCAATCACATATAGTGTGGAAAAAAGGATGAGGGCTTGTTTAAAAAATGGAAATGGTTTTTCACAATACTACTCGTGGCAGCTACTATGCTTGTAATTCGTTTAGAAGATCAGGGGGTAGTTGATACGCCTGTTCGAAAGATGGTCACAACCTCGGCAGATTTAACGTACTTAAGTGAGCTGGGGCAAAGTTGGTTTGATAAAGAAAATGAGACCATTACAGTATCTAGTGATGTGGGGCAAGCAGATCTTTTAACTTTTGCTAATGCCCAGGTTTTTAAAGAGGGATATTTATTGCAGTATGATGTTGGCTTACCCGTTTATGCTGGACAGAACGGTTTAGTCGTGTTCACTGGCCATACAAAATATACTGGTAAGACCATGACCATTAGCTATGATGATGGTACAACCGTCTCTTATGGCATGCTAGATAGCTTAGCGCAGCTACCTTATACATCCATACAGGCGAATGATTTGATTGGTATGAAAGAAGCTGGGCAACTTTATCTTTCCATTGAAAAGGGAGATGCTCATTACGATTTAGAGCAAATTGTACAATGGTTGGAAACGATGGAGACCCATGAAGATTAAATTACATCTTCTCTGTATTCCTCTCGTATTTGTCATGATTTTTAGTGGACAACTTGCTTATTATGCTATTATTTTTTTCTCGCTAATATGGCATGAAGCAGGTCACTTATTAGCAGCCCTACTGTGTGGCGTAAGAGTAAAATCATGTGTTATTGCACCTTACGGAGGGGAAATTCAATTTGAAAATCCAGCGGTTGTGCAAGCATCGTCACTCCTATGGATTGCATTAGGAGGACCAATCGCTACTATTTTAGGGATTGGCCTCGCTTTTTTTATGCCCGAGCTAATCGCAGGTAAGCTAATAAGCGTTCAACTTGTGCTATTATTAGTGAATATGATGCCTATCCTACCATTAGATGGTGGCAGGATACTGTTAGCATGGTTATTTTTATATTATCCAAATGCTCGAGTGGTGGAAATGTATTATTGGCTGTCATTCATGGTTGCCACGACGTTATTTCTGATAACTTTAAATTTCTTACCACAATCTATTTTTTTAGCAATCATTTGTTTATTTATTTGGCTTCAAGTTTTAAAAGAATGGCGTTATCGAAAATATCGTATAGCTTTTGAAAAATATGTTATGAATAGATTGACTTAAAAAAAGCCATGTGGTAATATTTTAATGTTATTGTTTGTAGCACCCGTGCTACTACAACCGCTCTGGGAAGGTACAAGTATCTTACTATAAGATCACCTTTGTAAACAGGCGAGTCTGAGTCTAAGAGGAGGTGCAGTAAAATGTACGCAATTATTGAAACTGGTGGTAAACAAATCAAAGTAGAAGCTGGTCAAGAAATCTACGTTGAAAAATTAGGCGTAGAAGCTGACGAGGTTGTAACTTTTGATAAAGTTTTATTCGTAGGTGGCGAAAACGTTAAAGTTGGTGCTCCGTTCGTAGATGGTGCTACTGTAACAGCGAAAGTTGTTAAAGAAGGCCGTGCGAAAAAAATCGTTGTTTTCAAATTGAAAGCTAAAAAGAACTACCGTCGTAAACAAGGTCACCGTCAACCTTACACAAAATTAGTTGTTGAAGCAATCAACGCTTAATAGTGAGGTGTAGCGAATGATACAAGTTACGATTCATCACGATGAAAATAGACATGTGTCAGCATTCGAATTTTCAGGACATGCTGGGTACGATGAATCTGGGAAAGATTTAGTATGTGCAGGAGCATCTACTATTGCCATTGGTACGGTAAATGCTATTTATGCATTATTACAAATCCAGCCAGAAGTCGAACAAGCAGCTGAAGGTGGAGGCTATCTTAAGGTAGATCTACCCTCAGATTTAGAGCCTGAAGTAGATGCAAAACTACAGTTAATTGTTCAAGTAATGACTGCCCAAGTGTATTCTATGGTGCAAAATTACGGACAATACATCCAAATCAACTACAACCAAGTAGGAGGTGGAACTCGATGAAATTATTATTAGCTTTAGACCTTCAACTTTTCGCATCGAAAAAAGGGGTAGGTTCTACTAAAAACGGACGTGACTCTGAGTCTAAACGACTTGGTGCTAAACGTGCTGATGGCCAATTCGTAACTGGTGGTTCAATTCTTTACCGTCAACGCGGTACAAAAATTTACCCAGGTACAAACGTAGGTCGTGGTGGTGACGATACACTATTTGCTAAAGTTGACGGCGTTGTTAAATTCGAACGTTTAGGTCGCGATCGCAAACAAGTATCTGTATACCCAGCACCACAAGAAGCTTAATCTTTTATAAGATATCATAAAGCGGAGGACTGCATTTATTGCAGTCCTTTTTTTGGCTAAATTTCAACCACTTTCACAGATGGCTGTTAAATAGAAAGTGTAGCAACAGTAGTTAGGTGATAAAAAATAGGCGGTTTTCCTTTTTTTTGTAGCGTCAAAAGCCACTGAAATAAAGGAATTCTGACTATGGTCGTCATGTCTTGTAGCAACGACTAACCAACTTCTCGTTGGCCTAAAACTGAGCGATTTCAGAAGTAATTATGCCTGGGCATAATTGAAATAAGAATTAAGGGAAAAATACAGCAAAACTTGTTATACTAGTAAAGATAACTTTATTGGAGTGAATGGGATGAACAATCAATCACTAACCATTAGTGAAGTATTACGTTTTGCAAATCATGATTTTGTGAATCAATTGCAATTGATTCGCATGAATTTAGATTTAGGTAGAGTTGATGAATCAAAGGAACTTATTCAGCATTTTTCAGAACAATTAAGAGTGTTTTCTATCCTCAATCGACTACAATTATCACAAACAATCGAATGGTTCCAAACAGCAGGATGGCGTTTCCCTTCCTTAGCTTGGAAAATAAACAGCGACATAAAAAAGCCTGTGACCAATAAGATTGATCAGGAAATTGTAGATTACTTAAACAAAACAGTTATGCATGTTTATGATACATTAGATCCATTTACAGAGCAGATCCTCACGCTTGATGTACGTGTTGACGATCAGACATTTGCCGTGACATTCACGCTAAATGGGTTATGGAGTGCTGATGCATTCACCGAAAAAGGTTTGAAACAATTCGACATTCAAACAATTGAGCAGACAAATACACGCTGGCAATATGTCTTGAGTGCAAATAGGGAGTGAACTAAATGTTTGTCGATCACGTAAAGATTTATGTTAAAGGTGGCGACGGCGGAGATGGCATGGTGGCCTTTCGTCGAGAAAAATATGTACCGAACGGTGGTCCAGCTGGTGGAGATGGTGGACATGGCGGTAATGTCGTATTTGAAGTAGAGGAAGGCTTACGTACGTTAATGGATTTCCGTTATAAACGCCATTTTAAAGCACCGCGTGGCGAGCATGGTATGAGTAAAGGCATGCACGGTAAAAATGCGGAAGATTTAATTGTTAAAGTTCCACCAGGTACAGTGGTTATGAATGAAGAAACAAATGCCGTTATTGCTGACTTAGTCGAGCATGGGCAAAGAGCCGTTATTGCGAAAGCAGGACGTGGTGGACGTGGAAATTCTCGCTTTGCTACACCTGCCAACCCAGCGCCAGAACTTTCTGAAAAAGGTGAGCCAGGACAAGAATTAAATGTTATATTAGAGTTAAAAGTTTTAGCAGATGTAGGGTTAGTTGGTTTCCCAAGTGTTGGTAAATCAACACTTTTATCGGTTGTTTCTGCTGCTAAGCCAAAAATTGGTGCTTATCATTTCACGACAATTGTACCGAATTTAGGCATGATTGAAACAGATGATCACCGAAGCTTTGCAATGGCAGATTTACCAGGGCTAATTGAAGGAGCTCATGAAGGGGTAGGATTAGGCCACCAATTTTTACGACATATTGAACGTACACGCGTTATCGTCCATGTGATTGATATGTCAGGAATGGAAGGTCGCGATCCTTATGAAGATTATTTAACAATTAATGATGAGCTAAAACAATATAATCTTCGTTTAACAGAGCGTCCACAAATTATTGTGGCCAATAAAATGGATATGCCTGATGCAGAGGAAAACTTAACAGCATTCCGCCAAAAGGTAGGAGAAGACGTTCAAATTTTCCCAATTTCTGCTGTTTCACGTCAAGGGTTAAAAGAGCTGTTGTTTGCTATTGCGGATCTATTAGAAGTAACGCCTGAATTCCCACTGTATGATGAAGTAGAGGAACAATCAGACGCAACGGTTATGTACAAGCATGAGGCTAAAGGTGAAGATTTCGAAATCACTCGTGACGATGACGGTACATTCATTATTAGTGGCTATGCTATTGAGCGCTTATTTAAAATGACGGACTTTAGCCGTGAAGATGGTATACGTCGTTTTGCTCGTCAATTGCGTGCAATGGGTGTGGACGAGGCTCTACGTGAACGTGGAGCACAGGATGGCGATACAGTTCGCCTACAAGAGTTTGAATTTGAATTTGTCGATTAAGACATGAGTTTTAGGGGGAAGCGTATGAAGAATGTTGCGAATCAGCGATATTATTTAGTTCGTGAGGATGTTTTAACGGATGCAATGCAAAAAACTTTGGAGGCGAAGCACTTATTATCAAGTGGTTCAGTATCTTCCATTTGGGATGCGGTAAAGCAGGTGGATTTATCGCGAAGTGCGTTTTACAAATATCGTGATGCGGTTTTTCCTTTTCATTCAATCGTGCAGGAACGCATTTTAACAGTCTTTTTACAGCTTCAAGATAGAAAAGGAACACTTGCTAAGCTTCTAGAAACTGTGACAATTACACATTGTAACGTATTGACAATTCATCAAACAATCCCTATCCAGGGACGTGCCAATGTTACATTATCACTAGATGTAACAAGTATGACATGTGATCTTGATGACTTAATCCAGCAATTAAAACGGTTAGATTTTGTTGAGTCAGCGGAAGTCATTAGTTCTGGTGCTTTATAATCATAGTAAGGTGTTCGATCCTTTAATTTTTGACAAAAATGACAATTATCGTGTTTAATAATCCATATGCTCTTGCAACACTGGAGTAATAATACGATACCAAAGCTCAAATAAGGAGCTGTCCCTCAGTGATACATCAATCACTAGGGACTGCTCCTTATTCCATAAAGGAGGTTTTTGCAATGACAAAGCAACAATGGGAAAATCGAATCGCATATTTAGGACCGGAAGCATCATTTACATACTTAGCAACAAAGGCTACTTTTCCAAATGAGTGGCTTGTACCCTGTGCAACGATCCCTGAATGTATTGAGGCAGTAGCAGAGGGAAAGGTAGATTTAGCCGTTGTACCATTAGAAAATGCC